>JBBRVU010000051.1:0-22916 GCA_038246575.1 Actinomycetes bacterium | reverse complement strand
GCGGGCTGCCCGAGCCGTGGCGACGCTCGGTCCAGCAGGCGGCGACCGGCCGCTCGGCGGATGTCCGCGACGCGTTGGACACCGCCGTTGTCGGGACTGATCTCGGGGTCGAACGTGTCCCGCTCTGGTGGCGGGCTGCCGCTGTCCTGCAGTGGCTGCTGATCGGCGCCGCCGTGGTGGGAGCGCTGTGGTTGGGGCTGCTCGCCTTCGGCAGCTATCTGCGGCTGCCCGACCCGCCGACCCCGGAGCTCGGGGTCGTGCCCTTCCCGACCCTGCTGCTCGTCGGCGGTGTGCTGCTCGGGCTTCTGCTGGCGACCTTCGGCCGGTCGCTGGCGAAGGCCGGCGCGCGGCGGCATCGAAAGCGGGCCGAGTCCAGGCTGTACGCCGCGATCGAGGAGGTGGCTCGGACGCACATGCTCGGTCCGGTCGAGGAGGAGCTGGCCCGGCACCGGCGGGCCCGGGAGTCAATCGAGCGGGCGGGAACCGGCTGACCCGTCGTCCACAGCCGCACCAGGTTCACCCCGTCGTCCCCAGATCGGTGTGCGCGGCTGGTCGCGACAGCCGGGTGGCCCCATCGTCGTGAGCAGGCAGCGGCGCACCGGATGCGCACTGCGACGCGAGGGAGACCCGGGTGAAAGCGACGGCAGTGACGATTGTCGGCAACGTGGCCAAGGAGCCGATTCTGCGGCTGACGGGTGACGGCACCCGGGTGGTCGCCCTCCGGGTCGCGACCAACGAGCGCATCCACGACCCCGCGCTCGGCGCATGGCGGGACGGCGACACAGTGTTCTGGACGGTCTCCTGCTGGCGGAACCTCGGCGACAACGTGCTCGACAGCGTGAAGGTCGGGCAGCCCGTCGTGGTGCAAGGCAAGCTGAAGGTGCGTTCCTACGACAAGGACGGCGTGCGCACCTCCTCGGTCGAGATCGACGCGTGGACCGTCGGCCACGACCTCAGCCGAGGCGTCAGCACTTTCATCAAGGCGTCCTACGCGTCTGCCGGGCGGGATCTGCCGCCCGACGACGACCCTCTGGAGGCGGAGGCAGGCACCGTGGCCCCCGGTCCCGGGTCGTCCACCGCGCCGGCCCGGTCGGACACCTCGGAGGCGACGGCGCCCAGCGCGGCGTGACGGTCTCGCGTCCGGGTCGACGAGGTCCCCCCGCCCGTCGGCCCGGGCGCGTCCTCCGCAGGCACGTGACCGCCACTAGGCTGCCGGGCATGGCGGAGTTCATTTACACGATGCGCAAGGCGCGCAAGGCCCATGGCGACAAGGTCATCCTCGATGACGTCACCCTGTCGTTCTTCCCCGGCGCGAAGATCGGTGTCGTGGGTCCCAACGGCGCCGGGAAGTCCACGGTCCTGCGGATCATGGCTGGCCTGGACCACGCCTCCAACGGCGACGCCGTGCTCTCCGCGGGCTACTCCGTCGGGATCCTCGAGCAGGAGCCGACCCTCGACGAGAGCACCGACGTGCTCGGCAACGTGCAGCGGGGGATGGGCGAGATCAAGGCCAAGGTCGACCGCTTCAACGAGATCGCCGAGCAGATGGCGACCGACTACAGCGACGACCTGATGACCGAGATGGGCAAGCTGCAGGAGGAGATCGACCACGCCAACGCGTGGGACCTCGACTCCCAGCTCGAACAGGCGATGGACGCCCTGCGCTGCCCACCGCCGGACGCCGACGTGTCCGTCCTCTCCGGCGGTGAGCGCCGTCGGGTCGCCCTGTGTGCCCTGCTGCTCAACCAGCCCGACCTGCTGCTGCTGGACGAGCCCACCAACCACCTCGACGCCGAGAGCGTGCAGTGGCTGGAGAGCCACCTGGAGAAGTACGCCGGCACCGTGGTGGCCGTGACCCACGACAGGTACTTCCTCGACAACGTCGCCGAGTGGATCCTCGAGCTCGACCGGGGGCGGGCCTACCCCTACGAGGGCAACTACTCGACCTACCTCGAGACCAAGCAGGCCCGGCTCAAGGTCGAGGGGGCCAAGGACGTCAAGCGGGCGAAGCGACTCAAGGACGAGCTCGAGTGGGTCCGCTCCAACGCCAAGGGCCGCCAGGCCAAGAGCAAGGCGCGTCTGGACCGCTACGAGGAGATGGCGGCCGAGGCCGAGAAGACCCGCAAGCTGGACTTCGAGGAGATCCAGATCCCGCCCGGTCCCCGCCTCGGCAGCGTGGTCGTCGAGGCCGACAAGCTGACCAAGGGTTTCGGCGACCGGCTGCTGATCGACAACCTGTCCTTCAGCCTGCCGCGCAACGGCATCGTCGGCGTGATCGGTCCGAACGGCGCAGGCAAGACAACCCTGTTCAAGATGATCCTCGGCGACGAGCCGGCCGACTCGGGCAGCATCAAGGTCGGTGAGACGGTGAGCATCGCCTACGTCGACCAGAGCCGTGGCAACATCGACCCCAAGAAGTCGTTGTGGGAGGTCGTGTCCGACGGGCTCGACCACATCAAGGTCGGCCAGGTCGAGATGCCGTCCCGGGCCTATGTCTCGGCCTTCGGGTTCAAGGGACCTGACCAGCAGAAGGCCGCCGGGGTCCTGTCCGGTGGCGAGCGCAACCGGCTCAACCTCGCCCTGACTCTCAAGATCGGCGGCAACCTGCTGCTGCTCGACGAGCCGACCAACGACCTCGACGTCGAGACTCTGTCCTCGTTGGAGAACGCGCTGCTCGAGTTCCCGGGCTGCGCGGTGGTCGTCTCCCACGACAGGTGGTTCCTCGACCGGGTAGCGACCCACATCCTCGCCTACGAGGGTGACTCGCAGTGGTTCTGGTTCGAGGGCAACTTCGAGTCCTACGAGCGCAACAAGGTCGAGCGACTCGGACCGGATGCTGCCCGTCCGCACCGCGCGACCTACCGCAAGCTCACCCGTGGCTGAGGGGGCCTCCAGGCCCTGCAACGAGCAGCCGGAGCGCGCAGGCGCATGACGAGGCACACGTTCCAGTGCCCGACGCGCTGGTCGGACATGGACGCGTATGGCCACGTCAACAACGTCGTCTTCCTCACCTACCTCGAGGAGGCGCGCGTCGACATGCTGTTCGTTCTCGGCGCGGAGCTGGGGACCAGGGCGCTGGCCGACGGCGTGTTGGTCGCGCGGCACGAGATCGAGTACAAGGCTCCGCTCGTCTTCCACCCGCGCGGCGTCAGCATCGAGATGTGGGTGAGCGAGGTCAAGGGTGCCTCGTTCGAGATCCGCTACGAGGTGCGTGACGAGTCGGCGGTGTTCGCAACGGCCGCATCCACCCTGGTCGCGTACGACCTCCCCAAGGGCCGGCCTCGGCGCCTGAGCCCGGAGGAGCGCACCTTTCTCACGGCTTACCTGGAGTCGTAGGGCTCGCGGTGAACGGCCCCTGGCGACAACGTCTCCGTCAGGTCACCCTGAGCCAGACCGCGGTGCCGGCCGGGAGGCAGCCGTCAAGGGGTGCGCTCGCCAGCAGGACCTCCTCGTGCGCGGGCAGCTCGATGGGCTCGGTGCCGATGTTGACCAGGCACACCACCGCGGCGGGGCCCTCGTCGCGCCGGAAGGCCAACGCCGAGTCGGGTGAGTCCAGCCACTTCATGGACTGGCCGGTCAGCAGCTCGCGACGCAATGCGAGCGCTGCACGGTACAGCTCGAGGGTCGAGCCGGGCACGTCCGACTGGGCCTGCATCGACAGCCGCGCCCACTCGGGCGGCTGCGGCAGCCAGGGGGCGGAGTCGCCGAAGCCGAGCGACGGCCCCTCAGTCGACCACGGGACGGGCACCCGACAGCCGTCCCGACCCCGCACCGTGTGCCCGGAGCGCTGCCAGGCCGGATCCGCGAGCACGTCCTCCGGCAGGTCGGTGACCTCCTCTAGGCCCAGCTCCTCGCCCTGGTAGACGTAGGCGCCGCCGGGCAGCGCCAGCATCAGCAGCGCGGCTGCGCGGGCCCGCCGAAGACCCGTCCGGCCACCGCCGTAACGGGTCGGTTCACGGGTCACGTCGTGGTTGGCCAGCACCCATGTGGTCGGGGCACCCACGGCGGAGTCGGCGGCCCGGCAGGCGTCGATGACCGAGCGCAGCGTCGGCGCGTCCCACTTCGCCTTGAGGAAGTCGAAGTTGAACGCCGTGTGCAGCTCGTCGGGCCGCACGTACTTCGCGCGTCGTTCCGCAGTGGCGACCCAGGCCTCGCCGACCAGCATCCGCTCGCCCGCATAGGAGTCGGTGATCTGTCGCCACTCGCGGTAGACGTCGTGGACCTCGTCGCGGTCCCAGAAGGGGTGGTCGGTGCGAGTGGTCGGCTCGAGGATGTCCTCCGCCTCCTCACCCACGTCGGGCATTGCTGGGTCCTTCGCCATGCCGTGCGCTACATCGATGCGGAACCCGTCGACACCTCTGTCGAGCCAGAACCGCAAGATGTCGTGGAACTCCTCGATGACCTCACGGTTCGTCCAGTCGAGGTCGGGCTGCTCGGGTGCGAACAGGTGCAGGTACCACTGACCGTCGGGCACTCGAGCCCAGGCGGGCCCGCCGAACACCGAGAGCCAGTCCGTGGGTGGCTCGGTGCCGTCCGGGCCTCGGCCGTCACGGAACAGGTAGCGCCCGCGGGCCACCGAGCCGGGTGGGGAGGCAAGGGCCTCCTGGAACCAGCGGTGCCGGTCCGAAGTGTGGTTGGGCACGAGGTCGACGATGACCCGCAGGCCGAGGTCGTGCGCCTCCTCGATCAGCTTCTCCGCCTCCGCAAGAGTGCCGAAGAGCGGGTCGATGTCGCGGTAGTCGGCGACGTCATAACCGCCGTCGGCCATCGGCGAGGGGTAGAACGGCGTGATCCAGATCGCGTCCACGCCCAACGCCGCGAGGTAAGGCAGGCGCGCGCGTATCCCGGCCAGGTCGCCGATGCCGTCCGCGTCGGAGTCGGCGAAGCTGCGGATGTAGATCTGGTAGATGACGGCGTGCCGCCACCATGCTTCGGGGACGGGGGTCACGGCTGCCGGGCACTGTCGTGGTCACTGTTGACCATGCTGTGGGCTGCCATCTCCAGATAGCCCCAGAGCTGACGTTCTGCGTCCGGGTGCAGGTCGAGGTTGTCCACGGAGGAGCGCATCAGCCGAAGCCAGGCGTCGCGCTCGGCGATGCCGATCCGGAACGGCGCGTGGCGCATCCGCAGCCGCGGATGGCCACGCTCGTCGGAGTAGGTGCGCGGACCGCCCCAGTACTGCTCGAGAAACATCCGCAGCCGGCGCTCGGCATCCGGGAGCTCATCCTCGGGATAGAGCGGGCCGAGAACCTCGTCCTGCGGCACAGCGGAGTAGAAGCCGCGCACCAGCTTGTGGAACGTCTCGGCGCCGCCGACGGCGTCGTAGAAGGTAGGGGCTGCGCCGCCGCCCGCCGGAATACTCACGGCGCTCATGTTGTCATGCCTACGTGCAACGAATCGTTGTGCCCCGAACACTTCAGGAGGACCACATGGCCACCACGCGTACCGCGAATGCTCACTGGGAGGGCTCGCTCTTCGAGGGCAAGGGTCGGGTCAGCCTCGACTCCTCGGGCATCGGGACGTACGACGTGAGCTGGCCGGCCCGGGCTGAGGCGCCCAACGGCGTGACCAGCCCCGAGGAGCTCATTGCGGCCGCTCACTCGACCTGCTTCTCGATGGCGCTCTCAAACGAGTTGACCAGCGCCGGGCACACCGTCGAGACCATCGACACCAAGGCCGACGTGACCTTCACCCCGGGCACCGGCATCACCGGCATCCTGCTGACCACCCGTGCGGCCGTCCCCGGTCTTTCCGCGGAGGACTTCGCGACCTTCGCCGAGGGCGCGAAGACGAACTGCCCCGTCAGCGCCGCGCTCACCGGCACCACGATCACGCTGGACGCCGCGCTCGCCTGAGCCGCCACCGCCTGGCCCAGCCCGCCTCGCCCGGCTGGGTCAGGTGCCGCGGATGTCGTCGACCGGAGCCTCGTCGGCGTCGGTCACCACCGGGATCTCTCCGGTGTACTCCGAGCGCACCGGGCGTTTGGCCGCCTCGGTGGTCGCGGCGGTCGGTGCTGAGTCGTCTCGGTCGTCGCTGTCGCCGCTCTCGCTTGGCGTCGGCTCGCTGCCCGGGCCCTCGGCGCGCATCCAGACCGTCCGCTGCGGGAACGGGATCTCGACGCCGTGCCGGTCGAAGGCGGCCTTGATCCGCTCCCGGAGGGCGCGGGCAACCGCCCACTGCTGCAACGGTTTGGTCTTGACGACCAGGCGCACCACGATCGCGTCCGCGTCGAGTGCCTCCACGCCCCAGACCTCCGGCTCGTCGAGCACGAGGTCGCGATAGTCCTCGTCGGCGTAGAGCGCGACGGCAGTGTCGAGGATGATGCCGCGCACCCGCTCGACGTCCTCGTGGTAGGCCACACCGATGTCGAGCACGGCGCGGGCCCAGCCCTGGCTCTTGTTGCCGACGCGCAGGATCTCGCCGTTGCGGACGTACCAAACCGTGCCGTCGACGTCACGGACCCGGCTGACGCGCAGCCCGACCGCCTCGACAACCCCTGTCGCCTCGCCGAGGTCGACGACGTCACCGACGCCGTACTGGTCCTCGAGAATCATGAAGATCCCGGACAGGAAGTCCTTGACGAGGGTCTGCGCGCCGAAGCCGAACGCGACCCCGACGATGCCGGCACTGGCCAGCAGCGGGGCGATGCTGACTCCGAGCTCGGAGATGATCATGATCACGGCGATCGAGGCGATGACGCCGGTCGTGATGGACCCGAGGACCGAGCCCATGGTCGCGGCCCGCTGCGCCCGTCGCGCCGAGAGCAGCGGGCTGTCGTGGAACAGCGCCGAGCCGCGCCCGCGGGCCAGCACCCCCGGGACGTTGCCCTCGGCGGCGCGGGCGGCCAACCGCTTGATCAACCGGGCGATCACGGTACGCAGGACGACCGCGAAGACGACGATCGCGATGATCGTGAGCGGTCGAGCGATCAGCCAGTTGGACGACTCGGCGAGCCATCGGTTGCCCGTGGAGTCGTAGACCCAGTCGCACAGGCTGGACTGCGTCGTGTCGTCGACGCAGCTCTTGAGGTCGATGAGCTGGAGGACGGCCCTCACGACAGATCGAGCCCCGTCCAGGCGGCGGAGAACGCCAGCGTGTCCGCAGTCAGGGCGATGGTCCGGCTCATCGCGCGCGCGCCGTGCCCGACGTCACGTTCGCGTCGGAGCAGGACGGGCCGCTCGCCCGAGGTGGCGTGCTGCAGTGCCGCGCACATCTTTCGCGCGTGCAACGGGTCGACGCGGGTGTCCCCGTCGAACACGGTGAACAGCGTCGCGGGGTAGTCCACCCCCTCGCGAACATGGTGGTAGGGCGAGTAGGACAGCAGCCACGCGAGCTCGTCCGGGTCTGCGGCGGAGCCGTACTCGTCGGACCAGGTGGCGCCCAGGCCGAACTTCTCGTAGCGCACCATGTCCAGCAACGGCGCGGAGCACACCACCGCGGCGTACAGCTCGGGTCGCTGTGTCACGGCGGCACCGACGAGCAACCCGCCGTTCGAGCCGCCGGAGATGGCCAGTCGGTCGTGCGCGGTCCAGCCGTCGCTGACCAGCCGCTCCGCCGCCGCGTGAAAGTCGTCGAACACGTTCTGCTTGTGCTCGCGCATCCCGCCGCGGTGCCACTGCTCGCCCTCCTCCGAACCGCCGCGCAGGTTGGCGATGGCGTAGACACCACCGGCCTCGACCCAGGCGAGCAGCCCGGCGCTGTAGCCGGGTGTCAGCGGGACCCCGAAACCGCCGTAGCCGTAGAGCACCGTCGGTCGTGGCCCGTCGGGTTCCTTGGTCGGGGCGATGACCACCATGCGCACCGTCGTCCCGTCGGCCGAGGCGTACTCCACCTGCCGCGCGTGCACCTCCGGCAGGTCCACCGTGCCCGGAGCCGTCGCCCACTCAGTGGTCTGGCCGAGCCGGGCGTCGTAGTGGAACACCGCGGAGGGAGTCACGTGATCGGTGTAGCCGAACCAGGCCTCGTGGCCGCCCTCGGGGCGCTCGTGCACCCCGGTGGCCGAGCCGAGCCCGGGCAGCGGCACCGATCCGGTGCGGGAGCCGTCGTCGAGCCGGTGCGCGGTGATCTCCGACATCGCGTGCCGGGTCCAGCTGCACAGCAGCAGGCTCGACGCCAGCTCGGGGCCGTCGAGGATCGCGTAGTCCTCCAGCACCGCTTCGTCGTCCTCCGGCACGAGGTCGACCCACGTCTCGTAGGTGGGGTCCTCCGGCGTCGTCACGGCGAGGCGTCCTCGGGGGGCGTCCCGGTCGGTGAAGATGTACGCCCGCCCGTCGCGGCCAACGTGCACAGCGGTGCTGGCGTCGACGTTCTCCTGCACGACGCGCAGCTCGGGCGCCGCTGCGGGGCTCGTCGACAGGTCGGCCAGCCAGAGGTCGTTGCGCGGGGCGGTCCCGGCCGAAGCCCCGATCACCAGCCACCGGCCGTCCATCGACAGGTGGACGCCGTAGTAGTCGGTCATGTCCCGGCCTTCGCCGAAGACGAGGACGTCCTCGGCGGCGTCGGTGCCGATCCGGTGCAGCCACACCCTGCGGTGGTACTGCGCCTCGGCCGCCGGCACGAGGTCGGGGGAGAGCCGGCGTACGTAGTAGAAGGACTCGCCACCGGGCATCCACGCCACCGGCGAGTAGCGCGCCCGGTCGATCGGGCCGTCCACGTCGCCTCCGGTGGCCACGTCCAGCACCTGCAGCACCGACTCCTCGGTGCCGCCCTCGGAGAGCTGGTACGCCAGCAGGTGACCCTCCTTGGAGGGCTGCCACGAGTCGAGGGTGGTCGTGCCGGTCGAGTCGAGAGCGATTGGGTCCAGCAGCACCCGCTCCGTGCCGTCCTCGTCGACCGTGACCAGTACGGCATGCTCCTGCTCCGCGGTCCGGCGCATGAAGAACTGGCGCTGGCCACGCCAGGTCGGCGGACCGACCATGCCGGCGCTGAGCAGCTCACCGACGCGGGCCTGCAGCCGCTGGCGACCTGCCGCTGCGCCGAGGTGGGCCTCGACGAGCTCGTCCTGGGCCGCCGACCACGCCTGCGTGGGTGCCGACGACGAGTCCTCGAGCCACCGGTAAGGGTCCTCGACGGTGGTGCCGTGCAGCAGCTCAGTGGTGTCGGTCCGGGGGGCGAGGGGGTAGTCGGGCCGATTCATGGCGACCACCCTAGGACGGGCCGGACGCCCGAGAGGGCTGGCCCGGTCCGCGTGTGCGGTGGCGAACTCGCGCCCGGCAGGTGACACTGGTCACACGCGACCCGGCACGAGCCACGTGCCGGGCCTCTCGCTGGAGGCGCGAGTGGGCCATGCCCTGGTGCTCAATGCGACGTACGAGCCGCTGTGCGTCGTGCCTGCTCGCCGCGCGCTGCTGCTGGTCCTCATGCACAAGGCGGTCGCGGTCGAGGACTCGGACACGATGCTGCACAGCGCCACGCTCACGCTCTGCGCCCCGTCGGTCGTGCGGCTGACGTCGTACGTCCGGATCCCCTTCCGCGGGCCGGTGCCCCTGACCCGGCGGGCGGTCTTCGTCCGCGACGGCGGCCGGTGCGTCTACTGCGGGCGGATCGCGACCAGCATCGACCACGTGGTGCCGCGCAGCCGCGGCGGCGGCCACGAGTGGGGCAACGTCGTGTCGGCGTGCCGGCGGTGCAACCACGTCAAGGCCGACCGTGCCGTGGCCGAGCTCGGTTGGCGGTTGCGGCCGCCCCAGGAGCCGGCCGGCGCTGCCTGGCGCATCCTTGGCACCGGACGCTCGGATCCCCGGTGGGCGCCCTACCTCGACGCCTACGGCGGCCAGGACGTGGCGGGCGCCGCCACCGCCTGAACCGGCTTGCAGGTTCGTCGCTGCGACCCGGCGTGCGGCAGACTCCTCCGACGATGACCCAGCAGCCCACCGACCACGTCGCCGCACCCGTCAGCGACGCCTTGCGCGAGCTCGCCGCAGCCCATGGCGTCGCGACCGACTTCTGGGACTGGCAAGGACGCCACGTCGACGTGCCCCACGACTCGGTGGTCACCGTCCTCGCCGCCCTCGGCGTCGCGGCCGAGACCGACGAGTCGGTGCAGGGCGAGCTGGCGGAGGTCCGGGAGCGACCGTGGCGCCGGCCGCTCCCCGAGATCGTCGTCACCCGGTCCGGACACACCGCGCAGGTCCCGGTGCACCTGCCGCACGGGGACGCCGTCCAGGTCCAGGTCGAGCTGGAGAACGGCGGAAGCGTCGAGCTCGCCCAGGTCGATCGTTGGGTGGAGCCGCGGGAGGTCGACGGGGTCCTCACCGGTGAGGCGACGTTCGAGGTCCCGGGGGACCTCCCGCTCGGCTGGCACAGTCTGCACGCCCGAAGCGAGGGAGCCCTCGCCGAGGCCGGGACGCGGCTGGTCGTGACGCCGGACCGGCTGCCGACGCCGCTGCCCGACAAGGCATCCGGCTGGGGGTTCATGACCCAGCTGTACTCCGTGCGCTCGAAACGGTCCTGGGCCCACGGCGACCTCGACGACCTCGCCGAGCTGGCCTGCTGGAGCGCCGACGAGCTCGGCGCTGACTTCGTGCTGATCAACCCGCTGCACGCGCCGTCACCGACGCCGCCGCTGGAACCCTCGCCGTACCTGCCGGTGACCCGTCGTTTCGTCAGCCCGCTCTACATCCGTGTCGAGCTCGTCCCGGAGTACGCCTACCTCACCGGCGCGGTGCGCGCCGACGTGGAGCGCATCGCTCTGCTGCAGCGGTCGTTGAACTCCGCCGACGTCCATCTGGACCGAGATGCCGTCTGGGACGCGAAGCGTTCCTCGCTCGCCCTGGTGCACGCCGTGTCCCGTAGTCCGGCCCGCGAGTCCGACTACCAGCTGTTCCTGACCCGCGAGGGCGACGGCCTGCTCGACTTCGCTACCTGGTGCGCGCTGGCGGAGGTGCACGGACCGATCTGGTCGCAGTGGCCGGACGCGCTGCAGGATCCGTCGTCGGCCGCGACATTGCAGGCCCGCAAGGAGCTCGGGGAGCGAGTGGACTTCTACTGCTGGCTGCAGTGGGTCCTCGACGAGCAGCTCGCTGCCGCCCAGCAGCGCGCGACGGACACCGGCATGGCGCTCGGCATCGTCCACGATCTCGCCGTGGGCGTCCATCCGTACGGCGCGGACACGTGGGCGCTGCAGCGGGTGATGGCCCGCGGTGTCACCGTGGGCGCCCCGCCGGACGCGTTCAACCAGCTGGGGCAGGACTGGTCACAGCCGCCCTGGCGACCGGACCGGCTGGCACAGGCGGGATACCTGCCGTACCGCGACATGCTGCGTACCGTGCTCCGCCACTGCGGCGGAGTCCGCGTCGACCACATCCTCGGCCTGTTCCGGTTGTGGTGGGTGCCCGAGGGCCGGCCCGCGTCCGAGGGAACGTACGTCCGTTTCGACCACGAGGCGCTCGTCGGCATCCTCGCGCTGGAGGCGACTCGTGCGGGCGCGGTCGTCATCGGGGAGGATCTCGGCACCGTCGAGCCATGGGTGCGTGACTACCTGGGCGAGCGAGGACTGCTCGGGACCTCGATCCTGTGGTTCGAACGAGGTGACGGCGGGCAACCCCGACCGCCCGAGACCTGGCGCGAGCTCTGCCTGGCGGCCGTGACCACCCACGACCTGCCACCGACCGCTGGCTATCTTGCCGGCGAGCACATCCGGATCCGCTCCGAGCTCGGACTGCTCACACGCTCCGTCGAGGATGAACGTCGCATCGACCGGTCTGAGCAGCAGTCCTGGCTCGAGCTGCTGATCGAGCGCGGGTGGCTGGACCGCTCCGCTGCGGACGACCCGGACGCTGTTGTCGTTGCCCTGCACCGGGCGCTTGCGGCCACTCCGAGCCGCTTGCTCGGGGTCGCTCTCACCGACGCCGTGGGGGACCGGCGCACGATGAACCAGCCGGGCACTCATGAGGAGTACCCCAACTGGCAGGTCCCCCTGGCCGACGGCGAGGGTCGGCCGGTGCTGCTCGACGCGCTGGTCCGTTCACCGCGGCCCGGACGCCTGGCTGCCGCGGTCCGCGGCGGGCACCTCGCCTAGTACGGTTCTCCCGTGACCACCCCGAGCGTCGGACGCGTGCTGGCGCGCGCCACCACTGCGGCCGCGGCCGCCGCCATCGTGCTGGCGGGGTCTGCCGCCAGCGCCGGCGCGGCGACCTCCGGCCCCGACGCCGGCAGCGAGCCCGGCGCCGGGTTCAGCATCGTCGAGACGTTGTTCTTCTTCGTCGGGATCCCGCTCGCCCTGTTCGCGGTGATCGCCGTGCTGGTGACGGTCACCTCGACCGCGCGCGGACCGCGGTACCGGCCCGGCCTCGGCTGGTGGGCCGCGCCCGTGTGGTTCAACGGTCCCGCCGACCCTGACACCGCCATCCGTCAGGCCACCGGAACGACGGGCGGAGGTGGCGCCAGTGCCCGCTGGTGAGGCATTCACGGCACGGCAGCAGGAGGACGTGGTGCGCGCCATCAGGCTCGCCAAAGCGCAGTCCGAGCTGCCGGTCTCGGTCTACGTCGGAGCGCTCGAGGGCGACAGCCGAGCGACCGCGCTCCAGCTGCACGCTGCCCTGGGGGCCGGCTCCGACGACACGGTGCTCGTCGCGGTCGACCCCGGAGCGCGCAGGGTCGAGATCGTCTCGGGTCCCGGGGCGCGGCGACGCATCGATGACCGTGGTGCGGGTCTCGCGGCGATGAGCATGACGTCGGCGTTCCAGGCCGGTGACCTCGCCGGCGGAATCGCCAGCGGCGTGCTCGCGCTCGCCGAGCACGCCCGCCCGCCGAGAGCTGTCCAGAGCGACAAGCTCTAGTCCACAGCGACCGGCTCCAGGGCGCACTACCCCCGGACGACGACCGCGCTGTCATCGGCGTCGCGAGTCTGGGCCCGCACCGCTCTGGCGACACCGTCACGTGCCTCTGCCACGAGCCGGCGCAGGGATCCCACAGCGTCGGTGTTCGCGGCGAGCCACCCGTCCGCCGCGTCGACGGTCGACTGCTCGGCGAGCATCATCGGGAACAGCCCGATCACGATGTTCTGCGCTGTCTCGTTTGTCCGTTTCGACCACACGTCGGTGAGGGAGTCGAAGTAGACCGATACGTACGGCCGGATGAGCTCCAGCTGGTCGGGGTGCGCGAAGCCGCCGATGACGGCCGCCAGCACGGCATTGGGCAGCTCGTCGTCGCGCATCACCGCGTCCCAGGCCTCCTGCTTGGCCGCTGCGGAGGGGCGAGCAGCTCGGGCCGCTGCCGCGTGCCGGCGCCCGGTCGCGGTGTCGTCCCTGTCCAGCTCGCGGTCGATCTCGGCGTCGTCGGCTGCTCCGGCCGCGACCAGGGTGTGCAGCAGGGACCAGCGCAGGTCGGTGTCGATGCGCAGTCCTTCGAGCGCGGTCTCGCTGTCGAGGATGCGACGAACGGCGGCGACGTGGTCGTCCCCGACGGCGGCTGAGACGTAGGCCCGCAGCAGCTGCAGCTGGCTGTCGCTGCCGGCCACGGCGCGGTGGAGGAGGTCGGCGAGCCCGTCGGCCAGTCGGGCCCGGGTGGCGTCCCGATTTTCGGGGGCCGAGTACAGGATTGAAGCGGTCTCGGCCAGCCGCAGCACGGTGCGGGTCACGGAGCTGTCCATCTCACGACCGATCCCGGCCAAGGCGAGCGTGACGTAGTCACGGGTGGAGATCTCGCCGTCACGGGTCATGTCCCAGGCTGCCGACCAGCACAGGGACCTGGCCAGCGGGTCCTCGACCGCGGCGATGTCCGACATCAAGGTGGCCAGCGACCTCTCGTCGAGGCGGACCTTGGCGTACGTGAGGTCCTCGTCGTTGACCAGCAACAGGTCCGGCTGCGCAACGCCGACAAGCTCGGGCACGTCCGTATGGGGCCCCGTCACGTCGAGCTCGACGCGTTGGGTGCGGACCAGACGGGCTCCGTCCCGGGAGTACAGGCCGATGGCCAGCCGGTGCGAGCGCAGTGTCGGCCAGTGCTCCGGCGCGGTCTGCACCACCGCGACCGACGTGAAGCGACCGGAGTCGTCGGTCGCCACCTGGGGGCGCAGCAGGTTGAGCCCCGCAGTCTCCAGCCACTCGGCCGACCAGGCCTTGAGGTCGCGACCGGACGTGACCTCGAGCTTGGCCAGCAGGTCTATCAACTTCGTGTTGCCCCATGCGTGCTCGGCGAAGTAGTTCCGGATGCCACTGAGGAACTCCTCGCGTCCGACCCAGGCGGCCAGGAGCTTGAGCACCGATGCGCCCTTCGCGTAGGTGATGCCGTCGAAGTTGACCTCGACGTCCTCCAGGTCGCGGATCTCAGCGGCGATGGGGTGGGTCGACGGCAGCTGGTCCTGGCGGTAGGCCCAGGCCTTGTCCGTGTTGGCGAACGTCGTCCAGGCCGAGGTCCAGCGGGTCGCCTCTGCCGCCGCGAGCGTGCTGGCCCACTCCGCGAAGGACTCGTTGAGCCACAGGTCGTCCCACCACGTCATCGTCACGAGGTCGCCGAACCACATGTGTGCCATCTCGTGCAGGATCGTCACGGCGCGCCGCTCGTAGGCCACCTCCGGCACGCGGGAGCGGAACACGTAGTCCTCGTTGTGCGTCACGCAACCCGCGTTCTCCATCGCGCCGGCGTTGAACTCCGGCACGAAGAGCTGGTCGTACTTGCGGAACGGGTAGCGCATGGCGAACTCGCGCTCGAAGAACTCGAAGCCCTGGCGGGTCTCGTCGAGGATGACGTCTGCGTCGAGGAACTGGGCCAGCGAGGACCGGCAGTAGACCCCGAGCGGGATGACATGGTCACCGTCGCGGTACTCACCGTCCACGCGGTGGTAGGGACCCGCGACAAGGGCCGTGACGTACGACGACAGGCGATCGGTCGGCTCGAAGCGCCAGGTCGCGTTGCCGAGGCCAACCGGCTCGGGACTGGGAGTCGGCTGGTTGGACACGACCTGCCAGTCGGCGGGGGCGGTGACGATGAACTCGAAGGTTGCCTTCAGGTCGGGCTGCTCGAACACCGTGAAGACTCGTCGGGAGTCAGCAACCTCGAACTGGGTGTAGAGGTACACCGCCTTGTCGACCGGGTCGACGAAGCGGTGCAGTCCCTCACCTGTGTGCATGTAGCGGCACGTGGCCTCGACCCGGAGCGTGTTGTCGGCCTGCAGGTCGCTCAGCGCGATGCGGGCCCCGTCGTAGACGTCGGCGGGGTCCAGGCGGCGACCGTTGAGCTCGATGAGCTCGACGCTGTCCGCGACCAGGTCGATAGCCGTGCTGGCACCCACGTCGAGGCACCGGAACCGAGCGGTCGTCGTCGACGGGAAGGTGGTGTCTCCCAGGGTCAGGTCGAGCTCGACCTGGTAGGAGTCCACCTCGACGAGCAGGGCCCGGGCCCGGGTCTCGTCACGCGTGACGTTCATCCGGTCGGCGGTGGTGGGCACGGTGACTGGCTCCTGCGGGGTGACGGCTGCGGGGTGACGGCTGTGGGCAGGGAATGGTCGCACGCCGGGGCGGCTGACCGGGAATCAGCCACGGGAGCCCGAATGTTGTGGTCTGTCATGACTTCGCAACCGGATGCCCGCCCTGCTGCCGCCCGCGCGACCGTCGACTTCTGGTTCGACCCCATCTGCCCGTGGGCCTGGATCGCGTCTCGCTGGATGCTGGAGGTGGCGGAGGTCCGTGACGTGGACGTGCGCTGGCACATCATGTCGCTGTCCTACCTGAACCAGGATCGGGAGCTGCCGGAGGACTACCAGACCCTCATGGACCAGGCCTGGGGTCCCGTACGTGTGGTGACCGCTGCCGTCGCCCAGCACGGTGAGGACGTGGCGTTGCCGCTCTACACCGCGCTGGGCACACGTTTCCACAACGAGAAGCGACCGACCGAGCGCGCGACCATCGAGGACGCGCTCAGCGAGGTCGGGCTGCCGGCGGCGTTGGCCGCCGAGATGACCTCCGTGAGCTGGGACGACGCGATCAAGAAGTCCCACCACGCCGGCATGGACCAGGTCGGGTTCGAGGTCGGGACCCCCGTCATCTCGGTCGAGGGGGTTGCCTTCTTCGGCCCCGTGGTGTCGCCGATCCCGCGTGGCGAGGACGCCGGTCGCTTGTGGGACGGCGTTCGCCTCGTCGCTGGCACCGACGGCTTCTTCGAGCTCAAGCGCACCCGGACCCGCGACCCGATCTTCGACTGAGCCGGCGCCTGGGCTGACAGGGTCGGTCCGCCGGGAGCATGCTGGGGCCATGGTCAACAAGCGACCGGGTTACTGGGACGTCGACAGCTGCCAGTGGGTGGGGGTCGACCCGTCCGAGGTCGGCCCTCCACGAGCGGACCCGTCGGCGGGCACTGACACCGGGGCGGGCGTCCCGACCGTGCCCGCTCCGCGTCTCGCCATGCCGACCGAGGTCCCGGGCCAGCCGGTCAGCTGACGATCCGCATCGGCCTGCCGAGCGCGTCCAGCGGAGGATCGGCCGGGAGGACGCTGGCGGTCCCGGCAGCCCAACGCGCCGCGGACCAGGCGGCCGCGAGCGCGTCGAGGCCGTCGTCCCCGGCAGGCACGTCACTGCCGTCGCCGAGACCTGGGAGCCAGCCGCGCAACGCCCCGAGGCGCTCCTGCCGACCGGCCGCCGTCTTCTTCGGCGCCAGGCAGCGGCCCGTGAGCCGCGCGAAGGAGAGCTCGGGATGCACCTCGACCAGGCGCGGGTCCCCGGCGACCGCGTCCACCTCGCGGATCTTCGGGACGAGGTTCCACGTCTGCTTGGACATGCCGTGGCCGTCGGCCAGCTCACGGTGCCGGGGGCCGGCCTCCTCGTAGTCGGCGCAGTCGAGCACCGCCCGGGGCGGTGTCAGGAAGACCCGGGGGTGCGCCTTTCCGAGGGAGCGCTTGGCCAGCAGGTCGCACTCGCGCCGGCCGCGGTCGGGCAGGCCGATGGGCATGTCGACACCGATGACCGCGACATCGGTCGCGAGGGCCGCGCCGATCTCCGGCAGCCGGAGCCAGGTCACCTGGTCACCGTCGACCAGGGCGCCCACCCAGCCACCCCGGGCACCGTCGACCCCGAGGACCCTCGTCACCGCGTGGTCCTGCCAGACTGCGCGCCATGCGCGTGCATCTCGGCTCCGACCACGCCGGCTTCGAGCTGAAGACCCACCTGCTGGGTTGGCTGCAGGCAGCGGGTTACGACGCGGTCGACCACGGGCCGGTGGAGCTCGACCCGGTCGATGACTACCCGCCGTTCGTGCTGCGAGCGGCCCAGGCCGTGGTCAACGACCGCGGGAGCCTCGGCATCGTCATCGGCGGCTCGGGCAACGGCGAGCAGATCGCAGCGAACAAGGTGGCGGGCGTGCGCGCCGTGCTGGCGTGGAACGACGACACGGCCTCGCTCGGCCGCGAGCACAACGACGCCAACGTCGTGAGCATCGGCGCCCGCATGCACACGCTGGACCAGGCGACCCGGTTGGTCGAGCGGTTCCTGACGACCGCTTTCAGCGGCGATGAGCGGCACCTGCGCCGGATCAACCTGATCAGCGAATACGAGTCGACCGGCGAGCTGCCGCCCCTCCCCGCACCGCCGTCCCTCTGACCGGCGGGCCACCCTCAGAACACCGACGGGGACCACGGCGCGGGCGTGTGGTGGAAGGCCATCGCGGCGCGCCGGAGGGATCCTGGGCGCAGCTCGGTGACCCGACCGCAGCCGGCTAGCTCGACCAGGTCGGTGCCTCCCAGGTAGGCGGCCCCCAGGTCGACCACGCCGAGCGACAGGTCGGCCTCGTCCTCGGTGCGCTCGCAGCTCGCGCCTTCGCGTCCTCCGGTGAGGCGCCAGCGCCCGGCGTTCCAGGGACAGGTGCTGTCGCTGACGTCGAGGACGACATCGATGTCCTCGCTGTACGTGCGCCTCGCGAGTGCCCCGCCGACGTCGACGAGCCGGACGTACAGCGCGTCGCCGAGGGCCGGCTGGGCCTTGCGTGGGTTGGCCAGCCAGTGCAGCAGCGGCCCGTCGACCGGGACGTTCCACAGCGACGTGGTGCCCATGAGGTCCAGGTCGAAGAGGTACCGGTAGAGAGCCGCGAGCGCGGGTGGGTCGGCCGCGAGCACCTCGCGGACCGACACGGTCCCGGCACCGAAGGCGTCGTTGAACGACTGCTTGGTCGCGTAGCGGGCGTACCCGCGCACCCCGTTGCCGTCCTCCGCGACCACGCAGCGCAGCGCCGACTTGCCCTGGCGCATGGCAGCTATGTCACGAGCGGCGTCGACCCACATCGCCTCGTCGCGCTCGGGCATCCCGGGCCGCGCCCGGGCGACCTCCTCGTAGACACCGGCTGTCAGCTTCCAGTCCGCGGCATCGACAAGTCGCAGCCGTAGATCGGGGTCTACCGGTGCCCCCGCCACCAGCGAATGCGGGTCCCGGGGGACAGACACCGAGAACTTGCGGGTGGCCAACCCGTAGCCGAACCGGCCGTAGATCTGCGGCTCGGAGGCCCACAGGATTGCCAGCGGTTCGTCGCCGGCCTCGTGCACGGCGCGCAGCTGGTGCGACATCAGCGCCGACAGCACACCGCGGCGCCGGTGGGTCGGCAGCACACCGACCCAGCTCACCGCGGCAGTCGGCAGCGTCGCGCCGGGCACAGAGAGCCGATAGGCGTACGCGGTGGCGATGCCGACCAGCTCGTCCCCGTCGTACGTCCCGATGTTGCGTGATCGCGCGTACTCCTCGCGCTGCACCAGGTCGAGCTCGTCGGGCGCCGTGACGCCGAAGGCGTGGGCGTCGACGTTGACGAACGCGTCACACTCCGCCTCGGCGAGGGCGCGTACCTGCCAGGTCTGCCTCGTGGTCATGACTGGTGCCTATCAGAGTCGTCGTGGACGACGCGAGGCGATTCCCTCGGATGGATCGCACAACGGGCGGTGACGACGCGTCACGATCGATACGGTGCTCCCCATGGCGGCCTCCCTGACCCGGCGCGCCCGGAGCCGCTCGCGACGTCGTTCGCCGGCCCGGTGGCGGGTGGTGACCTACGCCCGCCGGCACGTGCTCCACTCCGAGGGCTTCGTCCTGCTCTGCCTGAGCATCTTCGCGGCGGCGCTCGGAGTGCTCTTCCTGCAGAACACGATGTGGTTCCCGCTGTCCGCCCTCGCGCTCGTGCTGCTGCTGGGGGGATTCCTGCTCAGCGTGCGCAGCCTGCTGATGCTCGACCTGGTCGTGGCTGCCGTGGCCACGATGGAGGTCGTGCGCGTCGGCACCATCCGACCCGGGGCCATCCTCGTCGTCGCCGTCACCGGCGCGATCGTGCACCTGATGGCCCGCAGCCGCGGCCGGCTCGGCGTGCAGGGGACCCGGGGCGACTCGATGCTGGTGGACCTGCGGGACCGGTTGACGGCGCAGGGAGAGATGCCAGCGCTCCCGGAGGGCTGGTCGGCGGAGGTGGTGCTCCGCTCGGCCGGTGGCGCATCGTTCTCGGGAGACTTCCTGGTCTCGACCCGGGCTGACGACGCCCGGCAGGTGGAGATCGCGCTGGTCGACGTGTCCGGCAAGGGCGCCGCAGCCGGCACCCGCGCCCTGCTGCTCTCGGGCGCGTTCGGTGGGCTGCTCGGTTCCGGTCCGCACGAGGAGTTCCTGCCCGCGGCAAACCGGTACCTGCTGCGCCAGCAGTGGGACGAGGGCTTCGCCACGGTCGCCCATGTCGTGCTGGACCTCGAGACCGGTGACTACGTCGTGTCGGTGGCCGGGCACCCGCCGGCCGTTCATTTTTCCGCCGGTTCGGGGCGTTGGCGGGTCAGCGGGGCCAGCGAGGGGCCGCTGCTCGGGGTCTTCCCCGACGCCAAGTTCATCAGCGAGGGCGGCCGGCTGGACCGCGGTGACGCCCTGCTGCTGTTCACCGACGGGCTGATCGAGAAGCCGGGTCAGGACATCGACGTGGGCATCGACAAGCTGGTCGGCGAGGCGGAGCGACTGGTGACGAAGGGGTTCCGGCACGGCGCTCGCAAGCTGATCGACCGGGTGGCGGCGGCGCACAACGACGACCGCGCGGTCGTGCTCGTCTGGCGGGACTGACCCGGACTCCCGGCCGTACTGAATATTGGATACGATCCGGCGATGACCACTGCTCCCAAGCCCGTCGCGCCCGTGGGCCCGCTCGAGCTGCTCGCGATCGACCACCTGCTGAGCGACGAGGAACGCTCGATCCAGAGCACCGTCCGGGCGATGGTCACCGAGAAGATCCGGCCGAACGTCGCGGAGTGGTTCGAGGCCGGCACCTTCCCGCGCGAGATGGGCAAGGAGTTCGGTGCGCTCGGGCTGCTGGGGATGCACCTGGAGGGCTACGGCTGCGCGGGCACCAGTGCTCTGGCCTACGGCCTGGCCTGCCTGGAGCTCGAGGCCGGCGACTCGGGCGCCCGCAGCTTCGTCTCCGTGCAGGGGTCGCTGGCCATGTTCGCGATTCATCGCTGGGGCTCGGAGGAGCAGAAGCAGCGCTGGCTGCCGTCGATGGCCGCCGGCGACGTCATCGGCTGCTTCGGTCTCACCGAGTCCGACTTCGGCTCGAACCCGGGCGGGATGCGGACCCGGGCCCGCCGCGACGGTGACGACTGGGTGCTCGACGGCACCAAGATGTGGATCACCAACGGTTCGATCGCGGAGGTCGCGATCGTGTGGGCGCAGACCGAGGACGGGATCCGCGGGTTCATCGTGCCCACCGACACTGCCGGGTTCGCGGCGCCGGTGCTTCATCGCAAGCTGTCGCTGCGGGCTTCGGTGACCTCGGAGCTGGTGCTCGAGTCGGTTCGGCTGCCGGCCGACGCGGTGCTGCCAGGGGCCACCTCGCTACGGGGGCCGCTGGCCTGCCTCGACGAGGCGCGCTTCGGGATCGTGTTCGGCGCGCTGGGGGCCGCGCGCGACTGCCTCGAGACCGCCATCGCGTACTCCCTGGACCGGCAGGCGTTCGACCGGCCGGTGGCGGGTTTCCAGCTCACGCAGAAGAAGCTTGCCGACATGGCCCTCGAGCTGCAGAAGGGGTTCCTGCTGGCGATGCACCTGGGACGACTCAAGGACGACGGCCGGCTGGAGGCGCGTCAGGTCAGTCTCGGCAAGCTCAACAACGTGCGCGAGGCCATCGCCATCGCCCGCGAGTGCCGGACCATCCTGGGGGCCAGCGGGATCACCCTGGAGTACTCCGTGATGCGCCACGCCAACAACCTGGAGTCGGTGCTCACCTACGAGGGGACCTCGGAGGTGCACACGCTGGTGATCGGTCAGGCGCTGACCGGGGTCAACGCCTTCAGCTGACGGCGTCCTCGTCCACCGGCGTGTGGGCGAGCACCGGTCGTAGTGCAGCGACCGCGCTGTTGCGATGCCGGGTGAGCATCTCGAGGGTCGCCTCGACGTCGCCGGCCTTGACGGCGGCCACGACGGCTACGTGCTCGGCCAGCACCTGCCTGCGGTTGTCAGGATCGTTGTAGTAGACCGAGCGGTAGACCTCGGTGGCGTCCCACAGCACGCGGATCAGCCGCACCAGCCGGGGCATCCGGCACGCCTCTATCACGACGAAGTGAAAGCGTCGGTTGGTGCTCGTCATGGCGACGACGTCGGCCGCCGCGGCCGCCGTCTCGACCTCCAGCTGCACCGCTTCGAGCCGCGCGACGCCCTCGGCGCTCAGGTGCGGGACGGCCAGGCGCACCGCCTCGTCCTCCAGCAGCTGGCGGATCCGGTAGACCTCGAGCAGGTCGTTCAGCGAGAGCTCGGTGACGAAGTAGCCCCGGTGGGCGACGTAGGTGACCTGGCCCTCGCCCTCGAGGATCTTCAGCGCCTCCCGCAGTGGAACCCGGCTCACGCCGAGGTCGGCGGCCAGGGCGTCCTGCACGATCTGCGCGCCGGGGCGCAGCTCGCCGGCTGCGATGAGCCGGCGCACCTCGACGAGAACGGCCTCCTGCGCCGTGGGTGGCCGCCGATAGCTCGCGGCGGACTCCGTGGCTGTCACGTGCGTACCGTAACGAATACTGGATCCAATGTTGGGCCTCACCGGCGTGGACCACCATGGGGACATGGCCGAACCAGTGGATCTCGCCGATCGTCTCGCCTCGCTGAGCGTGCCGTGGTCGCCGCTGACGGTGGCGGTGCTCAACGACTACGACGTCCGCGTGGTCAAGGCCCGGGGTGAGTTCACCCGGCACAGCCACCCCGAGACCGACGAGATGTTCCTCGTCATCACCGGCTCGCTGACGATCAGGCTGGATGACGGCGAGGTCGTGCTCGGACCGGGACAGCTCCACGTCGTCCCACGTGGGGTGCACCACCAGCCGATGTCGTCCGAGGGCGCCGAGGTGTTGCTGATCGAGCCGAGCGAGACGGTCAACACCGGGGACGCACCCGGTGAGCTCACGGCCGAGCGGCGGACGGGTTAGGTCGGTCTGCGCCGATGCGTCAGCTGAACAGGGCGCTGTAGCCGTTGAGTGCCGGCTGGCCGCCGAGATGCGCGTACAGCACGGTCGAGTCGCGCGCGATCTCGCCACGACTGACGAGGTCGATCAGCCCGGCCATCGACTTCCCCTCGTAGACCGGGTCGGTCACCATCCCCTCGGTGCGCGCCGCGACCCGCATGGCGTCCAGCGTCGAGTCGTCCGGGATGCCGTAGGTCCCCGCGTGGTAGCGCTCGTCGAGCTCGATCTCGTCGGCGCGCAGCTCGCGACCGACGCCGATGAGAGCGGCCGTGGCGCGCGCGATGCGCGCGACCTGGTCGCGGGTCTCCGTCGGCTTGGCGGATGCATCGATCCCGAGGACGCGGCGCGGGCGCCCGCCAGCATCGGTGAGGGCGGCGAACCCCGCAACCATCCCGGCCTGCGTGCTCCCGGTCACCGCGCACGCGATGACGGTGTCGAAGAAGACCCCGAGGGTCTGCTCCTGCTCCACCAGCTCATGGGCCCAGGACGCGAATCCCAGCCCGCCCAGGGGGTGGTCGGAAGCGCCCGCGGGGAT
>JBBRVU010000050.1:0-23280 GCA_038246575.1 Actinomycetes bacterium | reverse complement strand
TGCCCATGAAGCGGCTACGCGTGCTCCGTTGATGCCTTTTCGGGCTCGTGATCGGGAGGCGCCGAGCGACACATTGGCTGAGCCGACGGCGATGTTGACCTTGCAGGGACGGTAATGACGAGAGCCGACGCCCGGATTTGAACCGGGAACCGCCCGATTACAAGTCGGGTGCGCTGCCAGTTGCGCCACGCCGGCGGGACATCCCAAGCCTAACGGTCTAGACCAGCGCCACCGCGTTGACCGGCGAGCGCCGCTGACAGCTCGGCGCGGGTCGGCGGGTCCGCCCCGGCCCGCGAGCACGTCATCGAGGACGCCGTGACGGCCTCGTCCAGCAGAGCGCCGACCTCGTCGGCGGTCAGTGCGCCCAGGGCATCCCGCCGGTCGGCGCCCAGGACGTCCCGACTGGCCAGACCGGCCAGCAGCGCGCTCATGAACGAGTCGCCGGCACCGACCGTGTCGATCACCTCGACGGCAACCCCCGGCCGCTCGACCACGCCGCACTCGCGGCCCACCGCTAGTGCTCCGGTGTCGCCACGTGTGACGACGACCAGCGCCGGCCCCCGGGCCGACCACTCGGTCGCAACGTCGCCGACGCTCCGGCCGGCGGCGAGGAATTCGACATCCTCGTCGCTCGCCTTCACGACGTCAGCGACCCCGAGCACCTCGTCGACAACGACCATCACCTCGGCCGGCGACCCCATCAACAGCGGTCGCACGTTCGGGTCGAAGGTGACCGTCGCCGTCTCTCGGGCAGCCGCCGCCAACCGGCGCAGCACCGCTCCCCCCGGAGGGGCGGTGACGGCGATCGACCCGATGTGCAACGCGGCGACACCATCGAGCACGTGGGTGACCTCGTCGTCGGTCCACTGCCAGTCCGCTGTGCCGTCGACCCGGAAGTCGTACTCCGCCGACCCGGACTCGCTGAGGGCCACGATCGCCAGCGACGACGGCTCGTCGGCTTCGATGGCGTAGGACAGGTCGACGCCGTTGCCGGCCAGGTGCGCGCGCAACCGCCGACCGAGCACATCCCCGGAGAGCCGCGCGAGCATCCGAACCGGCACGGCCAGCCGGGCCAGACCGACCGCGACGTTGGCCGGGCTGCCGCCGGCGGCGGCACGGAACACCCCGTCCTCGCCGGCGGGCACCATGTCGGTGATCACCTCGCCCGCCACCGCGATCGTGACTTCGCCGGATGGGCTCACCACGGCAACCTAGCCTGCACCGCCATCACGACGTGCGTCGGACCGCGGGCCGCTTGCTGGCCGGCCGCCCGGCTCGGTTGCGGGCCGGGAGAGTGGCCACCGGGGCCGCCCTGCACGGCGGAGCCGTCGTGGCCCGCACGATCAGGCGGGTCGGCACCGTCATCGACGGCGATGCGAAAGAGCCGACGGGTCCGCCCTGCGCCGCGAGGGCATCCAGCAGCAGCTGCGCCGCCATGCGCCCTTGCTCGTGCACCGGCTGGGCCACGGTCGAGAGCTCGAAGAACTCCGCCATCTCGTGGTCGTCGATGCCCACGACGGAGATGTCTTCGGGCACCCGCAACCCGGCCAGCCGGATCGCATGGACGGCGCCGATCGCCATCTCGTCCGACGCCGCGAAGACAGCGGTCGGGCGCTCCTCGGCCTCCAGCAGCAACCGCATCGCCGCCTCGCCACCGCGAACCGTGAAGTCGCCGATCGCCTCCCACTGCCGTCGCACCGGCAACCCACGCTCCTGCAGCACCTCCCGGTAGGCGCAGAGCCGGTCGCGAGGTGCTGCGAAGTCCAGCTGGTCCTCGAGCATCCCGCCGAGGTAGGCGATCCGGCGGTGCCCCAGGTCGACCAGGTGGCTCATCGCGATACGTGCCGTCGCCTCGTCATCGATGCGCACGCTGCCCCAGCCGGGCACTGTTGCGCCGACCACGGCGACCGGTCGCTCCAGCTTGGCCAGCGACGCCACCTCGAGATCGGACGGCGTGATGCTGAGCACCAGCAGCGCATCGACCCGCTTGCGGAGCAGGTGACCGCGAAAGACCCGCTCGCGAGCCTCGGTCGAGCCGCCGAGGTTGAACAGCAACAGGTCGTAGCCGCTCTCCCGCAACAGCTCCTCAGCGCCCTGCACCACGCCTGCATAGAACCAGCGCGTCACGAAGGGCACGATCACGCCGACCGCCCGAGTCGTGCCGCTGGCCAGGCCGGCGGCGTTGGGCGAGGCGACGTACTCCATGTCGGCGGCGGCCTGCAGCACTCGCGCCCGTGTCTCGTCGGAGACTCGCGGCAGTCCCCGCAGCGCGCGAGAGACGGTCGCGGTCGAGACACCGACCGTCCTGGCGACGTCCTTGATGCTCGTCATGCGCCACCGCCCCGCGCCAAGACGGGCCCGTCATCGTGGCTCACGACCTGGTGCATACGGTGGTCGCCATGAGCAGCCACCTGCCGACCGGCGCCAACCTCGCACTCGGTGTCGCCACCGCGGCCTACCAGGTGGAGGGAAGCCTGACCACCGACGGTCGCGGCACCTCGATCTGGGACACGTTCGCAGCCGAGGACGGCCGCATCCGGGACGCCAGCGACGGGTCCGACGCCTGTCACTCCTACGAGCGGCTGGACGACGACCTGACCCTGGTGGGCGACCTCGGCGTCAGCCACTACCGGTTCTCTCTCGCCTGGCCGCGGATCCAGCCGGCGGGCAGCGGCGACCTCGAACCTCGCGGCCTGGCCTACTACGACCGTCTCGTCGACGGTCTGCTGGAACGAGGTGTCGCGCCGATGGCGACGCTCTACCACTGGGACCTGCCCCAGCCGCTGGAGGACGCCGGCGGCTGGCCGGCACGGGACACGGCGCACCGCTTCGCCGACTACGCCGCCCTGGTGCACGCCCATCTCGCCGACCGGGTCGGGCTCTGGGCGACGCTCAACGAGCCGTGGTGCTCGGCGTACCTCGGCTACGCCGCGGGGGTTCACGCGCCGGGCCGCCAGGAGCCGGACGCGGCCCACCGCGCCGCACATCACCTGATGCTCGGGCACGGGCTGGCGGCAGAGCGCATGCACGAGAACGGCAGCGACGGAGTGGGGATCGTGCTGAACCTGGCCCCGGTGTGGCCGGAGAGCCTCGAGGCCACAGTGACCGCCCGTCAGGTGGACGCCCTGCGCAACCGGGTCTGGCTGGGACCGCTGGTCGACGGCGCGTACGACAGCGAGCTCGTCGCCCTCGCCGCACCCCTCGGCGACCCCGGAGTGGTCCGCGACGGGGACCTCGACACGATTCGTGGATCCGCGGACTGGCTGGGCATCAACTACTACACGCCGATGCGCGTCGACGTCCTCGCCGCCGACGCCACCGCCGGCGGTGGCGTCGGGGATGAGACAGCCGCCTACCCGGGCATCGACCGCCTGACCTTCGTCCCGCGCGCTCCGATGACGGCGATGGGCTGGGAGATCGAGCCACGCGGCCTGGAGGAGCTGCTGCTCGAGGTCCACGGCCGCACCGGGCTGCCGCTGGTCGTCACCGAGAACGGCGCGGCCTTCGACGACGAGGAGCGGGGTGCGAGCGACGAGATCGACGACCTGCCGCGGATCGCCTACCTGCGCGAACACATGAACGCGGCGGAGCGGGCCCGTCAGGCTGGCGCTGACGTCCGCGGCTACGTCGCCTGGACGCTGTTGGACAACTTCGAGTGGGCCGAGGGCTACACGAAGAAGTTCGGGCTGGTCGAGGTCGACAGACGAGACGGAACCCGCATCCCCAAGGCGTCCTACCGCTGGTTCGCTCAGCTTTCCCACGCTGGCTCCCTCCGGCCTGACGTCTAGGCAACGGCTCCCGAGTCCCGGCAGCTACCCCTTGACGCTGCCCGCCAGCAGCCCGCGGACGAAGTAGCGCTGCAGGCTCAGGAACACGACAAGCGGCACGATCAACGAGACGAAGGCGCCGGCCGAGAGCAGGTGCCAGTCCTGGTCCCGCGTTCCGGAGAGCTCGGCGAGCCGGACCGTCAGCGGCGAGACGTCGAGGTTTCCGCCGCCGAAGACCAGGGCGACGAGCAGGTCGTTCCAGACCCACAGGAACTGGAAGATGCCGAACGCAGCGATCGCCGGCGTCATGAGCGGCAGCATGATCCGGGTGAAGATCCGGACGTGCCCTGCGCCGTCCACCCGCGCTGCCTCGATCAGCTCGGTGGGGACCTCCTTCATGAAGTTGTGCAGAAGGTAGATGGCCAGCGGCAGCGCGAAGATCGAGTGCGAGAGCCAGATCGTCCAGAACTTCCCGGCCAGGCCGGTCTGCACGTACAGCTGCAGCAGCGGGATCATCGTCACCTGGATCGGGACGATCTGCATGGCGAAGACCGCCACGAAGAGGATGTCCCGCCCCGGGAACTTCATCCACGCGAAGGCGTAGGCCGCGAGAGTCGCCAGCGTCAGCGGGATGATGACCGACGGCAGCGTGATGACGATCGAGTTCACGAAGTACGTCGCCAGGTTGACGTCGCTCGTGTTCAGGACCGCGGAGTAGTTGTCGAACGTCACGTTGAAGTTGGTGAACCAGGTCCACCAGCCACTGTCCTTGACGTCGCTCTCCGGCCGGAACGAGGAGATCAGCAGGCCTGCGGTGGGGATCGTCCAGAGCGTCGCGATGATGATCGCGCCCAGGGATGCCCAGGGCGAGGTCAGCCGCTGCTTGGCCTGCGAGGAGACGGTCGGCACACCGGTCCGGTCGGTCGGCGGCTTTGCTGCGCCGGTGGCCTCGGTCGTCGGAGCGGTGCTCATCGTGCCTCCAGCTTTCGCATCTGACGAACGTTGTAGATGACGATCGGGGTGACCAGGAGGAACAACAGGGACGCGAGAGCCGCGCCGAGGCCGTTGTTGAAGGACCGGAAGCTCTGCACGTAGAACTCGTAGGCCAACACGCTCGTGCCGAAGTTGCCACCGGTCGCGGTCCGGACGATGTCGAAGACCTTGAGCGTCGTGATGCTGATGGTCGTCAGCACCACGATCAGCGAGGGACGAATGCTCGGCACGGTGATGAAGCGGAACATCCGGAAGCCGCTCACGCCGTCAAGACGAGCCGCCTCGATGATGTCGTCGGGGATCGCCTTGATGGAGGCCGAGAGGACCACCATCGCGAAGCCGGCCTGCACCCAGATCATGATGATGATCAGGAACACCGTGTTCCACGGTTCGGTCAGCAAGAACCGGTACGTATCAAGGCCGACGAACTTGAGCAGCTCGTTGAGCAAGCCGATCTGGTCGTTCTCGGTTGCGCGGTAGTCGTAGACGAACTTCCAGATGATCGAGGCGCCGACCAGGGAGATGGCCATCGGCAGGAAGATCAAGGACTTGGCGACGGCTTCGACCTTCGCCTTGTCGATCAGGACCGCGTAGACGAGCCCGATGAGCGTCGCGGCGATGGGGGTCAGGATCACCCACACCGCCGTGTTGCGCAGCACCTTCAGCTGCTCGCTCGTGGTGAAGACCGTCTGGTAGTTGTCCAGCCCGACGAAGCTGGTGCTCGCCGAGTTGCGGAACGATTCGAAGATCGTCCGCAGGCCCGGGTACAGCAGGCCGACCGCGATCAGGATCGCCGCCGGTGCGACGAACGCGAGAGTCTGGGCCACTTCGGCGCGCTTGGAGCGCACCCTGTCGGCCAGGAAGAGCACCACCCCCATCACCGCGAGGAACGCGACGATGGCCAAGATCATCTGCAGGAACTTCTCACCTGCCGGCATGGCTGCCTACCTCCTGGTCCGACGGAGCAGAGCGGGTCGGTCGTGCAATCGTCGGGGGCGCGTCACTCGGACGACGCCCCCGACGACCTGTCGTGCACTAACGGGTCAGACTCAGCTGCTCGGCCAGGACTTCTCGATGGCGTCGAGCGCCGCGCCGGTGTTCTTTCCGGTGATCCACGCCGTCATTTCCTTCCAGAAGGAGCCGGCGCCGACAGCACCGGGCATCAGGTCGGAACCGTCGAAGCGGAAGACCGCCTCGGGGTCCTGCAGAGTCTCGGCCGACAGCTTGTCGATCGGGCTCGTCAGGTTGGCGACGTCCAGGCCCTTGTTCGCACTGACCCAGCCGCCACCCGGGGTGGCCTTGGCCTTCTCGTTCGCCCAGGTGTCCGTGGCCAGGTAGGTCTGGAAGGCCTGGACCTCGGGACGGTCGTTGAAGGCCGCGACGAACTCGCCGCCGCCGAGGACCGGCTTGCCGTTGTCAGTGTTGGTCTCCGGCAGGTAGAAGGCGAAGACGTCACCGTTCTCGGAGACGTCGGTGCCCTCCGGCCAGTTGGCCGCGTAGAAGCTCGCCTGACGGTGCATGAAGCACTTGCCCTGCAGGATCGGCAGGCCGCCGTCCTGGAAGGTGGTGGTGGCGATGCTCTTGACGTCACCGAAGCCGCCGTTGACGTACTTTGCGTTCTTCAGGATGCCGCCGACCCGGTCCAGCGCCTTGGCGACCTGCGGGTCGTTGAACGGGATCTCGTGGTTGACCCACTGGTCGTAGACGTCTGCGCCGTTGTCGCGGAGCATCGCGTCCTCGACCCAGTCGGTGACGACCCAGCCGGTGGCGTCACCGGAGCCGATGCCGGCGCACCAGGGCTTGGTGCCGGTGGCCGCGATCTTGTCCGACAGCGCCAGCATGTCGTCCCAGGTCGTGGGGATCTCGTAGCCGGCGTCGGAGAACGCCTTCGGGGAGTACCAGACGAAGGACTTCACGTTGGCACCGAGCGGCGCGGCGTAGAACTTGCCGTCGACCGTGCCGTAGCCCTTCCAGTCCTCGCCCCACCACTTGTCGACGTTCGCCGCCACTGCGGCGGGCGCCTCGGAGACCTTGCCGGTGTCCTTGACCAGCGTGTTGAGCAGACCGGGCTGCGGGACGTAGGCGATGTCCGGCGGGTTGCCGCTGCGGACGCGCACGACCAGCTGGGCCTCGAACTCTTTCGAGCCCTCGTACTGCACCTTGGCGCCGGTGCAGGTCTCGAACAGCTTGTACGAGTCCTTGTGGGCCTGGTCCTCCGGCGCGACGATCGAGGTGTAGATCTTCACGGTCTTGCCGGACAGGTCGCCCGACGCCGTCATGATGTCCTTGATCGGGGCGCACTCGGACTTGGTCAGCCCGGGTGCCTTGCCGCCCGCGTTGGTGTCGCCACCGCTGCCGCCACTGCTCCCGGAGCCACATGCCACCAGGACGAGGCTCGCACTCAGAACGGTGGCGCCCGCGGCGAGGCCGCGCCGTGCCCTCGTTGATGTCATGCGCACTGCTCCCAACTGTCGCGTCGATCCGGTCCGGACGTCTCACTGCAGGAGGAGACCGCCCGCGTCCCGGTAGGACCGATGTAAACGTTTACGCACCGGCTCTGCAACAGGGAGAGCGGTAACGATCCCGTAACAGACGCCCCGGTGGACAGGGCATGGACGACGTGACCCCGGACGGGCTACGGTGCGATTTCGGCGTGGGTGGTCCCGCGCCGTGCACCTTCCAACTCGGACCGTCCGGCACGTTCCTGCCGGTTGAAGGGAGCGCCCTCGTGGCGACTGTGACGTTCGACAAGGCAACCCGTGTTTATCCAGGGGCCGACAAGCCCGCCGTGGACCAGCTCGACATCGAGATAGGCGACGGAGAATTCCTCGTCCTGGTCGGGCCGTCCGGCTGCGGCAAGTCCACCTCGCTGCGCATGCTCGCCGGCCTGGAGGACGTCAACGGCGGCCGGATCATGATCGGGGATCGCGAGGTGACCAACCTCGCGCCCAAGGACCGCGACATTGCCATGGTGTTTCAGAACTATGCGCTCTACCCGCACATGACGGTCGCCGAGAACATGGGCTTCGCGCTCAAGATCGCCGGTGAGGACAAGGCCAAGATCCGCGAGCGCGTCGCCGAGGCCGCCAAGATCCTCGACCTCGAGGAGTACCTCGAGCGCAAGCCGAAGGCCCTCTCCGGCGGACAGCGTCAGCGGGTCGCGATGGGTCGCGCCATCGTCCGCAAGCCGCAGGTGTTCCTCATGGACGAGCCGCTGTCCAACCTCGACGCCAAGCTGCGCGTCCAGACTCGCAGCCAGATCGCGGCGCTGCAGCGTCGGCTCGGCGTCACCACCGTCTACGTCACCCACGATCAGGTCGAGGCCATGACGATGGGCGACCGGGTCGCGGTGCTCAAGGACGGCCTGCTCCAGCAGGTCGACACCCCGCGGCACATGTACGACAACCCCAGCAACGTCTTCGTGGCCGGGTTCATCGGCTCGCCGGCGATGAACCTGGTCACCGTGCCGATCGAGGGCAACTCGCTGACCTTCGGTGACGCGCACATCGAGATCCCGCGGGAAACCGTGGAGAAGGCCGGGGAAGGTGGCCGCGAGGTCACCCTCGGGGTCCGTCCCGAGGACATGGACCTCGTGGGCGAGGGACAGGGCCTGAAGACCACCGTCAACCTCGTCGAGGAGCTCGGCGCCGACGCCTACGTCTACGGCTCGGCCGACGTCGGCGGCAAGGAGCACGACGTGATCGCGCGGGTCGACGGTCGTCGGCCTCCCACGAAGGGCGAGTCGGTGAACTTCGCGCCCAAGAAGGGCCACGTGCACGTGTTCTCCACCACGACGGGCGAGCGCCTGCCCACCTGACGTCTGGACGTGGTGCCCGGTCCCCTCGCGGACCGGGCACCATGGCGTCATGGCCCTGCAGCTGCTCGCCGCTCCGAGCGACCCCGCACTGCTCGACCTGCCGTGGGAGCTACCGCTGGAGAGCTGGCCGGATGAGCAGCTGGTCGCCCTCCCCCGAGGACTCTCCCGGCACGTCGTGCGCTTCGTGCGCCTGGAAACCGCTGTGTACGCGGTCAAGGAGGCCGGCGAGGCGATCGCCCGCCGCGAGTACGGCCTGCTCCGCCAGCTCGAACGTCGTGACCTGCCCTCCGTCGAGGCCGTCGGGGTGGTGTCGGGCCGCGAGGACTCCGCGGGGCAGCCGCTCGACGCGGCGCTGATCACCCGGCACCTGCAGTTCTCGCTCCCCTACCGCGCACTGTTCTCCACGACGCTGCGGCCAGACACGATGACGAGGCTGCTCGACGCACTGGCCGCGCTCATCGTCCGGATGCACACGGCAGGCTTCTACTGGGGCGACTGTTCCTTCTCCAACGTCTTGTTCCGCCGAGACGCCGGGGCCTTCGCGGCGTACCTCGTGGACGCTGAGACCGGCGAGCTGCACGACTCGCTGTCACGCGGGCAGCGGGCCTACGACCTCGACCTCGCAAGGACGAACATCGCCGGGGAGCTGATGGACCTGCAGGCCGGGGACCTCCTGCACCCCTCCATCGACCCCGTCGAGACCTCCGACCAGGTGGTCGAGCGCTACGAGTCGCTCTGGCTCGAGCTGCTCGGGGAGGAGACCTTCGACACCGGCGAGCGGTTCCGCATCGACCAGCGGATCCGGCGGCTCAACCACCTCGGCTTCGACGTCGCCGAGCTCACCATCGTCACCGACATAGACGGCCGTACGGTGCGGCTCGAGCCCAAGGTCGTCGACGCCGGTCATCACAGCCGCCGGTTGTTGCGCCTGACCGGGCTCGATGTCGAGGAGAACCAGGCGCGGCGGCTGCTGAACGACCTCGACGCCTACCGGGCCGCCAAGGACGTGCAGAACGAGGACGAGGAGATCGTCGCGCACCGGTGGCTGTCCGAGGCGTTCGAACCGGTTGTGCGCGCGGTGCCGAAGGACCTGCGCGGCAAGCTCGAGCCGGCGGAGATCTTCCACGAGGTGCTCGAGCACCGGTGGTTCCTGTCCGAGCGCGCCGGTCGCGACATCGGTCTTCTCGCGGCCGCACGGTGCTACCTCGAGGACGTCCTCGCTCACAAGCCGGACGAGCAGGCGGTCCTCGGGTCACGCATCGGCACGCCGACCGTCGCGAGCGACCCCTACAAGTCGGCGGACGAGTAGAGCGCGACGACGGCGTCGCGCACGTACTGCGCCAGACCCGGTGAGATGTCCTCGTAGTGCTTGGCAAACCGAGGATCGGCGATGTACATGTCGGCCAGGCCGCGGTGCGCCTCTGGGCTGACCTCGTAGTACCACTCGCTCAGGTGGTCGCGGTGCGCCGTTGCCGCCGCAGCTGCCTCGGGCGAGTCCGCCGGTCGTCCCGCCGACATCGCGGCGGTGAACTCGGCCTCCACCTGTGCCATCTCGGCCTTGATCCGCAGCCAGTCGTCCTTGGTGTACGACGACGTCCGCAGGGTCGATTCGGCGTACGAGTCTGTCGTCCCCCAGCGCTCCTCGGCCTCGACCGCATGCTCGGTCGGGTCGTCGCCGCCGAAGACCTCCAGCATCTCGACAGGGGTCAGGTTGATGCCCATCGCGTGTGCCTCCAAGGTCTTGTGCACGGTTGCGGCAACTGCCTGCAGCCGGTCGATGCGGGCCACCAGCAGCGCGTGCTGCCGGCGCAGCTGGTCGAGCGCCGCATCCGGCCCGCCGTCGGTGGCGACCAGCGCGGCGACCTGCTCAAGGTCGAAGCCCAGCTCGCGCCAGCTCAGGATGCGCTGCAGCCTGCTGACATCGACGGCGGTGTAGGTCCGGTAGCCGTTGGTCGCGCGGCCGCTGGGCGGGAGTAGCCCGATCTCGTCGTAGTGGTGCAGCGTTCGCACCGTCACTCCCGCGAGCCGGGCCACCTGCCCGACGGTGTAGGTCTGCTCGTCCATGCCCACGACGCTAGAGCCGCACCCGACGTGAGGGTCAAGCTCGAAGGCCGGACGAGAAGGACGCGAAGCGCTAGCTGCGGGACCGGGCCTGGGCCACCTCGTACAACGCGATCCCCGCGGCGACTCCCGCGTTCAACGACTCGGTGGTGGAGCTGATCGGGATCGACGCCACGACGTCGCAGTTCTCCCGCACCAGGCGGGACAGGCCCTTGCCCTCGGAGCCGACGACAAGCAGCACCGGGTCGGCAAGCATGTCGACCGACCCGAGCTCCGTCGTCGCGTCGCCATCGAGTCCGACGACGTAGACGCCGGCCTCGCGGTAGGCCTGCAGCACCCGGGTGAGGTTGGTCGCCCGGGCGACCGGAACCCGTGCAGCTGCACCGGCAGAGACCTTCCAGGCAGTGGCCGTGACGCCAGCCGAGCGCCGGGTCGGGACGACCACGCCGTGGGAGCCGAAGGCACCGGCCGAGCGCAGCACGGCACCGAGGTTGCGCGGGTCGGTGACACCGTCCAGCGCGATCAGCAGCGCAGGCGAACCGTCGGCGTCGGCCCGCGCCAGCAGCTCGTCGGGGTGGGCGTACTCGTAGGGCGGCACCTGCAGCGCGACGCCCTGGTGGTGCGCGCCGTCGGCGATCCGGTCCAGCTCGGCGCGAGTCGCCTCCATCAGCGGTACGCCTGAGTTGCCGGCCAGCTTGAGCGACTCCCGGACCCGGTCGTCGGAGTCCAGTCGCTCGGCGATGTAGAGCGCGGTCGCGGGGACGCGCGACCGCAGGGCCTCGACGACGGAGTTGCGGCCGACCACCCACTCGGGACCGGTGCCCGCCTGCTTGGCCCGGGAGGCGTTCGGCCGCCGCGGCGCTCCTCGGCCTCCCGCGTCCGCGCGGCGCGCCGACGTCCGCGCCCGCTTGGAAGCCGGGTGCGCCGGGCGGTCGCTCGCCTTGGGTGTCGGTCCCTTTCCTCGCAGCTGCTTGCGGCGCTGCGCGCCCGAGCCGACCCCCTGGCCCTTCTTCGAGCCCGGGTTGCGCCGAGCACCCCGTCGCTCGCTGTTGCCCGCCATCAGTGCCCACTCTCCAGAGTCCACCGGGGGCCGGCGGAGGTGTCTTCAACGACGATGCCGGCCGCGGCCAGCGCGTCGCGCACCCGGTCGGCCGAGCCGTAGTCCTTGCGTTCGCGGGCCTGGGCCCGCTCCTCGAGAGCAACCGCGACCAGCCGATCGACCAGGTCGTGCAGGTCAGTGCCTGATCCTGCGTCTGAGGACCACGTCGGTGAGAGCGGGTCGAGCCCGAGCACGTCGAGCATGGCACGTACCGACAGCAGCGTCCCCCGCAGTGCGAGCGAAGCGCCGTCAGCGAGCAGCTTGTTGCCCTCTCGCACCACCGCCTGCATGGCGGCCAGTGCCGCCGGCACGGACAGGTCGTCGTCCATGGCCTCGGCGAACTCCGCGCACGCCACTCCGGTCGCGTCGCCGGTCCCGCCGACCACCTCGTCGGCACGTCGGACGAAGCCCTCGATCCGCTGGTACGCGGCCGCCGCCTCCTCCAGCGCCTCGAAGGAGAACTCGACGACAGAGCGGTAGTGGGCGGCCACCAGGTAGTAGCGCAGCTCTACCGGGCGAACCCGTTGGGCGACCTCGGAGACCAGCATCGTGTTGCCGACGGACTTGCTCATTTTCGAGCCGGCCAGGTTCAGCATGGCGTTGTGCATCCACCACCGGGCAAACGGCCGGCCAGCGGCACGCGACTGGGCCAGCTCGTTCTCGTGGTGCGGGAAGCGCAGGTCCAGCCCGCCGCCGTGGATGTCGAACTCGGGACCGAGGTACTTCCCGACCATGGCCGAGCACTCGAGGTGCCAACCCGGGCGACCCCTGCCATACGGCGTCGCCCACGATGCGGTCTCGGGCTCGCCCTCCTTGTGGCCCTTCCAGAGCGCGAAGTCGCGCGGGTCCCGCTTGCCCCGGGGGTCGGCGTCGACGGCCGCCTCCATGTCGTCGATGCGCTGGTTGGAGAGCTCGCCGTAGTCGGCCCACGAGCGCACGTCGAAGTAGACGTCCCCCGACCCGTCCGGCGCGGGGTAGGCATGGCCCCGCTCGACGAGATCCACCATCAGCTCGACCATCTCCGGGATGTGTCCGGTCGCGCGCGGCTCGTAGGTGGGCGGACGACAGCCGAGGATCTCGTATGCCGAGTGCAGCGCCACCTCGTTGGCATAGGCCAGTGCCCACCAGGGCACCCCGGCCTCGGCTGACTTGGTGAGGATCTTGTCGTCGATGTCGGTGACGTTGCCGACGACCGTGACCTGGTGACCGGAGCGCTCCAGCCAGCGGCGCAGGACGTCGAACACGACCTCCTTGCGGATGTGCCCGATGTGCGGCGCCCCCTGGACGGTGAGCCCGCAGTGGTAGATGCCGACCTGTCCCTCGACGAGCGGGACGAAGTCGCGCACCGACCTGGTTGCGGTGTCGTAGAGCCGGAATGCCACCCGAGGAGGTTACTGGCGCGCGGCGTCGTGCCTGACCACGAGTGCCGTGGCGATCGCAGCGACGCCCTCGCCGCGACCGGTCAGGCCCAGCCCGTCGGTCGTGGTGGCGGCCACCGAGACCGGGGCACCGACGGCCGTCCCGAGGGCCTGCTCCGCCTCGGCCCGGCGGGGACCGACCTTGGGTCGGTCGCCGATCACCTGCACCGACAAGTTGCCGATCTGGAAACCCGCTGCGCGCACCAGCCGCGCGGCCTCGGTGAGCAGGTCGACCCCGGACGCCCCCGACCAGCGGGGGTCCGATGTGCCGAAGACCGCGCCCAGGTCGCCGAGCCCCGCCGCGGCGAGGAGCGCGTCACAGGCGGCATGCGCTGCCACGTCACCGTCGCTGTGGCCCGAGCAACCGGCCGGCTCGTCGGGGAAGTGCAGCCCGGCCAGGTGCATCGGCCGACCTGCCTCCAGCGGATGGACGTCGACACCGGTGCCGACCCTGGGCAGCTCAGCCATCGGTGCGCCGCCGCTGTGCCAGCACGGCCTCGGCCAGCATCAGGTCGAGTGGCCGGGTCACCTTGAACGCTTCCTCAGCTCCGCGCACCACGACCACGAGTCCGCCGGCTCGCTCGACGTGGCCGGCGTCATCGGTGGCGTCGCCGCCGTCGGGCGCGGCGTACGCGGCTTCGAGCACGTCGCGGCGGAAGGCCTGCGGGGTCTGGACGGCGCGCAGCGCCGAACGCTCGACGGTGGCCACCACTGTGCCGCCGGCGTCGACCTGCTTGACCGTGTCGGTGACCGGCAGACCGGGGACCACCGCGTCCGCGCCGGACTCGACGGCGCGCACCAGGTCCTCGACGAGCGCAGCCGGCACCAGCGGTCGCGCGGCATCGTGCACCAGCACGACCTGGACGGACGACGGCAGGGCGGCCAGCGCGTTGCGGACCGAGTCGCTCCGGGTGTCGCCGCCGTCGACCACCGCGAGGTCGGCACCGTGGTGCGCGCCGGTAAGCAGGCGCCGCACCTCGTCACCGCAGCCCGCCGGGCCGGCGACGACGACGAGGTCGACCCGACCGGCGGCGAGGGTCCGCACCGAGTGCACGAGCATCGGCTCGCCGCCGAGCAGGTGCAGCGCCTTGGGCGCACCGAGCCCGAGCCGGTCGCCCCGCCCGGCGGCCGGGACCACCGCCGCGATCACCGGGCTTGTCGCTGGACCGCTCACGTCGACTCTGCCGCAGGCCGGGCGAAGACCATCCGCCCGTTCGCCGTGGTGAGAACGCTGGTCACCCGCACCACCGACTCCTGACCGATCCCGGAGCGGGACCGCTCGGCCACCACCATCGTCCCGTCGTCGAGGTAGCCGACCGCTTGCCCCGCCTCCTTGCCCGCCTTGAGCAGGAGCACCGCTACCTCGTCGCCGGCGGTCACCGGCGGCCGGAGGGCGAGCGCCAGCGAGTGCAGGTTCATCACCCGGACGCCGGCCAGCGCGGCGACCCGGGCCAGGTTGGTGTCCAGGGTCAGCAACGCGGCACCCCGGTCGAGGCAGATGCGCACCAGCTTGGCGTCGACCTCCGGCACCGCGGGCACCTCGTCGTCGAGCACCTCGACGTCGACTCCCGGCTCGCGGCGCAGGGTGTCGAGCACCTCGAGACCGCGCCGCCCCTTGCCCCGGCGGACCGGATCGCCGGCGTCGGCCAAGCCCTGCAGCTCGCCGAGCACCGGGCTGGGCACCAGCATCTGGCCGTGCAGGAAGCCGGCCCGCACCACGTCGATGACCCTGCCGTCGATGGCCACCGAGGTGTCGAGCACCCGTGGCAGGGCGACCGAGGGCACCGGCTGGTCGGGCATCCCGACCCGGGCGCCGAACATGCCGAGGACGGCGGCCCGCTTGGCGGTGCCGAGCCGGTAGCCGAGCAGTCCCAGCGAGACGAGTACGAAGGCAAACACCGGGAAGGTCAGCAACGGACGGTTGAGCAGCAGGACCGGCCAGGTGACGCCGGCGCCGACCAGGACGCCGATCACCGCGCCGACAACGCCGGCCACGATCTGCTCGGCGGAGGTCTCCCGGAGACCGCTCTCGGCGGTGCGCACGGCGGTGACCGTCCCGCGGCCGAGGACGCCACCGAGGACGTAGCCCAGCGCCGACCCCAGCACCACGCCCAGACCCAGCACGCTGAAGGCACCGAGCACCGGCTGGCCGTTGGAATCGATGACGTCGGCGACGTAGTAACCGAGCCCGGCGAAGAAGACGACCACGCACAGCCGCAGCAGCTCGACGACGGCGCTCGGCACCCGACGCAGGCGCGGAGCCATCACGGAGCAGTCACGGGCACGACCTTAGCCAGCGGCCGGAGACGGCACGTGCCGCCGACCCGGGGGGCGGCGGCACGTGTCGGACGAGCGGTGGACCTAGGAGGCGAGGACCTCATCGAGGATCGCCTCGGCCTTGTCCTCGTTCGTGTGCTCGGCGAGGGCCAGCTCGCTGACCAGGATCTGGCGGGCCTTGGCGAGCATCCGCTTCTCCCCGGCCGACAGCCCACGCTCGCGGTCACGGCGCCAGAGGTCGCGGACGACCTCGGCCACCTTGATCACGTCGCCGGAGGCCAGCTTCTCAAGGTTGGCCTTGTAGCGGCGCGACCAGTTCGTCGGCTCCTCGGTGTGCGGGGCCCGCAGGACCTCGAACACACGCTCGAGACCCTCCTGACCCACGACATCGCGGACGCCGACCAGATCGCAGTTCTCGGCAGGGACCCGGACGGTCAGGTCGCCCTGAGCGACCTTCAGGACCAGGTAGAGCTTCTCTTCACCCTTGATGGTGCGCGTCTCGACGGACTCGATGAGCGCGGCCCCATGGTGGGGGTAAACCACCGTCTCGCCAACGTTGAACGACATATGTGTGGACCCCTTTCGCGGGGTCCAGGATAACACGTGACGAAGATCACCGACCCGGTGCTGACGGGCAAAGCCGCTGGTCAGACGGCACGACGGGGGTTGACAGATGTCCGCTTCGCATGCTGGCGACGGGTGGGCCACCGGGCATACTCCCTCCCGTGACGACCGGGCCTGGCACCCACGGACGAGCCGCCGCCGCCCTGCTGGGCGCCTCCCATCCCGTGCCCAGTCTCGCCGTCACGGCTCTGGCCACCGCGGTGTCGGTGGCGGCCGGCCGGTCGGCGGCCGGCGCGGTCCTGGTCGCGGCGGCGGTGCTGTCCGGACAGCTGTCCATCGGCTGGAGCAACGACCTGCTCGACCGCCGACGGGACCTCGCCGCGCACCGCCGGGACAAGCCCGTTGCCACCGGTGTGGTGGCCGTGAAGACCGTCCAGGCAGCCTGTGCTGCTGCTGCGGTGTCCTGCGTGCCGCTCTCGCTGGCCAGCGGTTGGCGGGCGGGGGTGGTCCACCTGCTCGCTGTGGCCGGCGGCTGGGCCTACAACCTGGGGCTCAAGCGCACGATCTTGTCCTTTCTGCCGTACGCAGTGAGCTTTGCGTTCCTGACGGCTTTCGTGACCCTCGGGCTGCCTGGTCATGCCTGGCCACGGCCCTGGGTGCTGGCGGCCGGCGCACTGCTCGGGGTCGGCGCGCACTTCCTCAACGTCGTGCCGGACGTCGCCGACGACCTCGAGGCCGGCGTGCGCGGCCTGCCGCAGCGGATCGGCGCGGCACGCTCAGCCGTGGCAGGTGCCGCGCTGCTCGCCGTTGCCAGTGTGCTCGTCGTCCTCGGCCCCGGGGGTCGGCCGCCGGGGTGGGGCTGGGCGGGCCTGGCGATCGCGATCGGGACCGCCGCCGGCTCCGGGGCGGTTGGCCTGCGGCGTACGCCCGGACGGTGGCCGTTCCTGCTCGCCGTCGCCACCGCCGCGGTGACCATCGCGCTGCTGGTGGGGCGGGGGGCGGACCTGACGTGACTCTCGTCGACACTCCGACAGGACCCCGACGCGACTGACTGGCCGTCGCTCAGAGTCGCTACCCTGTGCGCCGTGCAGTCGTCGACATCCATCCCCCGCGGTCTCCACCGGGCAACCGTCGCTGTGTGCGCCCTCGTCACCGTGGCGGCGCTGACCAGTTGCTCGACCGGCTTCAACGCGACCTCGGTGCAGCCCTACTCCCCGGCCGACGGCGTACGCGCCCAGTCCGGGCAGCTGCGGGCCCTCAACGTGCTGGTCGTGGCAAGCGCGAGCGCGACGAGCGGCGTCGTGATCACGACCGTCGTCAACGACGGCGCCCGCGACGACCGCCTCGTCAGCGTCGAGTCCCCTGACGCCACCGTCACGCTCTCGGGTATCGGCGACATCGTCGCCGGCGGCACGCTCAAGCTCAGCAACGACACCCCCACGACGGCGACGGTCACCGGGCTGACCCGGCTGGCCGGGGAGACCATCGAGCTGACCCTGACCTACGAGCGGGCCGAGCCGGTCTCGGTGCGCACCCTGGTTGTGGCAGCCGACGGGGAGTACGCCGGCATCACGCCGTCGGCCACGGCACCGCCCAGCCCGTAGCCCAGTGCCGGTCTAGGGCTCGAACTTGTAGCCGAGTCCGCGCACCGTGACGATGTGCTTGGGCGCCGCTGGGTCCGGCTCGATCTTGCCGCGCAGCCGCTTGACGTGAACGTCGAGCGTCTTGGTGTCCCCCACGTAGTCCGACCCCCAGACCCGGTCGATGAGCTGACCGCGGGTGAGCACTCGTCCGGCGTTGCGCAGCAGCATCTCCAGCAGCTCGAACTCCTTGAGAGGCATGGGGACCTGCTCGCCGGACACGCTGACCACATGGCGGTCGATGTCCATCCGCACCGGCCCCGCCTCGACCGTCGCCGGCAGCAGGTCCTCGGGCTCGCCCTGGCGCCGCAGGACGGCGCGGATCCGCGCCAGCAGCTCTGCCGCGGAGTAGGGCTTGGTGACGTAGTCGTCAGCGCCGATCTCCAGGCCGACGACCTTGTCGACCTCACCGTCCTTGGCCGTCAGCATGATCACCGGCACGGAGGACTTGGCCCGCAGCGCGCGACAGACCTCGGTGCCGGACAGGCCGGGCAGCATGAGATCCAGCAGCACGAGGTCGGCGCCGTTGCGGTCGAACGCCTCGAGCCCGGCAGGCCCGGTCTCGACCAGCTCGACCTCGAACCCCTCCTTGCGCAGCATGTAGGAGAGGGCGTCGCGGAAGGACTCCTCGTCCTCGACGACCAGGATCCTGGTCACAGGCGTTCCTCCGATCCGGCCGCGACGGGGAGTCGCAGCGTGAAGGTGGAGCCGGTGCCCTCCGCGCTCCACACGGTCGCCTCGCCGCCGTGCACGGCAGCGACGTGCTTGACGATGGACAGACCCAGCCCGGTGCCACCGGTGTCCCGGGAGCGAGCGGAGTCGACTCGGTAGAAGCGCTCGAAGATGCGCTCCCGCTCGATCTGTGCGATCCCCGGGCCCTCGTCGGTGACCGACACCTCGGCGATCTTTCCCCCGGGACCATCCTGCTGGTTGATCGACACGGCGACCCTGCTGCCCGAGGGCCCGTAGCGCACGGCGTTGTCGACCAGGTTGCCGAGCGCAGTGACCAGCTGCCGGGCATCTCCGCGCACCTGCACGCCGCGCAACGAGCCGCAGACCAGCGCGATGCCGCGGGCCTCGGCGGCGAGCCGGCTGCGGTCCACTGCCTCCCCCACGACCTCGTCCAGGCTGACCAGCGTCGGGGCCTCGAGGGGGTCGTGGCCCTGGAGCCGGGAGAGCTCGATGACGTCCTGGACGAGCCGGACCAGCCGGTCGGACTCGTGCTGCATGCGGCCGGCGAACCGGCGTACGGCTTGAGGGTCGTCGGCAGCCTCGGCCAGCGCCTCGGCCAACAGCGACATAGCGCCGACCGGTGTCTTGAGCTCGTGACTGACGTTGGCGACGAAGTCGCGACGCACCTCGTCGACCCGGCGCGCCTCGGTGCGGTCCTCGAGGAGGACAAGAACCAGGGCACTGCCCAGCGGCGCCACCCGGGCGAGCATGGCGAGGGTCGCGGAGCCGAACGGACCGCGCGGCAGCTCGAACTCGCTCTCGCGGATCTCGCCGTCGCGACGAACCGCCCGCGCGAGCTCCAGGAGTTCCTCGGACAGCAGCCGCTGCTCGCGGACCAGACCGAAGGAGTACGCCGCCGGGCTGGCGCGGAGCACTCGGTCGGCACCGTCAAGGACTACGGTCGAGGAGCGCAGCAGGGCGAGGACGTCGGCCGCGCCGGGCGGCAGAGAGGACGGCGGGGACTCGTGCTTGATCGAACGTTGCTCGCGCTCGCTGGCCCGGAACGCAAGCGCAGCGGCCGCGCCGACCACCAGACCGACGACGGCCGCGAGGCCGGTGAGCAGCGCGTCCACGCTCCGATCGTAGGTGCGCCGGGCCGCCCGATCCGCCAGGACGGGTGCTCCGGAGCCAGCGTTGGGCGGCTGTTCACCTTCGGGCCAGCGCTCGTTCACGCCGGGATGCGAGGCTGCGCCGGTCGAGCGGGCGCAAGCCTGCGCTCAATCAGACGACGACGAAGGGTGTCCCATGCGTGACGCGTACCACGATGAGCTCGACGCCCTCACCGGCCAGCTGGTCGAGATGACGCGCCTGGTCGGCTCAGCCATCAGTCGCGCCTCGACCGCGCTGCTCGACGCCGACCTGACCCTGGCGGAGAGCGTGATCGCCGCGGACGACGCCGTCGATGCGCTACGCGACGAGCAGGACGCGCGGGCGTTCGACCTGCTCGCCCGCCAGCAACCGGTCGCCAGCGACCTGCGCATCATCGTCACGAGTCTGCGGATGAACGGCGACCTGGAGCGGATGGGCGACCTGGCCCGGCACGTGGCACGCGTGGCCCGACGTCGCTACCCCGAGTCGGCCGTCCCCCCGGAGCTGCGCTCCACCATCGTCGAGATGAGCCAGGTCGCCGAGCGGCTGGTCGCCAAGACCGGCAGCGTGATCGCCAAGCAGGACGTCGCGGCTGCCCTCGAGCTCGAGCGCGACGACGACGAGATGGACCGGCTGCACCGCGCACTGTTCACCGAGCTGCTGGACAAGAACTCGCCGTTCGGCGTCGAGCAGGCCGTCGACGTCAGCTCGATCGGTCGCTACTACGAGCGCTTCGCCGACCACGCCGTGTCGGTGGCCCGTCGCGTGGTCTACCTCGTCACCGGCCAGCTGCCCGAAGAGGTCGCCGAGCCGGTCTGATCCGACAGCGTCGGCCTCAGCGGCCCTGGTTCTTGACGGCCTCGATCGACGCGGAGGCGGCGTCGGGGTCGAGGTACTCCCCACCCGCCACGGTCGGGTGCAGGTCGGCGTCGAGGCGATAGAGCAGCGGGATCCCGGTCGGGATGTTCAGCCCCGCGATGTCGTCGTCGGACACGCCGTCGAGGTGCTTCACCAGCGCGCGCAGCGAGTTGCCGTGCGCGGCGACGAGCACCGAGTTGCCGGCCCGCAGGTCCGGGACGATCGCGTCGTACCAGTAGGGCAGCATCCGCCCGACCACGTCCTTGAGGCACTCGGTGCGCGGGAGCACCTCGTCCGGCAGCCCCGCGTACATCGCGTCGCCCACCTGGGACCACTCGTCCTCGTCGGCCAGCGGCGGTGGCGCGGTGTCGTAGGAGCGGCGCCAGAGCATGAACTGGTCCTCGCCGAACTCCTCGAGCGTCTGCTTCTTGTCCTTGCCCTGCAGCGCCCCGTAGTGGCGCTCGTTGAGCCGCCAGCTGCGCCGCACCGGCAGCCACAGCAGGTCAGCCGAGTCAAGGGCGATGTTGGCCGTCTGGATCGCACGTCGCATCACCGAGGTGTGCAGCACGTCGGGCAGCAGGTCCCGCTCCCGCAGCAGCTCACCGCCGCGACGCGCCTCGTCCTCACCCTTGGGGGTCAGGCCGACATCGACCCACCCGGTGAACAGGTTCTTCTCGTTCCACTCGCTCTGCCCGTGCCGCAGCAGGATAAGGGTGGACGTCGACGTCTCGGCGCTCATGGGCCCAGAGCCTGCCAGACATCCGGTCGAGGGCTGTCGACGGCTGTCTAGGGCTGTCGAGGACCGGAGTGGACCGGGGCGCGCGGCGTCGCTCCCGGCGCGCCCCGGTCCGCTGTCGGGGGCCTCCGCTCGTAGTCCCGGCTAGCTCGGGTGCTCGCCCCCGGCGGGCGGGGCCAGGTGCGGGAAGGCCGCGAGGTTGTGGGTGGGCTCCCCCCGCGCGATCCGCCACGCCCACTCCTTGCGGATCGCCGACGAGAAGCCCAGCTCCAGCAACGTGTTGAACGACGAGTCCGACGCCTCCAGCACGGCCCCGAGCAGCCGGTCGACCTCGTCGGGTGTCACGGACGACAGCGGCAACCGGCCGGTGAGGTAGATGTCGCCGAGATGGTCCACCGCGAAAGCGACCGCGTACAGCTTCGTGTTGCGTTCCAGCAGCCACCGGTAGACGGCCTCGAAGTTCTCATCCGGTCGACGGACGACGAACGCGTTCACCGAGAGGCTGTGCGCGCCGACGACCATGCTGCACGTGGTCTTGAGCTTGCGCTCGCCCGGCAGCACGGCGACGAAGGTGCCGACCTCGGTCTCCTCGTGCTCGATCTCGCCGTCGCGCAGCGCCGCGCGGATGACCGCAGCGGCCGACGTACGAGCGTCGTCGCCGACCGCGCCCACCTCGCTCACCGGCTGACGGCGAGGGGCGCGGGGAGGGCTCGCTCGGCGAGCACGTCGGCGTACACCCCCAGCATCCCCGCTGCGGTCGCGCCCCAACCGAAGCGCGCCGCATGGGCGATCGCGCCCCGCCCCAGTGCCGCCCGCCGTGCAGGATCGGCGTCCAGCTCGGCCAGCACCCGGGCGTAGTCCCCCGGGTCGTGGCCGTCGAGCAGGACGCCGGACGCGCCATCGGCGACGGCGGTGCGCAGCCCGCCGACCGAGGCCGCCAGCACCGGGGTGCCACAGGCCTGCGACTCGATGGCGACCAGACCGAACGACTCGCTGTACGAGGGGACGACGGTGACGTCGGCCGCGCGGTACCACTGCGGCAGCACGCTCTGCGGGACCGGGTCGACGAAGCGCACCACGTCACCGAGGCCGAGCTCCGCGGCAAGAGCCTGCAGCGCGCGGGGGTGGGCCAGGCCGCTCCCGGAGGGCCCGCCGACGACAGCGACGACGAGTCGATCGCGCACGGAGGGCCGGGTCTGGAGGAGCCGCGCGGCGGCGCGGAGCAGGACGTCGGGAGCCTTGAGCGGCTGGATCCGGCCGACGAAGAGCAGCAGGTACGCGTCGTTGGGCACGTCCAGGCGGCGCCGTGCGGCTGCGCGATCCCCCGGCGTGAACACGTCCAGGTCCACCCCGGGGGGCACGGTGACCACCTGCTGCGGATCAGCGTCATAGAGCTCGACGAGCTGGTCGGCCTCCTGGTCGGTGTTGGCGACCAGCCGGTCGGCGGCCGCGACGACCTGCGCCTCCCCGATCTCGCGGGCCACCGGCTCCGGGGAGTCGCCCTCGGCGAGCGTGAGGTTCTTGACCTTGGCCATCGTGTGCATCGAGTGCACGAGCGGGACGTCCCAGCGCTCGGCGGCGAGCCACGCCACCTGCCCGGAGAGCCAGTAGTGCGAGTGGACGAGGTCGTAGAAGCCAGGCTCCCGCGCGGCCTCGACCCGCATCAGGCCGGCCGTGAACGCGCAGAGCTGGGCCGGGAGGTCTTCCTTCGCCAGGCCCTCGAAGGGACCGGCGTTCACGTGACGCACGGTGACTCCCGGGCCGTGCTCGACCGTGGGTGGCAGGTCCGAGCTGGTGGCGCGCGTGATCACGTCCACCTCGACGCCGAGCGCGGCCAGCCGCCGGGAGAGCTCGACGACGTAGACATTCAGGCCGCCCGCGTCGCCGGTGCCGGGCTGGTCAAGGGGCGAGGTGTGCACGCTGACCATGGCGATGCGGCGCGGCAGCGCGCCGCGCGGCCGGATGGTCGTCATGCTCACGTCAGATACCTCCGTCAGGTGGCCAACCGCACGAGAGCGTGCCCCATTCCCGCCCGGCTCACCCACCTGGGGACCGGCTGTGCCCGGGGGGCAGGATGCTGCCCATGGCGAACGGTGGAGATCGGGGAACTGCGGTGGTCACCGGGGCGAGCAGCGGCATCGGCGCCGCCACCGCCCGGCGGCTGGCCGCCGAGGGGTTCGACGTGGTGGCGGCGGCCCGGCGCCGGGACCGGCTCGACGCGCTGTGCGC
>JBBRVU010000049.1:0-23510 GCA_038246575.1 Actinomycetes bacterium | reverse complement strand
GGCCAACCCGGCCCGGTTCCGTCACCGCCGGCCCGAGCCGCCGCGACTGCCCACCGCAGCGTGGATCAACCAGCCCAGCATGGAGGCCCTCATCCAGAACAACTAGCGCGATCTTGTCTCAGCCGGCTTGACATCTTCCGATGTCACGCTCGTCGAGCCCGGCGAGGCGTGGCCGCTCACTGCCGGCGTCCAGGTGAGTCATCACGGCGCCGGTCCTCCTCGTGTGTGGCTTGACCGCGTCCGGTGTGGTTCACCGGCCACACGGGACGGAGTCACGGTACGCGGACGGGCCGGGCTCGGCGCTGCCCTGACCGCGCTGGATGTGGTCCTCGTCCCGCCATCGAGATTTCGGTTGGGGTTCTGCTCGACGCCGGGAAGCCGAACCCGCTGCGACCCTCGTGGAAACCCTTCGCGGGGCCTTGCGGCTTGCCAGGACAAGCGAGAGCAGCCAACCCAGGAGGGACCACCGGTGCACCGTGGCCGCGGCCCGTTCGCCCTTTGGCATAGTCTCTCGTGAGCTGCTCGCGGCGGTAGGAACCCTGACCAGGAAGGGCCACAGGTCCGGCGGGATAGTTCCACGCCGGCGCCACGAGCCGACCAGGCCGGGTGGGACCTGGGCGGCGGCGTGCGCCCGTAGGCGTCGGCGGCGACGGGCCGGATGACGGCGCGCAACGCCGCGACGAGGGCGACGATGACAACTAGGCGATCATGCCGGCGGCGCGAAGAACTCGAGCGCGATCCCGTCCGGGTCGCGGAAGGATAGGCCGGAACCGTAGTGGGCGTCCACGATCTCGCCGTGCACAATCCCAAGCTCATCCAGACGCGCGGCCCATGTCTGCAGTTCGCCCCGATCACGGCACGCGAAGGACACGTGGTCAAGACCCGTGCGGTGCTCGTCGAACCGGTCATTCGCGGCGTTGGGATGGGTGTGCAACCCGAACAGCTGCCCACCCTGCAGCGCGAAGACCGTATGGTGGAAGTTTCCGAGCTGCACGTCCTCGTCGAGGACGGGCTCGGCGCCGAGCAGCTGGCGGTACCAGCGGATGCTCCGCTCGAGATCGGTGACGGTCACGGCCACGTGGGTGATCGATGGAAATGGCATGCTGAAGCTCCTTGCTCACGATGGGACTCGAGGCGTTCTTCATATGAACGGTCGGCTCGCCCGTCGACCGCTTCCGAGGCAGCTACGCGCCGGGACCGCAGTGGACCTTGGGGTTCCACATCTCGAGCAGACCGGCCGGGTTGCGCTTCCACACCCACACGTGCTGGGAGTAGAAGGCGTCGAGCCCGAACCGGTTCGGCGCGGCGGTGCGATCGAAGGAACGGTGGCGGAACAGCCGCGGCGCGCGGCGATGTTCGGCGTTCCACGCGGCTTCGTCGACGATGTACTCGAGTGCGGCAAGGTGCAGAGTCCCGTCCGGCGACGGCGCGTAGACCAGCGCCTCCGGCTTCCTGGGGTTGATCGCCGGGTCGGCGATGAGCTTGGGGTTCACGTAGTGCACGCCCATGCCGCCCACGCCCGGCTGGGCAATGCAGGAGATGCCGTTGACGTCGGTGAACGGGACGTAGCCCGCCGCCTCCGCCGTCGCGATGCCGTGGAAGCGGGCCGTGGCAGCGCGCATCTGGGCCAGCCTGTGAAGCCGCGGCGCCGCGGTGATCTTCTGGGCCACTGTCCCGGCTGGACCGGCATCCGGCGAGGCGACGACAGCCGGGCCGGCCGCCAGGACCGCGACACCGGCGAGCGCCGCGGACGCCATGCTCACTGCCTTCACGCCGTTCACACTCCCTCCTGAACCTGGAAGACGTCGCCGGCGACGAGTCCGTGCGCCTCGCGGTGCACGGTCGATGCCGCATCCGCTGACGGGGCCTCGACCAGGCAGAACACCGTTCCCCGCTGTTCGTCGACCCAGTACCGCAGGTAGCGGACGTCGTACTTGCCTTGGGTCCGCAGATCGGCCTGGTGGGCTTGGGCCACCGCATCGACGGTGACGCCACCGTCGATGCTGTGGACGTCCATGTACAACGGCATGCTCTCTCCTTCGTTTGCGGGCTTGTCCCGGCAACGTAGGTGCGGCGCAGCGACGGGAAATCGGTGTCGACTACCCGGATCGCCCGTGCGACTGCCTACTTTTCGGCGGCCGCTCTCCCTGGAGCTTCACTCGGATCGACGAGGCCGGCCCGCCTCGCCTCTTCGACCGCGGCCCGGCGCGAGGACACCCCGAGCTTTGCCAGGACCGAGGAGACGTGGTGGTCGACGGTTCGCCGGGAGATGACGAGCTGTTCGGAGATCTCGCCGTTTGTGTTTCCGGCGCAGACCAGGCGGAGCACCTCGCGTTCGCGACGGGTCAGCCCGGCCGGATGCTCGCGGGTGCCCGGGTGCGGGCCGGACGGGACCGCCCGCAGGCCTAGGCGGCGCATCTCGCGCCGGGTCGCCTGCGCCGAGGCGACCGCGCCCAGTGCGTCGAAGCGGCGCAGTGCTTCGCGCAGCCCGGCTTCGGACCCCGAGTCGAACAGCGCCAGCGCGGCGTCGTAGGGACAGCCGATCTCGTCCCAAGCAGCAGCAGCACCCCACGAGTCGCCGGTCAGCGACCGCGCGTACGGGTCGGCCACGTCGTCGATCGCGACGGTGATCGTGGCACCGAGTCGTCGCTGCCACGACGCGAGCAGGCCTCGGGTCCAATCGTCGATGTACGCCGCACCGCCGGCGCCGACCGCGAGGTCGCGGGCAGCGGCCTCGCGGTTGCCGGTGACCCACTGTGCCTCCGCGCGAGACAGGCGCGTTTCGGCGAGCACATCGGGTTCGTCGGCGCCGTCCGCGCTGGCGACCGCTCCGTTCAGGTGCGGCCACGCGGCCTCGTCCCCTCGGCGGGCGAGGACGCGGCCGACCACGAGCGCCGGAGTGATCCGGTTGCGTGGCGAGGCACCCGTGGCGAGCACCCTCTGGCACACGCGGAGAGCCTCGTCCCAGCGGCCGGTGTCGAGCAGCAGCTCGCCGTGCGTTGCCTGCAGGCGCAGGCCGAAGGTGGCGATGTCGTGCTCCTCGCAGAATGCGGTCCCCTCGATGACGTACCCCTCGGCCGCGGCAAACTGCTTGGCTGCGCACAGCATCAGGCCCAGGTTCGCGTACACGCGGGCCGCTTGCTGGTGCACGCCGCCGTCCAGCGCGGCCCGCAACGAGCGGCGCATGCTGTGCTGCCAGTCGGTGCGCGTCCGGGCGAAGCACGGCTCGGTGGCCAGCCCGTCGCTGATGATTCCTGCCAGCGCGAAGGTCTCCGCGAGGGAAACGGCCTTGTCCGCGGCGACGAGGCCGGGCTCGGACTCGCCTCGGTGCATGTGGATGGCGCCGAGATGCGCGTACGCCCACGCCAGCTCCGCGGTGACACCGAGCGGCTCCAGGGTGGCGACGGCCTCCTCGGCGTAGGCGATGGACTCGCGTCCACGGCACAGCCGCCACATCGTGCGGGACAGCGTTCGAACCGTCTCGCCCACCCGCACCGGGTTGCCGACCGCGCGCCACGCCGTCCATGCCCGCTGTCCGGCGACGGCCGCCAGCTCCCAACTGTCGATCAGCGACGCCTCCGCGGCGAGCCGATCGTTGAGGTCAGCGGTGACGACCGGGTCGACGCCGTCGACCGCGAAGCGCACGGCACGCTCGTACTGCACGACGGCCTCCCGGTGCGAGCCGAGTGCCGCCGCCCGCTGACCCGCAAGGGGGGCGAACAGCAGAACCGCGTCGCGGTCACCGGCGATCTCGGCGTGGAACGCGAGCCGCGCGTCGTCCCCGCTCCCCGTCTGTCGCAGCGCAGTCAGCAGGCCGGCGGAGATCGACGCCCGGCGGTGCGCGGGCACTTGCTGTTCGACGGCCAGCCGGGTGATCTCGTGGCGGAACCGCAGGGAAGCCGCGTCACTGACCAGCACCCCGGCCGCGACCAGTTCGTCCAGATCACGTGCGGACACCCCACCGGCCGACTCCAGCAGGCGCGGGTCGACCCGCGCTCCTCCCAAGGCCGCCACCTCCACTGCGCGGCGGGCGGTGGCCGATAGGCGGGCGACCCGGGACAGCACAGCGTCGCGTGCCGAGGCGGGTATCGCGGTCGTCCCGGTCTGCACCACCTCGGTGACGAAAAACGGGTTCCCCCCCGTGAGCCGATGCAGCTCCGGGGCACGGATCCCGCTGTCCGCGGCGAGCACGGCGACCGCATCCTCCGACAGCGGTGCGACGCCGACCCGGCGTACCGCTCGCTCGGTGGCGAGTGCACCTAGGACGACGCGCAGCGGGGCATCCGCCGCCAACGCCTCGTCCCGGTAGGTGACCACGAGCAGCGCTGGGGCGGTCCGAATGCGCCGGCCGAGGAAGCGCAACAGATCCAGCGTGGACTCGTCGGCCCAGTGGACGTCCTCGATGCACAGCAGAGTCAACTCACTCTGCGCAGCAATCTGTCGAAGCAGCACCGCGAACAGCTCGTCGCGCGACGCGTCGCGGCGGCAAGCTTCCAGCAGATCCCCACCGAGCTGCTCGGCGATCTCGAACAGCGGGCCAAGGGGCCGCGGTGTGAACAGTCCGTCGCAGGCGCCGCTGGCCCACCGCGCATGAGCGGTGCCAAGCCGAAACTGCTCGACCAGCGAGGTCTTCCCGACCCCCGCTTCACCCGACACCAGCACGACGCGGCCCACTCCGGCACACGCGTCTCCGGCGTAGTCCATCAGCGCCGCAAGGGCATGATCCCGCTCGAGCAGGTGCACACCCCCAGTCTTGCCCGCGAGTCAAGTGTCGCGTCCCTGCTCGAACGCGGCACGCCGGTCGTAGAGCTCACCGACCGGCCCCTTCCCGCGGCAGAAAGGTAGGCGACGCACGGGGAAAACTGGGTGGCCGTCGCCGATCCCCCCGATCGAGGATCACCCGTACCGTCGGTCCCATCATCGGAGAACCTGCGAGGCAGAAATGACCCATCCCATCGTCACCCACGCGCCCACAGAGGCACACGCCTCGGGTCGATTGCGCCCTCGGAGTGCGAGGCACCCCACATTCGTGTTCGCCGCTGGGGCGCTGATTCTGGTGCTCGGCGGATGCGGGGCGGGATCCTCGGCCTCCGGCTCGGGTGGGTCGAACGCTCAGTCCTCCTCGACGACTGCATCGACGTCCCCGTCGCTGCCAACTTCCGACGGCGTCGTCATCAAGGACTTTGGCTACTCCGGCGGCTTGACGGTCAAGCCGGGTCAGAGGGTGACCGTGACGAACGAGGACTCGGTGGCGCACACCCTGACCGACAAGAAGACGCACGTTTTCGACACCGGGAACCTGCAGGCCGGCGGCGGTACGGGCACGTTCACCGCTCCCTCGAAGCCCGGTACCTACCCGTTCGGGTGCAGCTACCACCCGGACATGGCCGGAAACCTGATCGTCAAGGGGTGACGCGTGAGACAAGTGCGCGGCACCATCGACAGCCCAGGCTAGGCACCGCTCCTGGAGATGCCCTCTGCAACGCAAGAGCGCCGATCTTGGCTCCCTTCTGCCGTTCGCCTGACACGGTCTTGTCGCCGAGGGACGCCATGCACGAACGTGCTGAACAAGTAAGGTGCTGCCGAAGGCGGGGGGCTACCCACTCGCCAGGATCCGCCACGTCGACATCGCCGCATGGGTGTCCGCGTTGTCCGGGCAAGGGTCTCGGTCCGTCGTCCGTCGCCTACGCCTACCGTGTGTTGTCTTGATGCTCGACCTGGCTGTGCGAGATCCCCCGCATCCCCCGCAACCCCGCGCTCGGCGGCGGACTCCCCCAAGGCAGCCACGTCGCCAAAGCGCTACCTCACACACCAGCAGGTCGCTGCCATGGCGGAGGCCGCCGGCGACCAGCGGGCTGGTCATCCTCGCCCTCGCCTACTGCGGCCTGCGCTGGGATGAGCTTGCCGCACTCGGGTCGCTCGGCTCGGCTGCGTCCGCCGCCGGCTCGAGGTCGCCGAGTCCGTGAGTTCCTCGCCGATGAGCTCGGGCGCCACGTCAAAGGCAAGGGTCCTGCACAACCTGAACTTCCGTCGCTGAGAGTCGAAGCCACGACCTACGCATTACGAGCAAGTCACGGTGCGCCAGTCGTGGGGCGATCCCTGTGCATGCCTTTCGCTGCAGGGCTTCGCCGTCTTGCCGCCTCCTTCGCTTGGCTGCTTCGTTGGCTGCTCGAAGATCGCCGCTACTTGCGCCCGGTATACCGCCTCTACGCAGCGATGCGCGGACGGTGGCTGCGATGATCAGGTTCAGGGCCTCGGTGGGTCCGTTCGAGGCGCCGCCGGTGTCGAAGTAGGCCAGCCGCTCGCCCCGCCAGGAGCGCAGTGTGCGGCCGAGCCGGGCGACCTCACTGATCGGGCAGCTGGGCAGGGAGTCGACCAGCCCCTCGGCCAGCGCCTTGCCGCCCTCCGTCGTGACGGCGTGGTAGATCGTGCGCACCTGCTGGGCGCAGGCCCTCGCAGGGCGACCGGACCAAGCCGTCACCTCGGCTCCCGCCGAGTCCCAACAGCAAGCATCGACACGATGCTCACAACAAGGATGGTGCGCTGCGCGACCGCCTACAGCCGCCCCTCACCCCGGAGCCTCTACGGCCCCTGGCAGGCAGCGCGATACCCTATCCATCAGGAGTGCCGAGATGCAGCTCCCGACAGCGGAGGAAATCCCATGACCGAGCTATCGAGATTGTTCAGTCCGATCCAGATCGGCTCCATGGAGGTGAAGAACCGCATTGTCATGTCGCCGATGCACACCGACTACGGCAGCCAGGACGGCACGGTGTCGGATCGACTGCGCGATTACCACGTCGCGCGGGCCAGGGGCGGCGTCGGTTTGATCACCCTCGAGATGTGCACGGTCTCCGAACTCGAGCCCTATATGCCTCGGACCATCGGGCTTTCCCACGACAAGTTCCTCCCCAGCCCGAAGGACTTCACCCAGGCGGTACACGAACACGGCGCCAAGATCATTCCTCAGATGGCTCACCCCGGCCCGGAATCCCTGGCCCCCTACTTCTACGGAACCGATACCAAGGGTCCGTCCCCAGTGATGTGTCATACCACCAAGAAGATGTGTCAGGAGATGAGCATCGAGGACATCCAAGCGGTCGTGGTGGAGTTCGGAGAGGCCGCACGGAGGGCGCGCGAGGCCGGCTTCGACGGGGTGGAGCTGCATGCAGCTCACAGCTACATGCTGGTGGGCTCGTTCCTCTCCGGTCTGCGCAATCGCCGCTCGGACCGTTATGGCGGCTCCATCGAAGCGCGATCGCAGCTCGCTCTGGAGGTGATCGCGAGCATTCGACAGCGCGCCGGAGAGGACTTTCCCATCGTCATGCGGATCTCCGGTGATGAATACATGCCGGGTGGGCGCACGCTGCGCGAAACCCAGTTCATCGTGCCCATTCTGGCTGATGCCGGGGTGACTGCTTTCCACGTCTCTGCCGGCGTCTATCCCCACACCTCGTGGCGCGTGATGCCGCCGACCGGTAGCCCGCTGGGAAGCAATGTCGCGCTGTCCGCGGGGATCAAAAAGGTCGTGGATGTGCCCGTGATGGTCGTCGGACGGATCAACGACGCCCGTTTCGCCGAAGACGTGTTGCGAAACGGGGAGGCCGACATGGTGGTGATGGGGCGAGCGCTCATCACGGATCCCGAGCTGCCCAACAAGGCCCGGGAGGGTCGATTCGAGGACATCGCACCGTGCATCGGCTGCGGTCAGGGCTGTATCGGCCGCAAGCCTCACACTCCCATGACCTGCCTGGTCAATCCCGCAGTGGGCAAAGAAGCGGAGATGGCGATAGAAGCGGTTGCCGAGCCGAAGAGAGTAATGGTGGTGGGTGGCGGACCGGGCGGATTGGAGGCAGCACGGGTCGCCGCACTTCGGGGACACGAGGTTCATCTCTACGAACGGGAGCCGAAAGTCGGTGGACAGTTTAATCTAGCCGCCATCGCACCGCGCAAGCACGAGCTGGGCAAGCTGATCCACTACCTCGTGGTACAGGTCGAGAAAGCCGGTGGTGTGATCCATCTGAACAGCGAGGTTACGCCGGAGCTGGTAGCCGAAGTCGCGCCGGACGTCGTGATTCTCGCCACTGGTAGCGAGCCCGTGAGGCCGCCCATTCCGGGCGTGTCCCGGGGCAATGTGTATCTGGCCGACGACATTCTGGCCGGCCGTTTGGTGCAGCCCACCGGCAACATCGTGGTGATCGGTGGGGGGCTCGTGGGCTGCGAGGTTGCCGAGTGCCTGGCCAACCTCGGTGACAACCCGATGATCGAGCGCACCACTATCACCATCGTCGAGATGCTGGACCACTTCGGCTCCGAGATGGTTGTCGAGATACGCACCCTGACCATGCACGACTTCCGGGAGCTGGGCATCGATGTCCTTACCTCCACCATGGTAAAGGAGATCCTGGACGATGCTCTCGTCGTCGAGGACGCGAAGGGCCAGGAGCGCACCATCAGCGGCGATCACTTCATCGTCGCCATCGGTGTCAGTCCCTACGAATTGCTGTCCGACAAGATCGGAAACACCGTGTCCGAGGTCCATGTCATCGGCGACGCGGAACAGGCGCGCTCCGCCTTGGAGGCGATACAGGAGGCCGCCGACGTCGCACGTGCCATCTAGCCTGGCGAGAGCTCGTACGCCGTGACCGCGCGCTGAGTGCCGGGCGTGACCCAACCGGAGGGAGACCGTCGACGAACCCGTTGTTGGGCCTGTCCTGCTCACCGACGTCCAAGCGGAGGACGTGGTGGACGCCGGGAACGACGGTCGACGGCACGGTGACGTCCCAACGAGGATCGTTCGGTTCGAGCGGCTCTTGCGGAGGTAGGTCGGCGGCGAAGCCGTAGAGGGGAACAGCCTCGTTCAGCATCTGGATCTGCTGGATCGTGTCCGGGTCGAGCGGTGGCGGGAGCGGCGGCGGCTTGACGTCCGAAGGCGGTGGGTGGCCGGTCGGGTCGACGCGGCCGCGTGGTAGGTCGCCAGATCCGCCGTGGCCAAGGGGGCTCTGCGCACTTGACTGGGCCTGCACCCGTCAACACCGGCGAGTCTCAGCTCAGCGACGACCACCACGCTGCCCGGTCAAAGTGCGATGAGTCCGGGATCGTCGGCGCGCTGCCGGAACATATCGGGCAGCTCGAGGTCATCGAAGGTGCTGGCCACTTCGCGGGGATGGACGCCCCGGAACATCACTGGCCGCTGATCGTCGAGTTCATCGGCAGACCGATCGGATCGGACGCGGCGAGCATGGCTAGGCGCCCGGCCGGGCTGCGCCGGCGCCCATCCCGGCCGGTGGCTAATAGCCGAGCCGGTCGCGCATCGCTCAGGGCTCGAGCAGCAGGCTCGGCGCCAGCCGGCGCAGCGTGGTGAACGTCGGTACGAGGGCGGAGTAGAGCTCAGACATCACCGGCCGCAGGGCGGCGTACGTGGCCGCCGCCGACGGATCCGGCGTCAACACCTCGTCGATGGTCACCAGCTCGGCCGCCACGTCGACGGACGCGATGAGCCCCAGCGCCTGCATGCCGAGCAGCGCGGCGCCGAAGCTGGACCCCTCGTGCCCGGCCGGGAATCCGATCGGCATGCCGATCACGTCGGCCAACATCTGCTTCCACAGCGGCGACCGGGCGAAGCCGCCGGTTGCTCGCATCTCCCGGATCTCGTTGCCGGCGGCCCGCACCGCCTCCAGGACGAGCCCGAGCTGCTGGCAGACCCCCTCGAGCGCGGCGCGGACGAGGTGCTCGCGTCGGTGCTCCCGGGTGAGGCCGACGTACGCGCCGCGGGGAAGCGAGCTCCAGTGTGGGGCCCGCTCGCTGAGCAGGTAGGGCAGCATGACCAGCCCGCCGGAGCCGGCCGGCACGTCCGCGGCGAGGTCGAGCAGCGCGGCCTCGCTGTCCGCGCCGAGGTCGGGGGCGAGCGCGTCACCGGCCCAACCGAGCACGAGGCCGCCGTTGTTGATCGCCCCACCGACGGCCCAGCGGTCCTCGGTGAGGGCATAGCAGAACACGCCGCCGAGCGGGTCGACCGACGGTTTGTCGACCATGACGCGGACCGCGCCGCTCGTCCCGATCGAGCAGGCGCAGACGCCCTGGCCGACTGCGCCGAGCCCGAGGTTGGCGAGCGGGCCGTCGCCGGCGCCGACGACGACGGAGGTTCCGGCCGGCAGCCCGGTCGCCTCGGCGGCCGACGCCGACAGGCCCGGCAGCACGGTCGTGGTGGGCACCAACTCCGGCAGCTGTTCGGCGGTGATGCCGGCCAGCTGCAGCGCCTGCGTGTCCCAGGCCAGCGCTGAGATGTCCATGAGCCCCGACCCCGAGGCGAGGGAATGGTCGGTGACCAACGCATCGCACAGCCGCAGCAGGACGTAGTCCTTGATGCCCACCCAGCTGGCGACGCTCTCGAACAGCTTGGGCTCCTGCTCGTGGAACCACACCAGCTTGGTCAGCGGCGACATCGGGTGCACGGGGGTGCCGGTGCGCCGGTGCAGAGCGAGCCCGCCGGCGGACGCGCGGATGCGTTCGGCCTGTGCGCTGGCCCGCGAGTCGGCCCATGTCACGACGCGGGTCAGCGGGCGGCCGTCGGCGTCGAGTCCGAGCAGGCTGTGCATCGCCGAGCTGAACGACAGGCCGGCGATCCGTACGCCGCCCTGCTCTCCCAGCTGCTCGACCACCGCCGCGACCGTCGTGCCGACGGCCGTGAGGATCTCGTCGGGGTCCTGCTCGGCGAATCCCGCCGCGGGTTCGTGCAACGGGTACGGCACTGCGTGGTCGGCCAGCGCGCGCCCGCTCACGTCGAAGGCGACCGTCTTCGTGCTCGTCGTCCCCAGGTCGACGCCGAGCACGACGCCCCGCTCGCTCACCGGCGCGGCCTCACACGACCAGGGACAGCAGGAGCACCCCGGCCAGCCCACAGACGGAGATCACCGTCTCCATGATCGACCAGGACTTGATGGTCTGCCCCACGGTCATGCCGAAGTACTCCTTCACCAGCCAGAAGCCCGCGTCGTTGACGTGAGAGAAGAACAGCGATCCGGCGCCGACGGCCAGCACGAGCAGCGACGTCTCCCGCTCGTAAGCCCGACGTCAGCGGGGTGAGCGCGCCGGCAGCGGTGTTGGTCGCGACGGTCGCCGGTCGGGCCCTCGGCGGGTGTCTCCGCCGGGCTGTCGCCCACGGCCGCCGACGGGCCGCGACCGCCGGACTGCGTCGCGGTCTCGCCGGCCCGGGCGCCGACGCCGGCGAACTCTTGCTCCCGCTCGGTCACGAACATCGTCGGTGTCTCAACGTGGACCCAGCGGTCGGCGAACCGCGAGAACAGCGGACCGCCGATGATCACTGTCCGGACGGCGACGAGGACCCCGAAGGCCAGCGTGACCCCCAGGTCCGCCTTCAACGCGGAGATGGCCACGAGCGGGCCGGGGTGCGGCGGCACCAGCCCGTGCATGATCGACAAGCCGGCCCGCGCCGGGATCGCGACCCGCATCAGCGACAGGCCCGAGCGGATCGACACCAGCAGGATCACCGGCATGAGGAGCACCAGGCCGATCTCGAAGAACATCGGCAGTCCGATGAGCGCGCGGACCAGAGCCATCGACCACGGCAGCATGCGCGGGCCGGCGCGGCCGACGATGGTGTCGGCCATCGGCAGGTTGGCGATGGTCCCGACGAGGAGCGAGCCGATGGTCAGGCTGAGGAACGGATGCAGCTTGTACCGGGTAATGAGCACCACCAGCACCGCGATGCCCACCAGGACGGCGATCACCAACTGGGTGCTGCCGGCGTGCGGGGTGACGGCGTCCCGCGTCGCCAGAGCGGTCATGGCGGTCCCCTTCCCGGTCGGCGTGTGAGACCGCCCTTCCCCGGCCCGACCTGCGCCAACCCGCGCTGGCGCGCCCTACTCGCCGACCGCCCCGTCGATCAGCTCGCGCACGACGTCGAGGTGCCCGGAGTGGCGGGCGTACTCCTGCACCAGGTGGAGCAGGACCCGCTCGAGCGTGGCCGGCTCGGCGCCGTCCCACCGCGGCCCCGGCTGTCCCCTCTCGGCGAGGCCGTGCGCCTCGACGACGGCGCGGCTGCGCGCCGCCTGCGCGTGGAGCTCGTTCACGAGTGCCTCCAGCGACTCCTGCCGGCCGACGTACCAGCGGTCTGCCCGCCGGTCGCCCCAGGGATCGGCCACGTCGCGGCCGGCGAAGCCCCACTCGAGCCAACGCCGCTCCACGTACGTGACGTGCTTGAGCAGCTCGATCGGTGCCCAACCCGACGGCAGCCGGCTGCTGCGCAGGTCGTCCTCGGGCAGCCCGTCGAGCTTGCCGAGCACGACCGAGCGGAAGTAGTCGAGGTAGCCGAGGAGGACCTCGGCACGGGAGGGGATGGCCGCCGTCGGTTCGGGGAACGGAAGACTCATGGTGGTCCACTGTGAGGTCGAACCTCCCGTAGGCTCCAGGGGCTACCAGTCGGTAACAGTCGAAGGTCTCGAGTTGGACCGAGGAGGGTCCTAGGGCCCCTGTCGCCGGGACACCCGGTCCGCCTAGCGTCTGACAAGCGCCCCCGGACAGCTGACACTCGGAGCAGCCCATGAAGATCGTCGTACCTGTCAAGCACGTGCCCGAGCCCACCGCCGAGTGGCGGTATGCGGCCGACTTCACCCTCGACCGAGCAGCCGTCGACGGGAGGCTGTCCGAGCTCGACGAGTACGCCGTCGAGCAGGCGGTGACGCTGGTCGAGAAGGGCCTCCCGGCGACGGTCACCTACTTGACGATGGGTCCGCCCAAGGCGGTCGACGGGCTGCGCAAGGCGCTGGCGATCGGCGGCGACGACGCCGTGCACATCAGCGACGATGCCCTGCACGGCTCGGATGCGTTGTCGACCTCGCTGGTGCTCGCTTCCGCGATCCAGCGCATCGGCTTCGACCTCGTGCTGTGCGGCATGGCCTCCACGGATGCCGAGATGTCGGTGGTGCCGGCGATGATCGCCGAGCGCCTCGGCGTACCCCAGCTCACCCTCGCGGGAGCGCTCGAGGTGTCCGACGGCCAGCTCACGGCGCGGCGCGACGGTGAAACCGCCACCGAGGAGCTGGCCGCTGCCCTCCCGGCGGTGGTCTCGGTGACCGACCAGACCGGCACGGCCAGGTACCCGTCCTTCAAGGCGATCATGGCCGGCAAGAAGAAGCCGATCACTACCTGGTCGCTGGCCGACCTCGACGTCGACTCCGCACGGGTGGGCGCGGCTGCCGCGGCCACCGCCGTCCGCGCTGCGGCGCCGCTGCCGCCTCGGCAGGCCGGCACCGTCATCGTCGACGAGGGCGACGCAGCCGTCCAGCTCGCCGACTTCCTGGTGGCGCGCAAGCTGCTCTGAGCCGCCCAGCCCGACGTTCCACGCGACGTTCTCGCAGACCCCGACCAGCCCGATTCCCCGCACCACTCCAAGGAGCACCTCGTGGCCGAAGTCCTCGTCCTCGCCGAGCGCACCGACGGCGCCGTCCGCAAGGCGACGCTGGAGCTGCTCACCCTCGCCCGCCGGCTCGGTGAGCCCGCCGCGCTCGTCTTCGGTGCCGCCGACGACTCGACGACCGCGGTGCTCGCCGAGCACGGGGCCGCCAAGGTCTACGTCGTCGACGCCCCCGAGCTCGACGACTACCTCGTGGCTCCCAAGGTCGACGCTCTGGTTGCCGTCGTCGAGAAGTCCACCCCCGCCGCCGTGCTCGTCACCTCCGGCTCCGAGGGCAAGGAGGTGGCTGCCCGCGCAGCGGTCCGCCTGGACTCCGGGCTGGTGACCGACGCGACCGACGTCGAGCCGGGCGACGGCGGTCCGCTGGTCACGCAGTCGGTCTTCTCCGGTTCCTGGTCGGCGCAGAGCCAGGTCGTGCGCGGGACCCCGATCATCGCCGTGCGCCCCAATGCAGTCTCCGCCGAAGCGGCGCCCACCAGCGCGGCTGTCGAGCCGGTCGAGGTCGCGGTCTCCGACGCCGCCCGCGGCACCCGGGTGACCAGCCGCACGACCAAGACCAGCACCGGACGGCCGGACCTCGCCGACGCGAAGGTCGTCGTGGCAGGCGGTCGCGGCATGGGCTCGGCTGATGCCTTCCAGCTCGTCGAGCGGGTCGCCGACTCCCTCGGCGGCGCCGCCGCCGCGTCGCGGGCGGCCACCGACCTGGAGTGGTACGGCCGCGACTTCCAGATCGGCCAGACCGGCAAGACGGTCGCCCCCCAGCTCTACCTCGCCGGCGGCATCTCGGGGGCGATCCAGCACCGCGCAGGCATGCAGGGCTCGCGCACCATCGTCGCGATCAACAAGGATCCGAAGGCGCCGATCTTCGCGATCGCCGACTTCGGCGTCGTCGGCGACGTGCACAACGTGCTGCCGGCCCTGGTCGCCGAGATCGAGAAGCGCAAGGCCTGATCCGACCGCCCACATGATGCTGACCGGGGAGTCGCCGTGACCGTGAGGATCGTCGTCGGTCTGCTCATGACCGCCGTCGCGTTCTGGCTGGCCGGCAAACGCCTGTGGCTGCTCTACCGGATCGGCAAGCAGGGCCAGCCGGTCGAGCCGGGACGCTTCGACGACATCGGCACCCGCATCAAGACTGAGGTGGTCGAGGTCGCGGGCCAACGCAAGCTGCTCCAGTGGACGCTTCCCGGCATCGCGCACTTCATGGCGTTCTGGGGCTTCATCCTGCTGATTTTCACCCTGATCGAAGCGTACGGCGCGCTGTTCAACCGGGATTTTGCCATCCCATTCATTGGGCGGCAGCCGTGGCTGGGCTTCCTCGAGGACTTCGTGGTCGTGCTCGTGCTGATCTCGGTCGTCATCTTCGCCGTCATCCGGTGGCGGCACTCGCCGAAGCGCGAGGGACGACGCTCGCGCTTCTTCGGCTCGCACGTCGACGCAGCGTGGGTCGTGCTGTTCATGATCTTCAACGTCGTCTGGAGCCTACTGCTCTACCGCGGCGCGCAGATCAACACGGGTCACTTCCCGTACGACAGTGGCGCGTTCGCCTCCGAGTGGGTCGCCAAGCTGCTCGCGCCGCTCGGCACGAGCGCCAACGAGGTCCTCGAGACTGTCGGCATCCTCGTGGCGCTCGGCGTCATCCTCGTCTTCCTCGTGATCGTGGTGAACGGCAAGCACCTGCACATCTTCACCGTGGTCTTCAACGTCGGCTTCTCCCGCCGCCCGCGGGGGCTTGGCGCGCTGCTGCCGGTGCACTCCGGCGGCAAGCCGGTCGACTTCGAGGACCCCGGCGAGGACGACCTCATGGGCCGCGGGAAGATCGAGGACTTCACCTGGAAGGGCCTGCTCGATTTCGCGACCTGCACCGAGTGCGGCCGCTGCCAGTCGCAGTGCCCGGCCTGGAACACCGGCAAGCCGCTGTCGCCCAAGCTGCTGATCATGAACCTGCGCGACCACGCGCTGGCCAAGGCGCCCTACCTGCTCGCCGGGTCGGACGAGGCGCGCGCGGCGCTGCCGGAGGAGCAGCGCGCGGAGGCCGAGCGGCAGCTGGTCGGCGCGACGACCGGCGATCCCGCGATGCCCTCTGGTGGGGCGGTAATCGACCCCGACGTGCTCTGGTCGTGCACGACCTGCGGCGCCTGCGTCGAGCAGTGCCCGGTCGATATCGAGCATGTCGACCACATCGTCGACATGCGCCGCCACCAGGTGCTCATCGAAGGCGAGTTCCCCGAGTCGGCCGACCCGATGCTGCGCAACCTCGAGCACGCCGGCGACCCGTGGGGGCGCGGCAACGCAGCCCGCATGGAGTGGGCGGCCAGCCTGCCGTTCGACGTGCCGGTGCTCGGCGCGGACGGGTCCGACCGCATCCCCGACGACGTCGACTACCTGTTCTGGGTCGGCTGTGCGGGCGCGCTCGACGACAACGCGCAGCGCACCACGCGCGCGGTCGCCGAACTCCTGCACGGCGCCGGGGTGTCCTACATGGTGCTCGGTGAGGCGGAAGCCTGCACCGGCGATCCCGCTCGCCGCATCGGCCACGAGTTCTTGTTCCAGATGCTGGCCCAGCAGAATGTCGAGACCCTCAACGCGGCCTTCGAGGGCAAGGCCAAGCGCACGATCGTGGCCACCTGCGCGCACTGCTTCAACACCCTCGCCAACGAGTATCCGCAGCTCGGCGGCAGCTACGAGGTCGTCCACCACACCCAGCTCCTGGCCAGGCTCGTCGCCGACGGCAGCATCCGGCCGGTGACGCCGGTCGACGCCACGATCACCTACCACGACCCCTGCTATCTGGGCCGGCACAACCGCGTCTTCGCCCCGCCGCGCGAGATCCTGGGGAGCGTCCCGGGGGCCCGCGTCGCCGAGATGCCGCGCACGCTGGAGAAGTCCTTCTGCTGCGGCGCCGGCGGTGCCCGCATGTGGATGGACGAGACCACCGGCCAACGGGTCAACGAGAACCGCACCGACGAGGCGCTCGCGCTGAAGCCCGACCTCGTCACTGCCGCCTGTCCCTACTGCATCGTCATGCTGACCGACGGCGTCACCTTGCGCCAGCAGCAGGGCAAGGCCGCCGAGAACGTCGAGGTCACCGACGTCTCCGAGGTCCTGCTCCGCTCCGTACGCACGCCCGATGCGGCCGGCCCCACTCCCACCCGCGCGGAAGGATCCACCTCATGACTGCTGCGACCGAGACCGCCCACCTCGGCGGCGAGGGGCTCGACCTCGGCACCCTCAACCTCATGCTGGAGGCGCTCGGCGACTTCGTCGGCGACCTGCTGCCAGAGGAGCGCATCCTCGACCTTGACCACGAGGACGTCTGTCCTGAGGACACCGTGCGGGCGATGTCCAGCGACGCGCTCGGAGTGCAGCTGGTCTTCATCCCCGAGGAGTACGGCGGCATGGGCGGGGGAGCGTTCGACTCCTACCGGGTCTGCGAGCGCATGGCGCGCATCGACATCGGGCTGGCCACCGCCGCCTTCGCCACCTTCCTCGGCAGCGACCCGATCCTCATGGGCGGCACCGAGGAGCAGAAGAAGGAGTGGCTGGGCCGCATCGCCGAGCAGGGGATCGTCTTCGCCTACGGCGCCACCGAGCCGGAGGCCGGCAGCGACCTCGGCTCGATGACGACCACCGCGACACCTGTCGAGACCGACGGTGAGGTGACCGCCTACCGGATCAACGGCCGCAAGCAGTGGATCAGCAACGGCAGCATCGCCGACGCGTGCACCATCCTCGCCCTGGCTCCTGGGGGACCGACCTGGTTCGTCGTCGAGCGCGGCGCCGAGGGCTTCTCCGCCGCGCCGCCGGAGGACAAGCACGGCATCCGGCTGTCCAACACCGCGGCGCTGTTCCTCGACGACGTCGTCGTCCCCGTCGACCGCCTGATCGGCGGCGTCGAGGGACGCGGCCTCGTCCAGGCCCAGCAGGTCTTCGGCTACACCCGGCTCATGGTCGCGGCGTTCGGCCTCGGCGGCGGCTGGGAGGCGATGGAGCGGTCGATCCGCTACTCCACCCAGCGGGTGCAGGGCGGCGCCCCGTTGAGCCAGAAGCAGGGCTACACGCACAAGTTGATCGTCCCGCACGTGGTGCGGCTGGAGGGCGCACGCTCGTTCGTCGAGGAGACCGCCACCCGCATCGACGCCGGCGAGGGCGACGGCGGCGCGCTCAACACCGAGGGCGCCATCGCCAAGTACCTCGCCAGCGAGGCCGGCTCCGCCGCGGCCGACGCCGCGATCCAGGCCCACGGCGGCTATGGCTACACCCGCCCGTACATCGTCGAGAAGGTCAGCCGCGACGTCCGCATCACGACGATCTACGAGGGCACCTCGGAGATCCTCGAGATGACGATCGCCCGCGACCGCTGGCAACACCACCTCAAGACTCGCGGGGCGTACTACCCGGACGCCGCCGCCGCCGTGCGCTCGCTGCACGCGGCGCACCCCGACGTGGGCGCGGACGTGGCGGCGCTCGCGCTGGAGTGCATGGGCGGAGTGCTCGAGGCGTGCCGGGTGGGTCGGCTGACCCGCAACCAGCACGTGCTCTTCCGGCTCGGCGAGCTGGTGGCGTTCGCCGAGGCGGCGGGCGCCACGGTCCGCCGTGCCGTCGCCGCCGCCGAGGGCCGCTTGCCGGAGAAGACCGACCAGCGCTTCGATGCGGCCGGCCTGGCCGTGATCAGCCGCGTCTTCGCCCGTGACGCGGCGCTCAAGGTCGCCGAGGAAGGCGTACGTTGGGTGTCCGGTGCCGCCGACCCTGGCGCGGCCGCCGGCCTCGCGGCCACCCTCCCGCTCGACCGCGTCCGGGCGGCCCAGGCCGGGCTGCTCGTCGACATGGACGCCGTCGCCGCCGTGCTCTACGACCGCGTCAGCTCCTGACGCCCGAAGGATCTGTCATGCCTGAGATACTCCGCCCCCCGGTCGCCATCGTCGGCGTCGCCGCGATCATGCCAGACGCCCCGGACGCCGCCACGTTCTGGAGCAACATCCGCGATGGTCGCTACAGCATCTCCGACGTCCCTCCGGACCGGTGGGACCCCGACCTCTACTACGACCCCGACCCGGAAGCGCCCGACAAGTCCTACACCCGGATCGGCAGCTGGGTGACCGACTTCCCGTGGGATCCGATGGGCTGGCGGCTGCCGTTACCGCCCAAGGTGTCCGATCAGATGGAGGTCGGGCAGCAGTGGGCGGTCTCGGCCTCCCGCTCGGCGCTGCTCGACGCCGGGTGGCCCGACTGGACCGTCGACCCTGAGCGGGTCGCGGTCATCCTCGGCAACGCCATCGGCGGCGACAAGCACTACCGCACGACGCTGCGCGTCTTCTTCCCCGAGCTCGCCCAGGACCTACGCGACGCGCCGTCGTTCGCGGCGCTGCCCGCCGATGTCTGCGAAGCGATCCTCGAGCAGTTCCACGAGCGCTTCGCCGCCGACCTGCCACCGATCACCGAGGACACCATGCCCGGCGAGCTGTCCAACGTCCTGGCCGGCCGGGTCGCCAACCTGTTCAACTTCCGCGGGCCCAACTTCACCACGGACGCCGCCTGCGCCTCCGGCCTGGCGGCGATGAACTCGGCGGTGCAGGGCCTGCTCGACCACCAGTACGACGCCGTCGTCACCGGTGGCATCGACCGCAACATGGGCCCCAACGGTTTTGTCAAGTTCTGCAAGATCGGCGCGCTGTCCGCGACCGGGACCCGGCCGTTCGACGCCGGTGCCGACGGCTTCGTCATGGGCGAGGGCGCCGCGGTGTTCATCCTCCGGCGGTTGGAGGACGCCGAGCGCGATGGCGAGCGCGTCTACGCCCTCCTCCTCGGCCTCGGCGGGTCGAGCGACGGCAAGGGCAAGGGCATCACCGCACCCAACCCCATCGGCCAGCGACTGGCCGTCGAGCGGGCCTGGCGCAACGCGGGCATGAAGCCCGCCGCGGCATCCGCGGTCGAGGCGCACGGCACCTCCACCCGCGCCGGCGACGGCGCCGAGCTCACCAGCCTGGCCGAGGTGTTCGGCGAGGGCGGCCCGTCGGGCACGATCGCGCTCGGCTCGGTGAAGTCCAACATCGGCCACCTCAAGGCGGCCGCGGGCAGCGCCGGGTTGTTCAAGATGGTCATGCAGCTGCACGAGAAGGTGCTGGCGCCCAGTCTGAACTTCCGCAACCCCAACGACCGGGTTGACTGGGCGACGCTGCCGTTCCGGGTCAACACCGAGCTGCGGGACTGGCCGGCCGACCCCGAGGCCCGGCGCGGCGGCCTCAGCGCGTTCGGCTTCGGCGGCACCAACTTCCACGCCGTGCTGGAGGAGTACGTCCCCGGCCGACACCGTCCGGAGAGCGCTGCGCGCAGCTACGCCTCGGCCGAGATCCCGCGCACGGAGGTGACCGAGTCCGTCGCACCGGTCGCCACGGCGGGACCGGCCGCCCCGCGGCCCCCGCTGCGGGGCGCACTGGTGCTCGGCGGCCGCGACGACGCCGACCTGGTGGCGCAGCTCGAACAGGCAGCGGCCGAGGCGGCCGGCGGCACGACCCCACCACGTGCGGCGCCCGACCCGGCGCTCGCGCGGGCTGCGGTGCGCGTCGCCATCGACTACGCCAACGCCGCCGACCTCGCGGGCAAGGCGGGCAAGGCGATCAAGGCGTTCCGGGCGGGCGCACCGGCGATGTGGAGGATGCTGCGTGCGCAAGGCGTCTTCGTCGGCCGTGGACCGGCGCCGAAGGTCGCCTTCCTCTACACCGGCCAGGGCTCGCAGTACGTCAACATGCTGGAGGAGCTGCGCGAGCGGGAGCCCATAGTCGCGGAGACGTTCGACGAGGCCGACCGCATCATGACCCCTTTGCTGGGCCGTTCGCTGTCCTCGTACATCTTCATCGACAAGAGCGACCCGGCCGCGGTCCAGGCGCTCGAGCAGCAGCTGCTGCAGACCGAGATCACCCAGCCGGCCGTGCTCGCCACCGACCTGGCGCTCACCAAGCTGCTGGGGACTTACGGCGTCCGCCCGGACATGGTGATGGGTCACAGCCTCGGCGAGTACGGCGCCCTCGTCGCCGCCGAGGCGATGTCCTTCGACGCAGCCCTCGAGGCGGTCAGCGCCCGCGGCCGCGGCATGGTCTCGGTCGCCATGGAGGACAACGGGGCGATGGCCGCGGTCTTCGGCCCGCTGGCCGAGATCGAGCGCATCGTCGACTCCGTCGGGGGCAACGTCGTCATCGCCAACATCAACAGCACCAGCCAGGCCGTCATCGGCGGCGCCACCGACGCCGTCATGAGGGCCGTCGAGGCCTTCACCGCCGCCGGGATGAACGCAGCGCGCATCCCGGTCAGCCATGCCTTCCACACCTCGATCGTCGCCGCGGCCAGCGAGCCGCTGCGGGAGGCGCTGCGCCGGCTCGACGTCCGGGCCCCCGTGCTGCCGATGGTCGCCAACATCAGCGGCGACTTCTACCCGCCGGGCGCAGACCGGGCGCAGATGCTCGACATCCTCGGACGGCAGGTGTCCTCGCCGGTGCAGTTCGTCAAGGGACTGCGGACGCTGTACGACGCGGGCGCTCGGGTCTTCGTCGAAGTAGGCCCCAAGAAGGCGCTGCACGGCTTCGTGGAGGATGTCCTCGGGTCCCACGACGACGTCCTCGCGCTGTTCACCAACCACCCCAAGAACGGCGACATCCCGTCGTTCAACGCTGCCCTGTGCGGCCTGTGGGCCGCCGGGCTTGGCTACGCGGAGATCCCGGCCGCTGCGCCGGTCCCGTCGGGGCCGACACCCGTCGCCGCCCAGCCGGTCGCCATCCAGCCGGTCGCTGTGTCGGCCGCCCCTTCGACCCCGGCAGGCGCCCCCGTCCGCACCGACCGCCTCACCGAGCTCGGCCGCCTGTTCGCCGACGTCCTGGAGCAGGGCATGCGGGTCTGGGGCGGAGCCACACCGGCGGTCGGCCCCGCCGGTGCCGCCGGGACCCCCGCGCCCGGCCTGGACGAGCCGGTCGTCATCACCGGTGCCGCGCTCGGGCTGCCCGGCGTGGAACGGGTCTTCGACGACGAGAACCTGCAGCGGATCCTCGACGGCCAGCAGTTCATCGATACGATCCCGCACCGCTTCCGCCAGCAGATGGTCGATATGCGGATCACCCGTCTCGTGAAGCGGGAGGCCGGCAACCCGACGTTCGAGACCATCGATGACGAGGCCGACGTCGTGAAGCTCGCCGGGCGGCGCGCGCCGCTCGACGTCGTCGCCGACTTCGGGATCGATCCGGCCCGCGACGCGGCGCTGGACACGGTTACGCGGCTCGCGCTCGGCGCCGGCTTCGACGCGCTGCGTGACGCCGGCATCCCGCTCGTCATGCGCTACAAGACGACGACGCTGGGCTCGCAGCTGCCGGAGCGGTGGGGCCTGCCCGACGCCCTGCGCGACGACACGGGCGTGATCTTCGCCTCGGCCTTCCCGGGCTACGACTCCTTCGCCGACGACCTGTCCCGCTACTACACGGACAAGGGCCGTCGCGAGCAGCTGCTCGCCCTCGAGGCAGTCAGGGCCCGTATGCGCGGCGACGAGCCGGCGCTGCCGGAGGTGGAGCGCCGCATTGCCGAGCTCAAGCACCTCATCGAGGTCGAGGGCTTCACCTTCGACCGGCGCTTCCTGTTCCGCTGTCTGTCGATGGGGCACTCGCAGTTCGCCGAGATCATCGGGGCCCGCGGGCCCAACACTCAGGTCAACGCCGCCTGCGCCAGCACCACGCAGGCGCTGTCGCTGGCCCAGGACTGGATCCGCGCCGGTCGCTGCCGTCGCGTCGTGGTGGTCTCGGCCGACGACGTCACCGCGGACTCCATGCTGCCGTGGACGGCCTCCGGCTTCCTCGCCACGGGCGCGGCGGCGACGGACGACTCCGTAGAGGACGCCGCTACACCGTTCGACCTCCGGCGCCACGGCATGATCATCGGGATGGGCGCGGCGGCCTTCGTCGTCGAGTCGGCCGACGCGGCGCGCGAGCGCGGGCTGCAGCCGATCTGCGAGGTGCTCGGCACCGTCACGGCCAACAGCGCCTTCCACGGCACCCGTCTGGACGTCAGCCACATTGCCCAGGTGATGGAGGACGTGGTACGCCAGGCCGAGGCCCGCGGCGTCGACCGGCGCGCCATCGCTGACTCCACGGTCTTCGTCTCGCACGAGACCTACACGCCCGCGCGTGGCGGCAGTGCCGCGGCGGAGATCAACTCCCTGCGCACGACGTTCGGTGACGTGGCCGAGTCCATTGTCATCACCAACACCAAGGGCTTCACCGGGCACGCCATGGGTGCCGGCATCGAGGACGTCGTCGCGATCAAGGCGCTGGAGACCGGCGTGGTGCCTCCGGTGCCCAACTATAAGGAGCCCGACCCCGATCTGGGCGACCTCAACCTGTCCCAGGGTGGGGCCTACCCGGTGCAGTACGCGCTGCGGCTGGCTGCCGGCTTCGGTTCCCAGATCGCGATGTCCCTGCTGCGCTGGACGCCCCTGCCCGACGGGAGGCACCGCAGTCCGGCCCAGCTCGGCTACGCCTACCGGATCACCGACCCGGCCGCCTGGCAGCGCTGGCTCGACGCGATCAGCGGCCACCGAGGCGCCCGGCTCGAGGTCAGCACCCGTCGGTTGCGGATCGTCGACGACGGGCCACCCGCCGTCCGGCCGGCGACCCCGGCCGCTGCGACTGCGGCCCCCGCGGCGGTCCCCGTTGCGCCCGCAGCGGCGCCCGCTGCGGCGCCCGTCGCTCCCACGCCCGTCGCTCCGGCGCCCGTCGCTCCGGTGACGCCCGAGCCGGCGCTGCCACCGGCAGCCGCGCCCGCGCTGGCTCCAGGAGAGCTTCCCCTCGAGCCCACCACGTCGGACGCCGAGCTCGCCGAAGCCGTGGGCGACGAGGTGACCGACGCGGTGGTGCAGATCGTGGCGGACATGACCGGCTACCCGTCGGAGCTGCTCGCGCTGGATCTGGACCTGGAGGCCGACCTGGGGGTGGACACGGTCAAGCAGGCCGAGGTGTTCGCCGCGGTGCGGGAACGCTACGGGCTCGAACGTGACGACAACCTGTCGCTGCGGGAGTTCCCGACGCTGACCCACGTCATC
>JBBRVU010000048.1:0-23906 GCA_038246575.1 Actinomycetes bacterium | reverse complement strand
CAGCTCGTCGGCCTGCGCGTCGCTGAGACCGCCGACGGCGTAGTCGTGGACGCCGCGCAGGTGGGTGGGGGTGGCCGCACGGAGCCGGTCGAAGCCGGCCGCGGTCAGCACGGCGTACAACCCGCGACCGTCGTCCTCGGACGGCTCCCGGGTGACCAGGCCGTCGCGCTCCATCCGGTCGACCAGACGGGTCAGCCCGCTGCGGGAGAGCAGCACCCGCTCGGCCAGCTCCGACATGCGCCGTTTCCGCTCCGGCGACTCCACGAGCTGGACCAGCACGTCGTAGAACGCGAGCGGCAGCTTCTGCTCCGCGGCGAGGTCAGCCTCGAGTCGACGGGTGACCAGGGCGTGCGCGCGGAGAAAGAGCCGCCACGCCCGCATCTGCGCATCTGTGAGCTGCCCGTGCCCTGCCATGGTCCGGAATCCTAGGCGAGCACCCCCACCGGAGCCGATCCGTCCGCGACGTAACATCGGTGGCATGTCCACCCCCACGCTGGAAGCCGTCCAGGCTGCCCTCGCAACGGTCGACGACCCCGAGATCCACAAGCCGATCACGGACCTCGGCATGGTCAAGTCCGTGGACATCGACCCCTCCGGCATCGTCGCTGTGGGCATCTACCTCACGGTGGCCGGGTGCCCGATGAAGCCGACGATCATCAACAGGGTCACCGAGGCCGTGTCGTCCCTCGCCGGGGTGACCGACGTCCGCGTCGAGCTCGACGTGATGTCGGCCGAGCAACGGCAGGAGATGCAGCAGCGCCTCCGGGCCGAGTCTGGCGTCGCGGAGAAGGAGATCCCCTTCGCCAAGCCCGGCTCGCTCACCCGCGTCTACGCGGTCGCATCCGGCAAGGGCGGCGTGGGCAAGTCCTCGGTGACGGTGAACCTCGCTGCGGCGATGGCCCGCTCCGGGCTGTCGGTCGGAGTCGTGGACGCCGACATCTACGGGCACTCTGTCCCACGGATGCTCGGTGTCGAGGGCCGACCGACCCAGGTCGAGGACATGATCATGCCCCCGTCCTCGCACGGCGTGAAGGTCATCTCGATCGGGATGTTCGTCGCGAACAACCAGCCGGTGGTCTGGCGCGGGCCGATGCTGCACCGCGCACTGCAGCAGTTCCTCGCCGACGTCTTCTGGGGCGACCTCGACGTGCTGCTGATGGACCTCCCGCCGGGAACCGGGGACATCGCCATCTCGGTGGCCCAGCTCGTGCCGCCGGCCGAGCTGCTCGTGGTCACCACCCCCCAGCAGGCCGCCGCCGAGGTGGCCGAGCGGGCCGGCACCATCGCCTTGCAGACCCACCAGCAGATCGTCGGCGTGGTCGAGAACATGTCCTTCCTGCCGTGCCCGCACTGCGACGAGCGTGTCGAGGTCTTCGGCAGCGGTGGCGGCCAGGCGGTTGCCGAGGGCCTCAGCCGGTCGGTCGGCGCTCCAGTTCCGCTGCTGGGCGAGATCCCCATCGACACCCGGTTGCGCGAAGGCGGCGACAACGGCGTGCCACTGGTGCTGAGCAACCCCGACGCACCGGCGTCGCGGGCCCTGCAGAGCGTGGCGGACCGGCTGGGCAAGCGGGCCCGCGGTCTGGTCGGCCGGCCGTTGAACCTGACCCCGGCGGGCCGCTGAGCCAGGACGCTACGTGGCGTCCGGGTCGAACGGCGGAGGCGCCACTGCCCCTCCGGGAGCTGCTCCGGCCGACCGGTCGCCGGGGCCGCGTCGGGCGGCCGGCTTCCCGACTCGCCCGTTCTGCCCTCGGGACCCGTTGCCCGGCCCGTCGTCATCCAGCGCGTCGATGTCGATGGGGTCGAGCAGGTGGCGGCGGACCAGCGACTTCGGGTTCAGGTCCGACAACCGCACGTCGTCGAACTCGGGACCCAGCTCCCGGCGTACGTCCGCCCGAGCCGTGCTGGCCATGCCTCGCAGCCGCGCCAACATCCGGGCGGCCTCGGCGGCGTACCGCGGCAGCTTCTCCGGACCCAGCACGATCATCGCGATCACAGCGAGCGCGATGAACTCTCCGGGACCGACGTCAAGCATCCATCGATCCTCTCACCCCTGGGTGGACCCGAGGGTCACCTTCACCTGCTTGTCCTGCCCGCCCCGCCGAACCGTCAGGTCGACCACGTCGCCGGGCCGGTGGCTGCGGATCGCCACGATCAGCTCCGAGCTGCCCGCCACCGTCTTGCCGTCGATCTCGAGGATGACGTCGCCAGCCTTCAGACCGGCCTGGTCGGCCGGGCCGCCCGTCACGATGGGCGGCGTTCCGTTGCTGGACGGTGCCGTGGCGATCTGGGCGCCGTCGCCGTCGTAGCGCCCGTCCAGGCTCGCCCCGATGATCGGGAACTCGGCCTTGCCGGTGTCGATGATCTGCTCCACCGTGCGGCGCACCTGGTTGATGGGGATCGCGAAGCCGACGCCGATGTTGCCGCTCTCGCCGCCGAGTGAGCCACCGATGGTGGCGATGGCCGAGTTGACCCCGATCACCTCACCGTCGAGGTTGACCAGCGGACCACCCGAGTTGCCCGGGTTGATGGCAGCGTCGGTCTGGATGGCGTTGATGTACGCGGAGTCCCCGCCTGCGCCACCCCCACCGGCGGTCACCGGGCGGTCCTTGGCGCTCACGATCCCGCTGGTCACCGTCCCGGACAGCCCCAGTGGGGACCCGATCGCCACGACGGTGTCGCCCACGACGACGGCGTCGGAGTTGCCGAGCGCCAATGCCGGCAGGTTCTTCGCGCTCAGGCGGAGCACCGCGATGTCGTAGCTCGCGGACTTGCCCACGACCTGGGCCTGGGTCGTGCTGCCGTCGTTGAAGGTGAGCGTCACCTTGCCCTGCACACCGTCGACGACGTGGTTGTTGGTCACGACCAGGCCGTTCTCGTCGACGACGAACCCGCTGCCGGTGGCCCGGCCCTCCGAGGTCTGGACCTTGATCTGGACCACGCTGGGCAGCACCGCCGCGGCCACGCCCGGGACGCTGCCGGCGGGCCGGTCGACACTGCGCGCGGGCGCAGACCCGAGGTTGGCACCGTCCACGGTCAGGGTCCCCCCGTCGCGCTCGGCCAGCAGGTAGCCGACGGCCCCTCCGGCCAGGCCGGCAAGCAGGGCGAGCACCGCCGCCAGGGCGACCAGCGCCCCGGCACGCGAGCGCTTGGGGCGGTCGTCGTCGGTGCCGAGGGTGTCGGTGAGCGCCCAGGGGTCGCGTGGCTCCTCGATCCGCTCGGTGACCTGGGTGGCACCGGCGGCGGACGACGCCGAGGGCGATGTCGGCGACGACTCGTACGGCGCGGGCGAGTCCGACGTCGAGGACGACTCGGACGGCGAGGTCGGCCAGCCCAGACCCGCAGGCTCGGCTGCCAGGTCCCGCTCGCGGTCCTCGGGTGGGGAGGACCAGACCTGGCGTTCGGAGCCTGACCACCACGGGGAGTCGGCGGAGTCCGGCCGCCGCGCCTCGTCGTCGGGGGGCTGCTCGTCGCTCATGAGTCTCCTGGTGTCGGTGCCGGCGGCCGGTGGTCCGGCCGTCCGGCTGGTGCGGTCAGCTGCCGGGGTTGAACCAGGACGCGACCCGATCAAGTCCCCTGCCGAGGCGCTCCACCTGGGTCCCTACCCCGCCATCGCGCTCGACATACAACGAGGCAACCGCCGCCTTGACCGTACTCGCCGGCGCGTCGGCCACCAGCGTGTAGACCATCCCGTCCGAGGACCACACGATCCGCTCAGGCACCTCGGCGCGCACCCAGACGTCATGTCCACCGATCTTCTCCTGCTCGTACCCGGCCAGGTCCGCCTCGTCCAGCCGGCCGCGCTGCTGGAAGACCGACACGCTCGCGATCCCGTCCGCATAGCTCAGGTGCAGCGTCGCAGCACCGTCGCCGCCCTTGCGGGCGTCTATCAGCGGGAGCGGGCCCGGCAGCGTCAACGGGCACCGCCAGCCGTGCGTCCGCAACTTCTGCACCGCGGCGCTGTCCAGGGCCTGGGGCCAAGCGGTGGACGCCTGGGTCGCGCCGGCCGACAGCGGCGGGCCGACCGCCACGTCGACGAACGCGCTGGCCCGGGTGGTGCGCCCGCGGTCGTCGTAGACCTCCCGGCGCAGGGTCAGGCCGGTCGCCTTGTCCAGCCAGAACCGCGCCGTCACCTGGCCCGAGCCGCTGCGGGTCGGCCGGCTGGCGACGACCACGTCAGTGGCGCGGCCGGCGACCGACCCGGTGCCCGCCGTGGCGAGCGAGTAGTAGCGCGCGATGAGGCCGACAGCTCCGGCGCCGAGCAGCGACGGGGTGGGTGATGAGGTCGTGTGCACCGCAGACCGACTCGTCCCGTCGGCGCCGGCGACCCGCCAGGTGGTGCCTCGCTCGGGGTCATGGCTGACGTCGAGCACCCGCGAGCTCGAGGAGTCCTCGTCCCAGGCGCTGACGTACTGCGTGCCGGTGTACGAGGTGGCAGCGGGTGCGGCGGCGGCCCGGGCGAGCAGCCGCAGGGCGGTGGGCTCCACGACGGCGCGTACCCGGGGCACAGCCTTGTTCAGCGAGTCCCGGGACGGCGGGCCGGATGCACCGCCCTCGTCCGGGGCGACGAGAAACGCCAGCGCCGACAGGGAGCCCAGAGCGAGGACCGCCCCGGCGACGGGAGCGAGCCGCCTCACCGCGGAGGCGCGGTCGGACCGGTGCCCGTGGGGCTGTCGAAGCTCGCCATCAGCCCGACGCCGGGGTCACCAACGGTCACCCCGGTGGTCGTCCTGCTGTGCTCGACCGACAGCTCGGCCACCGGCGACACCAGCGGACCGGCGGAACCCGCGGTCCCACCGGCGACGAACGCGGTGCCCAGCACCAGGACGGCTACGGACAGGGCGCCCGCAGTGGCGACCCGCGCCCTCCGCGCTCGCCCGACCAGCAGTCGGCCCGCGGGCCGGCTGCTGTCCGAGCGGCGCCCGTCGGGGCGGGCGGACCCGCGGGTCCGCCGGCCCGGAGCGGGCAGGTCAGGAACAACGGGGCCGAGCGGCATCGTGCGGGCCCGGGGCGGCAACGGCCCGCCGGGAGCAGCGAGGGAGAGCAGGCCGGACAGGGTCTCGGGCGAGGGTCCGGGCGAGCCGGAGGTGCGCAGGAGCGCCTTGACGGCACGCTGACCCTCGACCTCGGCGCGGCACGCGTCGCAGTGGGCCAGGTGGGACAGGGCACGGTCGCGGGCGCCGTGGTCGAGCTCGCCGTCGAGGAGCGCGGCGACGCGGTCGCCGAGGTGGCTCACGAGGTCACCTCGTCGGCATCCCGACGACCGGGCGCGCGGTGCGGCAGGGCTGCCCGCAGCTGCGCCCGGCCGCGATGGATGCGGGAGCGCACGGTGCCGAGCTTGATGCCCAGGGTTGCCGCGATCTCCTCGTAGGACAGTCCCTCGATGTCACAGAGCACGACGGCGGCCCGGAAGTCGGCCGGCAGCTGGTCCAGCGCGCGCTGCACGTCGTCGTCGAAGTGCGTGTCGTCGTAGACCTGGGCCGGGCCGGGCTGGCGGGAGGCAAGCCGATCTCCGGCGTCGTCCCCGAGGGCGTCGAAGCGGATGCGCTGCTTCCGACGCACCTGGTCGAGGAAGAGGTTCGTGGTGATGCGGTGCAGCCAGCCCTCGAACGTTCCGGGGCTGTAGGTCGACAACGAACGGAAGACCCGGACGAACACGTCCTGGGTCAGATCGGCCGCATCGTGCGGGTTGCCGGTGAGGCGGTAGGACAGCCGGTAGACACGCGCGGAGTGCGTCCGCACGATCTCCTCCCAGCTCGGCGGGGTCCAGTCGAGCGTGGCGGCATCGTCGGGAACGATCGGGTGCTCAGCCACCAGCGCTCCTCCCTGACCTCGCACAGCCATCGCTGTCATGGTGCCTCGTCGCCTCTCCTACCTCAACCCGGTCGGGGCCGGGGGTGTTCCACGACACCCCACCTCGGGGCGTCACCCGCCAGAACGCGCTCGTCGGGAACCTGGTTCCCCTTGGGCCCGCCACGGCACCTCCCCAGCCGCGGTGACGGCCGCTAGGCTCCCTCGCGACCGCCCGCCCGAACGCCTCGGAGGCCGACATCAGCGGCAACCTGCAGTCCAGTTGGACCTACGCAGAGGAGTTCGTCCCCGAAGACGAGGTCCTCACCAGGGCCCGTGCGAAGGGCAGTGAGCTGGGCTGCGTCCCCGTGCTCCCCGGTGCCGGCGCCGCCCTGCGCGCCATCGCCGCCGCGACCGGCGCCAAGGCCGTCGTCGAGGTGGGCACCGGAGCCGGTGTCGGCTCGCTGTGGCTGCTGCGCGGAATGCACCCGGACGGGGTCCTCACCACCATCGATGTCGAGCCCGAGCACCAGCGCGCCGCCCGCGAGACCTACGCGGAGGCGGGGATCGCCTCCAACCGGGTCCGGCTGATCTCCGGTCGAGCCGTCGAGGTCATGCCGCGCCTGACCGACGGGGCCTACGACCTCGTGTTCTGCGACGCGGACAAGAAGGAGTACGCCGACTACCTGGAGCAGGCGATGCGCCTGCTCCGGCCGGGCGGGGTCGTGATCTTCGACAACGCGCTCTGGCACGACCGCGTCGCGGACCCGACGCAGCGTGACGAGGACACAGTTGCCATCCGCGGGCTCGGCGTCGCCGTGCGAGAGGACGAGCGCCTCGTGAGCGCGATGCTCGCCGCCGGCGACGGCCTGCTGGTGGCGGTCAAGCGATAGGGCTCAGGCCAGGTCCTCGAGCCAGCGCAGCAGCAGCCGGGCGCCGAACCCGGTGCCGCCCTTGCTCACCTCGTGCTCGTCGCGGTCGGCGCGGGCGGGGCCGGCGATGTCCAGGTGCGCCCAGCGGCGGTCACCGACGAACTCCCGCAGGAACAGCGCGGCCGTGATCGACCCGCCCGAGATCGTCGGGTCACGGGAGATGTTGGACAGGTCCGCAACGTGGGAGTCCAGCGCGGGCCGGTAGTCCTCGACCAGCGGCATCGGCCAGAGTCGGTCCCCGCTGGTCTCCCCGGCCGCCAGGAGGCCCGCCGAGAGCGCCTCATCGGCGCTGTAGAGCGCCCCGTGCCGGCGCCCGAGGCCCTGCGAAGCCGCCCCGGTGAGCGTGGCCATGTCGATGAGCAGGTCGGGGTCGAGTCGGGCGTCGGCGTACGCGAGGGCGTCGGCGAGCACCAGCCGTCCCTCGGCGTCGGTGTTGAACACCTCGACGGTGCGGCCGCCGTACTGCGTGATGACGTCGCTCGGCCGCAGCGCGCTGGCGCCCGGCATGTTCTCCGCCGCCGGGACCAGCCCGGTGACCGGCACCCGGACCCCAGCGTCGCGCAGCGCCGCCATCACAGCGATGACCGCGCCTCCGGCCGCCATGTCGGTCTTCATCGGCACCATCGCGTCGCGGGGCTTGAGCGAGAGACCGCCGGTGTCGAAGGTGATGCCCTTGCCCACCAGCACGACGTGGGGGACTCCACGCGACGCCCGCTCGGGCCGGTAGGAGAGCTCGATCAAGCGAGGCGGCCGGCTCGACCCGGCGCCCACCGCCACGATGCCGCCGAAACCCTCTGCCGCCAGCGCCCGCTCGTCCCGGATGGTGACCTCGAGGCCGCTGCGCCGGCCCCACTCGCGGGCCTGGCGGGCCAGCCAGGCCGGATCCTTCTCGTTGGAGGGTGTGTTGGCGAGGTCGCGGGCCCGGTGCACCGCGCGGGCGGTGACCTCGGCAGCCGCCAGAGCATCGCGGACCGCGGCCGGGACCCGCCTCGGGAGGTGCAGGTCCACGGCGGCCAGCGGGGCCTTCCGCGTGCTGCGCTCGGCGCCGGTCGCCCTGAACCGGTAGGCGGCGAGCAGCAGGCCCTCGAGGTGGGCGCGGGCTGCCTCCGGTTCGAGGCCGGCCGCGGTGTCGCTGGACACCCGCTCGACGCCGACCGTCGCCCTGGCCAGTGCTGCCCCGGCCCGGCGTGCGGCGACCGGTCCGCAGTCGCCCATGCCGACCAGCAGCACGCGGTGAACCGTCGTGTCCGGCACGGTCACCGACAGGTCGACGACCTCGCCCGCCTTGCCGGTGGCCCGGTGTCGCTCCAGGGCCAGGTCGAGCGCGATGCCCAGGTCGGCAAGCCTGGCGGCGGGGACACCGGGTGCACCGGGCTGTCCGAGCTTGTCCGGGCCGGTGTCGCGGCGGATCGCCACGGCCAGCACGCGGGCGTCCGAGTCTGCCCCGAGGGGGCCCAGCACGCTCACCGTCGGAGCCGTCACGGGCTCGTCCTCTCGCTCGGGGCCGGTCGGCACGGCCAAAGCCCCGGTCCCGCGAGTCGCGGGCCGGGGCCGGCCGTCAAAGGGCGCTGTGGTCGATCAGCCGACCACGGTCTTGAGGGCGTCTCCGAGCGCGCCGGCCTCGTCGGCCGACAGCTCGACGACGAGCCGTCCGCCACCTTCGAGCGGGACGCGCATCACGATGCCGCGCCCCTCCTTGGTGACCTCGAGCGGGCCGTCGCCCGTCCGCGGCTTCATGGCCGCCATGCTGGCTCCCTTCGTGTCGACCACGCCAGCTGCCAACCCGCGCAGCTAGGCCACGGAAAACGTCGACACGGCGTGTGTGTTGGGCCATTATCCGCGAAACTCCCCGTCAGATGAAAACGCACTGCGAAATGAGTCCGCTGTGAACGCCCGCTCGGCCCTGTTCGACCTCTACGGCGACCACCTCCGGTCCCGCGGCGGGCGCGCCCCGGTGGCCGCCCTGGTCCGGCTGCTCGCCCCTCTCGGCGTCGCCGCTCCGGCGGTGCGGACGGCGGTCTCGCGGATGGTGCGGCAGGGCTGGCTCGACCCCGTGCGACTGCCGGCTGGTCCTGGCTACGCGCTGACGTCGCGCGCGGTCCGCCGCCTCGACGACGCGGCGACCCGCATCTACCGCACGGCGTCTGTCGAGTGGGACGGCACGTGGCACCTGGCGGCCACGACGCTGCCCTCCGAGCGCAGCACCCGCGACCGGCTCCGGGCGGGAATGACGTTCCTGGGCTTCGCCCAGCTCGATGACGCGACCTGGCTGGGCCCGCGCTGGTCGCAAGAGGTCGACGCGCTGCTGGGGGCCGAGGGGGTTCGTGCCGAGCGGTTCACGGCCCACCACGACGGGGACTCTGTCGGCCTCGTCCGGCGGGCCTGGGACGTCGAAGGGTTGGCCCGCTCGTACAGCCGATGGCTGGCCGAGGCCCAGAGTGACATCGACGATGTAGGGCCGGACCCCGACGACGAGGCGGCCTTCGCGGCGCGCTCACGGCTGGTCCACGAGTGGCGTAAGTTCCTGTTCCTCGACCCTGGCCTGCCCCGCGGGCTGCTGCCCGGCGACTGGCCCGGGGACAAGGCAGCCGAGTTCTTCGACTCCGAGAGCCAGCGCCTGGGGCCGGCCGCGTCGCGTTTCGTCGACGAGTGCTTGCGCCCGACGGACTGACCCGCGACCGGCGTACCCGCGAAGCCGGGTCAGCGCCTGGTGGAGCCGTCGTCGATGGCGTGGGTCCGCCCGCCGCTTAGTGCTCTGCTGACAGAGTTGTCGGCAGAGCACTAGGCGGGTGCGGGCACCGGGGCTCCTGACAGACTGACGCCGCACCGACCCACCGCCCGCACCGAACCGTAGGGAGCGCCGTGCCCGACGTCCTGAGCTACGCCGTTGCCGACGCGGTCGCGACGGTCACGCTGAACCGTCCCGACGCGATGAACGCGCTGACCACCGAGCTCAAGCTCGCGCTGCTCGAGACGCTGCAGAGGGCAGCGGCCGACGATGACGTGCGCGCAGTCGTGCTCACCGGCACCGGCCGGGCCTTCTGCGTCGGCCAGGACCTGGCCGAGCACGCCCACAACCTCGAGCACGACCTGGACGCCGTCTGGGCGACCGTCCCGGACCACTACACGCCGATAGCCACGCTGCTCGCCACCATGCCGAAGCCGGTGATCGCCGCCATGAACGGGACAGCGGCGGGGGCCGGGGCGGCGTTCGCGTTCGCCTGCGACTTCCGCATCCTGGCCGACACCGCCAAGATCACGATGGCGTTCCCGGGGATCGGGCTCTCGGCCGACTCTGGCTCGTCGTGGACCCTGCCGCGGCTCGTGGGCATGGCCAAGGCCAAGGAGCTGCTGATGCTCTCGCCGACCCTGACCGCCGCCCAAGCCCTGGAGCTCGGCCTGGTGACCGAGGTCGTCGCCGGCGACGAGGTCGCCGGCCGGGCAGCCGCCATGGCCGTGCGCCTGGCCGGCGGCCCGACGGTGGCCTACGGCGCGATCCGTCGCTCGGTGGCCCACTCCGCCGGTCACGGCCTGGCGGCCTCGCTGGACTTCGAGGGGCAGATGATGTCGCTCACGGGGACCACGGAGGACCACCTCGGCGCCGTGAAGTCCTTCCTCGCCAAGCAGTCGCCGACGTTCGAGGGACGCTGACCGTGGGCGAGGACGTCAACCTGGCGACCATCCAGCGGCTCTACGCGGCGATGGGCAGCCACGACGCGGAGGCGATGGCGGCCTGCTACGCACCCGATGCGACGTTCACGGACGAGGTCTTCGTCGGCCTGAGCGACGGGGAGCCGCAGGACATGTGGCGGATGCTGATCGGGCGGGCTACCGACATGACCGTCGAGGTCGTGGACCGCTCGGCGGAGAACCGCACCGGCAGCGCCCGGTGGATCGCGCGGTACACCTTCGGGCAGACCGGCCGGCACGTTGTCAACGACGTCTCCTCGTGGTTCCGGTTCGACGACACCGGCAGGATCGTGCTGCAGCGCGACACGTTCGACTTCTGGCGCTGGTCACGCCAGGCCCTTGGTCTTCCCGGGCTGCTGCTCGGCTGGGCGCCGGTGCTCAAGCATTCCGTACGCGACAGGGCGCGCGGCGGGCTCGAGGCGTTCCGCGACACCTGAGCGGCTCGCCGGCCGGCAGTCAGCGGCCGCGGAACGCACAGTCGGCGAGGTGGTCGTTCACCATCCCCGTGGCCTGCATGAGGGCGTACGCCGTCGTCGGGCCAACGAAGCGAAACCCGTTGCTCTTCAACGCTTTCGCCATCGCGGTCGACTCCGACGTCACAGCAGGGACGTCGTCAAGTGTCCTGGGCACGCGGCCGTCGGCGGAAGGGGCGAACGACCACAGCAGCGCGTCCAGCCCGCCGTCCAGCGCGACGACGGAACGGGCGTTGGCGATCGTGGCGAGCACCTTCGCGCGGTTGCGCACGATGCCCGCGTCGGCGAGCAACCGTGCGACCTCGTCGTCGTCGAAAGCCGCGACCGACGCCGGGTCGAAGCCGGCAAAGGCGCTGCGGAACGCCTCGCGCTTGCGAAGGATGGTCAGCCAGGACAGGCCCGACTGGAACGCCTCGAGGCTGATCCGCTCGAACAGGGCCGACTCGCCGTGAACGGAACGGCCCCACTCGCCGTCGTGGTAGGCCGTGTAGTCCGGCGTCCCAGCACCCCAAGGGCAGCGCGGGCGTCCGTCGGCACCGGCGACGACTCCGGTCATGCGGCTTCGACGTACCTCGCGAGCCGGCGCAGCGAGAACTGCACACCTGCCTTGACGACCACGCGGGCAACCGGCCAGCCGAGGCGACCGACCGGACCGAAGGGCAGGATCACCCACTCCGACCACACGATGCGCGACCGGCGGTCGCCCAGCGGCTCGACCTCGAAGGCCCCCGATCCCTTGACGACCCTGCCTGTGTGCCGCACGACGGCGCGGCGCGGCGGCTCCCACACCGTGATCGTCATCGTGTCGAGGAAGCCGATGGGCCCGATGCCGGTGAAGGCGGCGATGGTCTCGCCCTCACCGCGGCCACCCTCGGCCCGGGTGAAAAGCATCCACTGGTCGTGCACGGACCAGTCGGTGAGCGCCTCCCACACCTGCTCCGCGGGCGCTGCGACAACCTGGGTGACGACCAGCTCGGCCATGGCCTAGACCTCCGGTGCCTGGTGCGAGCGCTCGATCTCGCTGATCCGGGCGTTCCGCGCCTCGAGCTCGCCGGCAAGATGGTCCAGGACCGCGTCGACCTCGTCCATCCGGTAGCCGCGGAAAGCCAGGGTGAACCGGAGCCCGTCGATGGCACTGCGGTCGACATCGTCGATGGGCAGCCGGGCGCGGGGCGAGCGATCCGGCTCGGACGTGGGCAGTGACCCGCCGCGGCCGGCGGCCACGACAGCGATCCCGCCGATCACGGCGAGGAGCAGGAGCAGCAGGAGGATCGGCACGTCTCGATCGTGCCACGCTGGGCACATGACGCTACGGCTGGGCACCCGGGAGTTCGCCGACGACGAGCTGGTGGTCATGGCGATCGTCAACCGGACGCCCGACTCGTTCTTCGACCTCGGCGCCAACGTCGCCGACGACTCGGCCCTGGCCGCCGTCGATGCCGCTGTGGCACTGGGCGCGGCGATCGTGGACATCGGCGGGGTCAAGGCCGGACCGGGCGAGCCCGTCACGACGGCGGAGGAGATCGAGCGGGTCGTGCCGTTCGTCGGGCTCGTCCGGCGGCGCCACCGGGACCTGGTGATCAGCGTGGACACCTGGCGGGCCGACGTTGCCGCGGCGGCATGCGGAGCGGGCGCCGACCTGGTCAACGACGCGTGGCAGGGTGCCGACCCCGACCTCGCCGTGGTGGCCGCCGAGTTCGGCGCCGGGCTGGTCTGCAGCCACGCCGGTGGACTGCCCCCGCGCACCGACCCGCACCGGGTGGCCTACGACGACGTGGTGGCCGACGTGGTGTCAGTGGTGACCGGTCTTGCCGAGCGGGCAGTGGGTCTTGGCGTCCGACGCGACGGGATCCTGGTCGACGCAGCGCACGACTTCGGGAAGAACACGTACCACTCGCTGGAGGTCACCCGCCGACTCGACGAACTCGTCGCCACTGACTGGCCGGTGCTGGTCGCGGTGTCGAACAAGAAGTTCCTCGGCGAGGTGCTCGATGCCGACAAGGACAACCGGCTGGAGGCCTCCCTCGCGGCGACGGCCATCAGCGCCTGGCACGGGGCGCAAGTGTTCCGCGCTCATCAGGTGCGCGAGACGCGCCGGGTGCTGGACACCGTCGGTGCCATCCGGGGCACCCAGTCCCCCGCGGTCGCCCGTCGGGCGCTCGCGTGAGCGCACCGACCCGGCGCGAGAACGGCATCGTGGTCTGCCGCGCCGAGTGAGTAGCACTGCGTGGGCCGGGTAGCAGGGGCGATGACACCACCACGCACCGAGGAGCGGACGTCATGCCTGCACAAGTCGTCGTCGTCACAGGGGCCAGCGGAGGAATCGGCCGAGCGACGGCGGTCGCGTTCGGCGCCCGCGGGGCCAAGGTCGCCCTGCTCGCGCGCGGACAGGCGGGGCTCGACGCGGCCGCCGATGAGGTTCGACGAGCCGGCGGAGAAGCCCTGGTCATCGTGACCGACACAGCGGACGCCGATCAGGTCGAGGCCGCCGCTGAGCAGGTCGAGGGCAGCCTCGGCGAGATCGACGTCTGGGTCAATGACGCCTTCAGCTCGATCTTCTCCCGCTTCGAGCACATCGCTGCGGAGGAGTTCAAGCGCGTCACCGAGGTGAGCTACCTCGGCTATGTCTACGGCACGATGTCCGCACTGCGCCGGATGAAGCCGCGCGATCGGGGCACCATCGTCCAGGTCGGCTCGGCCCTGGCGTACCGCGGCATCCCGTTGCAGACCGCGTACTGCGGAGCGAAGCACGCGATCCAGGGCTTCCACGAGGCGCTGCGCTGCGAGCTGCTGCACGAGAAGAGCAACGTGCGCGTGACCATGGTGCAGATGCCGGCGGTCAACACGCCGCAGTTCTCCTGGGTGCTGTCCCGGCTCCCCCGCCATCCACAGCCCGTGCCGCCGATCTACCAGCCCGAGGTGGCCGCAAGAGCTGTGCTGTACGCCGCTGACCACCCGAAGCGGCGTGAATACTGGGTGGGCTCGTCGACTGCACTGACGTTGGCCGCCAACGCGGTGGCGCCAGGCCTGCTTGACAGGTACCTCGGCCGCACCGGGTTCGCGTCGCAACAGACATCCGAGCCACACCAGCCGGACGCACCGACGAACCTGTGGGAGCCGGCAGATGCCGACCGCGACTTCGGCACCCACGGCATCTTCGACGACACAGCACATGCCCGCAGCGTGCAGCAGTGGGCCAGTCACCACCACGGCGCGATCGGGGCTGGCGTTGCCGCGGCTCTCGTCAGCGCGGGGATCGCGCTGTCTCGCAGATGAGCGAGCGGACGCTGCGCGTCGTGGGCGGTGCGCGAATTGCGGTCGGTCTGCTGTCCCTGTGGGGGATCGGGACTCGACGGGCGAGGTTCGGGGGAACGCTGCCGCCACTGGGTCGGGCTGCGGCGGGCGCACTGGCGGTGCGCGACCTGGCGCAAGGCGCCTGGCTCGTGGCCGAGCCGCGGCGGGAGGTGGCCGAGGCCGGGAGCCTCGTCGACGTCCTGCACGCGACGAGCATGCTGCCGGTCGTCGTCCTGGTGGCGCCCTACCGGAAGGCTGCCGCGGTCAGCGCCGGCGAGGCAGCGACGTGGGTCGGAATCGTCGCCGCCGTCACTCGCACCTGACGGCACCGAGACCGGCTAGGGCTCCGCTTCGAGGATCTCGTCCGGAGCCGCGGACAGCACCGGTTGCGACGGCGTGGCCAGAGCCGCTTCGATCGCGTCCAGCGCTTCGGCGGCTGATCGGACCCAGATCACGACATCCCTCGCCGGCGCGCGCATGAAACCGCGGTCCACGAGCAGGTCGATCTGCGCTCGCAGCGGTTCATAGAGGCCATCCGGGTCGAGCACGACGACGGGCTTGCCGTGCATCGCCAACGTTCGCGACACCCAGATCTCGACAAGCTCCTCAAGGGTGCCGAGCCCGCCGGGCAAGGTGAGGAATGCGTCGGCGCGCTCGTCCATCAGCCCCTTGCGGGCCCGCATGTCGGGGGTCACCAGCAGCTCGTCGGCGTCGTGGTCGGCGACCTCGAGGTCGAGCAGCACCTGCGGGATCACCCCCACCGTGTGGGCGCCGCCGGCGCGGGCCGCCCGAGCGACCGCCCCCATGCAGGACACGCTTCCCCCGCCGGTGACCAGGCTGTGGCCGCGGCCGGCGAGCACGGTGCCGACCTCGGCGGCGAGCTCGACGTACGACGCGTCGATCCGGCCGCTGGACGAGCAGAAGACGCAGACCGCAGCCACGGGTCTGGCTAGCCCCGCTCCGACGCGCGACGGTCCCCGCCAGGGCCACCGGACGCCTTGGCGCGCGCGAGGTCGGCCTCGACCGTCTGGGCAGCCTCGTGCTCGATGCGGCGCTGCTCCTCGGTGTCGGCATCCACGATGATCCGGACCGCCTCGGCCGGGTCGTCGGTGACGGTGAACAGGTCGAGGTCCTTCTCGGCGATCTTCCCGCCGGGGAGCACGGTGTTGCGAAGCCAGTCGACGAGCCCACCCCAGTAGGCCGTCCCGACGAGGACCACCGGGAAGGAGGTCACCTTGCGAGTCTGAACGAGGACCAACGCCTCGAACAGCTCGTCGAACGTGCCGAAGCCACCGGGCAGCACGATGAAGCCCTGGGCGTACTTGACGAACATCGTCTTGCGGGCGAAGAAGTAGCGAAAGTTGACCCCGATGTCGACCCACTCGTTCATGCCCTGCTCGAAGGGCAGCTCGATCCCGAGGCCCACCGAGACGCCGCCCGCCTCGCAGGCGCCCTTGTTGGCGGCCTCCATCGCACCCGGCCCCCCGCCGGTGATGACGGCGTAACCCGCATCGGAGAGCAGCTTGCCCAGCTGGACCCCGAGCGAGTAGTCCTCGGAGTCTCGGTCCACCCGGGCCGAGCCGAAGACGCTGACCGCCCGTCCCAGCTCGGCGAGCGTGCCGAAACCCTCGACGAACTCGGACTGGATGCGCAGCACTCGCCACGGGTCGGCATGGACCCAGTCCGTGGGACCGCGCGTGTCCAACAGCCGTTGGTCGGTGGTGCTCGTCTCGACCTGGCGTCGGCGAAGCGTCACCGGGCCCTTGTGCTTCTCCGCGGGGTGGTCCCGGGCTTCTTCCTCGGGGGTGAACTCGATTGCCATGGTCGGCAGGCTATCCGCGGTCGCGGGCTCCGTCGGTCAACCGCACGAAGACGGCGCGCATGGAGGCCAGCTGGTCGGCGCTGAGCCGGTCGAACAAGGCAGCGCGCACCTCCGACACGTGGCCCGGCGCGGCCGCTTCCAGCGCCGCGAACCCGCTGTCGGTCAGGACCGCCAGGGCGCCGCGGCGGTCGGTCGGGTGCCGCTCGCGGCGGACCCAGCCCTTCTCCTCCAGCCGGGCGACCGCATGCGAGAGCCGGCTGGCCGAGGACAGGGTCTGCTGGGCCAGCTGGCTCATCCGCAGCGTGCGTCCCGGGGCCTCGGAAAGCATCGCGAGCACCTGGTAGTAGGCGTGGGGCATCCCGGCGTCGCGCTGGAGCTGACGGTCGAGGGTGTCGTCGAGGTGCCCGACGAAGTCCAGGAAGGCGCGCCAGGCCTGCTGCTCCTCGGCATCGAGCCAGCGAGGCTCGGGATCGGTCATGGCCACCAGGCTAGCGGAATGCTTGAAGACTCAACATCGTTGCCTGATAGTGTCTCGTTGAACGCTCAAGCACAAGGAGAGCCGATCATGCCCGTACGCCGCCTCAACCACGCCGTCCTGTTCGTGCGCGACGTGTCCCGCAGCGTCGACTTCTATCGCGAGATGCTCGGCTTCGAGCCGATCGAGGGGATGGCTGACCTGACCGGGGCCGCGTTCCTGCGTGCACCGAGCTCGAGCAACGACCACGACCTCGGGCTCTTCCAGATCGGCGCGGAGGCTGGTCCGTCCGGCGCTGGGCGCTCGACCGTCGGGCTCTACCACCTGGCCTGGGAGGTCGAGACGCTCGCCGACCTGGCCGGGATCGAGGTCCGGCTGGCCGAGCGGGGTGCGCTGGCCGGTGCGACCGACCACGCCACGACCAAGGCGCTCTACGCCAAGGACCCCGACGGCATCGAGTTCGAGGTGAGCTGGCTGGTGCCGGCCGACCGGCTGACCCCCGAGATCCTGGCCGAGCGCGACAGGCTCAAGCCGCTGGACCTGCCCGGTGAGATCGCCCGCTTCGGTGCCGAGACCCTCGGCGGCCTGGGCATCTCGGTCCCGGCCCCCTCCCCGACCCCCGCCTGACCCGCAGCCCGCAGCCCTGCGCAACCCCCGGCCCCCTCGTACACCCGGGAGGATCAGGTCAGCGGGCCGAGTTGAGCCAGGCGCGCATCCGGTCGTCGCACTCGAGGATCGGCGCGATGTCGCAGTACTCCTCACGCTGGTGCGCGACGCTCGGGTCACCCGGCCCGTAGTTGATGGCCGGAACTCCGAGGGCCGAGAACCGCGACACGTCGGTCCACCCGAACTTCGGCTGCGGCTCGCGCCCGACCATCGCCACGAAGGCCGCGGCGGCCGGGTGCGCCAGCCCGGGGAGCGCACCCGGAGCCGAGTCGGTGACCTCGACGTCGTACCCGTCCAGCACGCCACGGACGACGGCGGCAGCCTGCTGCTCCGACTTCGACGGCGCGAACCGGTAGTTGACGCTCACCCGGCACTCGTCAGGGATCACGTTGCCGGCCACCCCACCGCTGATGCCGACCGCGTTGAGGCCCTCCCGGTAGACGAGCCCGTCGATCTCGACCTGCTCCGGGTCGTACGCGGACAGCCGTGCGAGCACCTCCCCCGCCGCGTGCACGGCGTTGGACCCCATCCAGGACCGCGCCGAGTGCGCCCGGTGGCCGCGCAGCACGACCTCGGCGCGCAGGGTGCCCTGGCAGCCGCCCTCGACAGTCGCGTTCGTCGGCTCCATCAGGACGGCGAAGTCGGCGGCCAGCCAGTCGGGGTGCTCACGCGCCACTCGTCCGAGGCCGTTCTTGGCGGCCTCGACCTCCTCGTTGTCGTAGAAGACGTAGGTCACGTCGCGATTCGGCTCAGGCAGGTGCGCGGCCAGCCGCAGCGCGACCGCGACGCCGCTCTTCATGTCGGTGGTGCCGCAACCATGGATACGCCCGTCCGCCACCCGGCACGGCAGGTTGTCGCCCAGCGGCACGGTGTCGAGGTGCCCGGCGACCACCACCAGCTCGTCACGACCGAGCGAGGTCCGGGCCACCACGGTGTCCCCGTCGCGGTCGAGCTGAAGGTGCGGGAGTGACCGCAGCGCGGTCTCGACCGCGTCGGCCAGCACCTTCTCGTTGCCGCTGACCGACTCGATGTTGCACAGCTCGACGGTGAGGGCAGCGGCGTCCAGAGTCAGGTCGAGGTCGGTCACCCGCCAGACCCTACGGCCGGGGCGAAGGAACAGAACTCGTTGCCCTCGGGATCGGCCAGCACGTGCCACTCGTCGTCGCCGGTCGGCTCGCGCAACACCGTGGCGCCATGGGCAAGCAGCCCGTCCAGGTCGTCGCACACCACGTCCCAGTGCCAGCGGTTCTTCACCGCCTTCGGCTCGGGCACCGGGGTGAACACGAGGAACAGGAACGGCACGTCGGCGATGTCCTGGACCCAGTGGAACGCCTTGCCGTCCTGCCCCTGGGCAACGCCACCGATCGCCTGGGCCCACCAGGTCGCCTGCCCCGCCGGGTCGACGCTGTCGACGACGAGCTCGAAGAAGCCGTCGCCGGCAGGCCACTCCGGCACCGGGGTGAACAGGCACAGCTCTCCGCCCTCGGGGTCGCCGAGCACGTGCCACCGCTCGTCCCCGGTCGGTTCGCGCAGAACGGTGGCGCCCAGCGCGAGCAGGCGGTCCAGGTCGTCGCGCAGGTCCGGGTGCACCCGGTGCTTGACGCTCTTCGGCTCCGGCACCCGGTTGACCCAGATCGTGCGCCCGGGCTGTCCCTCGGCGACCAGGCGCACGTCGCCGTCACCAGCGTCCTCGGCCGTCAGACTCAGAGCTTCGGCCCAGAAGGCACCAAGTCGCGCAGGGTCGAGCGCGTCGATGCAGAGGTCCTTCCAGCGCGCGAGGGCCATGACTCGGCAGGCTACCGCGCTCTGGCAGGCTGGCCACCATGAGCGACGGCGCGCGGCTGGCGTACGGCACGGGGCTGTTCACCATGCACCTGGCGAGCAGGGACATCCTCGACGTCTGGTTCCCCGAGCCGATGCTCGGCGTCCCGGACGAGGCGCAGGCCGGTCCGGTCGAGCTGGACGACCTACGGTCCGACGCCGAGGACCCGGCGCGAGGCACCACCCGGCAGATCCTCCAGGTTGCCGTCGACCTTGACGCGGAACCGGAGGACACCGCCGACGTGTGGCTGCGGCTGCACCTGCTCTCGCACCGGCTGGTCCGGCCGCACGAGATCGACATGACCGGCGTGTTCGGCAAGCTCACCAACGTCGTGTGGACGAACCACGGCCCCTGCGCGGTCGAGGGCTTCGAACGCACCCGGATGCAGCTGATGCGACGTGGTCCCGTGCAGGTCTTCGGCGTCGACAAGTTCCCCCGGATGGTCGACTACGTGCTGCCCTCGGGCGTACGCATCGCCGACGCCGACCGCGTCCGGCTCGGGGCACATCTCGCCCCCGGCACCACGGTGATGCACGAGGGATTCGTCAACTACAACGCCGGCACCCTCGGCACGTCCATGGTCGAGGGCCGGATCAGTGCCGGTGTCGTCGTGGGCGACGGCTCCGACGTCGGCGGTGGGGCGTCGATCATGGGCACGCTGTCCGGCGGCGGCACCGAGGTCATCTCCGTCGGCGAGCGGTGCCTGATCGGCGCCAACGCCGGCATCGGGATCTCCCTCGGTGACGACTGCGTCGTCGAGGCGGGCTGCTACGTCACGGCGGGCACCAAGGTGACCCTCCCGGACGGGTTGGTGGTGAAGGCCGCCGAGCTCTCCGGCCGCGACCATCTGCTCCTGCGGCGCAACAGCATCACGGGCACGGTCGAGGCGGTGCCGAAGCAGGGGACCTGGGGAGCCCTCAACGCCGCGCTGCACGCCAACGACTGACCGGTGGCACGGCGCCTGACGCGACGGGGTCGACTGATCCGGACTGCGGTCGTCCTCGTCCTGCTCGCCGTTGCGGCGACGTACGTCGTGGTGCTCACGCCGGTCGGCACCTTGCTCGGCCTGCGCACCGGGCCACCCTGCACGTTGACCATCGGCGACGAGTCGGTCGACTGGTCCACCGAGCAGGCCCAGACCGCCACCACCGTCGCCGGCGTCGGCACCCGCATCGGCGCCACCAGCAACGGCGTCGCCGAGGCGGTGGCCCGCAGTCTCGTCGCGCTCGAGGCCGAGGACTCGGCAACGGTGGTGGATGCGGCAACCGCGCGAGCCACCTACCGCGCTCTACCCGACGTGGCCGAACCCGACGAGCAGTCCTCGCGCATCGCCCGATCGCTCCTGGGCTATGACGGCGATGTGCTGACCTGCGTCCTGCCGCTCGCCCAAGGGTCCTTGCCCACCGAGAAGATGCAGCCCGACGGGCTGACGCCCCGAGCGGACGAAGTGCGCGCGCAGCTGCGCACCGTGTTCGGCAAGCAGTCCCTCGGCGGCTTCGCGCGGGGGGGCATCACCACCGGCCACATCAAGGGCTCGGCCCACTACGAGGGCCGGGCCATCGACGTCTTCTTCCGTCCGGTGACCCAGGAGAACACCCGCCGCGGCTGGCAGGAGGCGCTGTGGACCGTGGCGCATGCCGAGCGCCTCGGCCTCGCCACTGTCATCTTCGATCGCCGCATCTGGACCCCGGCACGCTCGCTGGAGGGGTGGCGTGACTACCGCTATCCCGGCGGGACGACGGAGAACCCGATCCTGCTGCACGAGGACCACGTGCACGTCGACGTCTCCCGTGGTCGCTGAGACCTTCTGGACAACGATCCGGACACGACGCCTGGCATCCGGGGCCGGCATCGTCGAGGCTCGGGGCGTGAGACACCCGGGCCGAGCTGTTCTCGTCACGATCCTGGGAGTCCTGCTCGCCGGGTGCACGACGCCCGCCGTCGACCGCGCGCAGGCCCCCGGGCCGGTCGAGCCGACCGAAGCAGTGACGACCCAACCAGCCGTCATCAGGGACTGCTGGGTGCCCACCGAGGTGGGCAACGTCTCGCTGACCGGCGCTCAGGCCCGCGACCTCACGACCCGGGCCGCTGACCTCGGCGACACCAGCGCCAAGTCCTTCGCCCGTCGGGCCGCACGACTGGCGACCGCAGTCGTCCGGGCGACCGCGACCGATCCAGGCACCGCGCGGGGGATCGCCGACGGGCTCGCCGGGAAGCGGCGCGGCACCCGCCTCGTGTGCTCGTACGCCCGGACGACCGTCGATCCGCAGGAGCCTGGTCGCAGCGGCCTGGTGCCGCGGGCCCGTCAACTGCGTACGGCGTGGACCGAGGTGTTCGGTGCCCTGCCCGCCGGAGGCTTTGCTCGCGGCGGCGTCAGCACCGGCCACGTCGACGGGTCGGCACACTACGAGGGCCGCGCCGTCGACGTCTTCTTCCGACCGGTCGATGACGCCGAGCAACGACGCCGCGGGTGGGTCTTCGCCCAGTGGCTGGTGGCCCACGCGCCCGACCACAACGTCCTCTCGGTCATCTACGACGACCACATCTGGACGTCTTGGGCCGCGTTCGCCGGGTGGCGCGACTACATCCACCCCGGGGCCACGGAGGGCAACCGCGGAAGTGCCGTCCAGCGCCACCGCGAGCACGTGCACGTCGCCGTGGAGAGCGGGCGCCCCTACCGAGGCCGTTGACCTACGCGATCCGCCCCGCCGCTGCAGCCACGTGGGCATCGCTCGCGGTCATGGCGACCCGGACATGGCGCGCACCGGCCGCGCCGTAGAACGAACCCGGTGCGACAAGGACTCCGAGCCGGGCCAGTGCCTCGACCGACGCCCAGCAGTCCTCGTCCCGGGTGACCCACAGGTAGAGCCCGGCCTGGGAGGCGTCCACCCGCCACCCTGCTCCGTCGAAGGCGGCCGCGAGCCGGGCGCGGCGCCGGCCGTACGTCTCGCGCTGAGCCTGGACGTGGTCGTCGTCACCGAGCGCGGCCACCATCGCCGCCTGGACCGGGGACGGGACGATCATGCCTGCATGCCGGCGCACCTGCAGCAGCGCATCGACCAGTGCAGGATCGCCGGCCACGAACGCGGCCCGGTAACCAGCGAGGTTGGACTGCTTGGACAGTGAGTACAGCGCCAGCAGCGAGTCGTGCGACCCACCGCAGACGTCGGGGTGCAGCAGTGAGACGGGCGGCGCCGACTCGTCCCAGCCCAGCTCGGCGTAACACTCGTCGGAGGCCACCACCGCGCCGCGTTCGCGCGCCCACTCGACGACCTTGCGCAGGTGCGCGACGGGCAGGACGCGGCCCGTCGGGTTGGACGGAGAGTTCAGCCAGACGAGCCGGACCCGTTGCGGTCCCAGAGCCGTCAGCCCGTCCGAAGCGACGGGCGTCGCGCCGGCCAGGCGAGCCCCGATGTCGTACGTGGGATAGGCAACCTCCGGGTGGACCACCAGGTCGCCGGCGCCCAGGCCGAGCAACGTCGGCAACCACGCCACCATCTCCTTGGACCCGATCGTGGGCAGCACGGCGGCCGGGTCCAGTCCGGGCACGCCGCGGCGACGGGCGAACCACTCGACGACCGCTGACCGCAGCGCCGGCGTGCCCGCCGTCAGCGGGTAGCCGGGCGCGTCCGAGGCGGCTTCGAGTGCATCCCGCGCGACGGCAGGCGTCGGGTCGACCGGCGTACCCACCGACAGGTCGATGAGGCCCTCGGGGTGGACGCGCGCGGTTGCGGCATGCGGAGCCAGCAGGTCCCAGGGGAACTCGGGCAGCCGGTCCGTGAGCGTGCTCGGACCGGTCACGGTGTCGTCAGGCGTCCTGGATCTGCGGCGGCAGCGCTGCGATCAATGGGTGGTCCTTGTCGATCTTGCCCATCTTCGCGGCCCCACCGGGCGAGCCGAGGTCGTCGAAGAACTCGACGTTGGCCTTGTAGTAGTCCTTCCACTGCTCAGGCGTGTCGTCCTCGTAGAAGATCGCCTCGACCGGGCACACCGGCTCGCACGCACCGCAGTCGACGCACTCGTCCGGGTGGATGTAGAGCATCCGGTTGCCCTCGTAGATGCAGTCGACGGGGCACTCCTCGATGCACGCCTTGTCGAGCAGGTCGACGCACGGCTGCGCGATGACGTAGGTCACGGACAATCCTCCAGGACGAGCGGACGGACATACAGCAGTGGACCGGCTGCCCGGTCACCCGCCCTAGTATCGCGCCTGCTGTTCCGTTCTGCAGGCCGAGGGGGTCACCCGGGGTGCTCGACGTGTCCGACGTGGGTCGTCGAGTGTCCGTCCGGCGCCGGGTCGAGGGCGGGCTCACCGACGTCGTCGGGCACCTTCTCGAGGTCTCTCCCGCATCGTGGAAGGTGCTGCGCGCCTCCGGCGAGGTGGTTGCGGTCGACCCCGGTGCCGTGACTGCGGCCAAGGTCGTCCCCGGCGCACCGGTCCGGCCCGGCCGCGCGGTCCCGGAGCTGTCCCCGGGCCAGCTGCAGCGGATCTGCGGTGCCGGCTGGCCGGCCCGCGAGACGTCGTCGATCGGCGACTGGAGCGTGCGCGCCCACGACGGCATCACCGGCCGGGCAAACTCGACGCTCGCCGTCGGCGACCCCGGCTGCGCGCTCGAGGACGCGCTCGAGCGGGTCGGCGCCTTCTACGCCGGGCGCTCCCTGCCGCCGCTGCTGCAGCTGCCGCTGGTCGATCGGGCGAACCTGGCCCTGGCCGACCTGGGCTGGGAGCGCCTGCACACGACCGTCGTGCAGGTCGCGCCCATCACGTACGTCGTCGGCGCCGCTGGCAGCCACTTCGCGCGGGACGACCTGCGCGCGGTTGTCGAGCCGGTGCCCTCTAGCGACTGGCGTGCCCTCATGCATGACCTGGACACCGGGGACCCGCGGTCGCACCTCGCGATCCTGACCGGACCGCCCGTCGTCGGGTTCGCCACGCTCCACCGTG
>JBBRVU010000047.1:0-24133 GCA_038246575.1 Actinomycetes bacterium | reverse complement strand
GGCGCCTACGTCACCGCCGCACCCCGTCACGGTGCCAGCTGCACGATCGAGCCGTTGGTGAACGTGTCCGTGGTGGCGAACAGGTGCCCGTTGTGCCACTCGAGCACCGATGGTGCGGTCAGCGCGAAGGCCTTCTTCGCCGCGGAGCGGCAGCGGTCGAGCTGCTCGAGGCGATCGTCGACGGCCGCCTGACGCTGCCGGACACCTCGTGGCTGACCGGTCGGCGCATCCTGTTCCACGGTCACTGCCACGAGAAGGCCGAGGTCGGGACGGCCGCGACCGTCGCCCTGCTGTCCCGGATCCCCGGCGCCGACGTCGTCGAGCTCGACGCCGGCTGCTACGGCATGGCCGGGTCGTTCGGCTGCCAGCACTACGACGTGTCGATGCAGGTCGGCTCCGACCTGCTCTTCCCGGCCGTCACGGCCGAGCCCAGCGACACCGTTCTCACGGCAACCGGGACCTCCTGCCGCGCGCAGATCGAGCACGGCACGACCCGCACCGCAGGGCACCCCATCGAGCTGGTCCGCAGCCTGCTGGACTAGGTCACGACGCCTCCCACTCGCCCGTGTCCTCATCCCTTCGCTCCAGGCCGTCCAGCTCGTTGTCGAACTCGTCGTCCACGCCGACGTCGATGTCGATGTCGTCACCGACTGCGGCGTCCTCTGCAGCCAGCTCGTCTCGCACCGCCGCAGCGATCTCGCGGATGTCGGCCGGCGGCACCATCCGGTCCAGCCCCTCGAGCACCAGCTCGGCCATCGTGTAGCCCGGCTCGACCCGCAGCGCCCGCTCGGCCGCGACCCCAGCCAGTGCGCCACTGCCCGCGGCAGAGGCGGCCCAGGCGAGCACGGCACAGACCGGCGCCGCATCGGCGTCCGGGGTGCGGCGGGCCAGCTCGGCGAACAGCGCGGCAAGAACCGCCGGGTCGTGGTCGAGGACCATGGTCATCACCCGGTCGCGCGCGGACTTGGACCGGAGACCGAGGCACAGGACGACGCCGTCGTCCACCCCGACCGCCCGGTCGCCGAGCGACCAGCGCTCGACCACGGCCTCCGCGCTTCGGCAGGTCACCTTCCGCAGGACCTCCCCCCCGCAGCTGATGAGCAGGGCGACCATCCGGTCGCCGATCTCCTCCCACGCCTGCTCCCAGGCCGGGTCGGGCTGGTGTTCCACGCTGGCGACCAGCGCCGCACGGTCGGGCAGCAGCACCGACCCCGCCGCGACGGTCTCGGCGGCGTAGTGGCTCGCTGCCGGCGTGGGCTCGGCAGGGACCGGCGTGCCCTGCGCCGGGCAGCAGGTCTCGTCGTGGCAGAGGTAGGACCACCATCGGCCCTCCCGGACCAGCAGCGCGTCGACGACCTCGATGCCGGCCCGGCGCAGGTCGCGGCGCAGCGACCTCATCAGAGGGGCACGCAGCAGCCCGACGGCCGGTTCCGGCGCCTCGGAGTAGCAGACAAGCACTGTCGCATCGGCACCTCGGTGCCGGAGCCGGCCGACCACCTCGTCGCCGAATGCCGCATCGTGCCGCGACGCCGCCAGGTCGAAGCGCATGACGAGCTCATCGCGCCGTCGTGGGCCGTGCAGGCTGACCACCACCAGGCTCTCCTGCGGCGCAAAACCGACCCGGTGCGGGATGACCCCGAGGATGTCGGCCGTGCTGCTGACCTTGACGACGGTGGTCCTCGCATCTCGCATGCCCACCACCGTGGATGCCACGGGGCACCCGGTGGCGGCTCGGGCGCGATGTGTGGACAACCCACCCCTGTGGACGACCGGATCGGCGGCCGGCTCCGTCAGCGGGGATACGGTCGGGCGTCCTGTTCCCTCACCGCGGCCGCAGCCGCACGCCCGGCAGTGTCGGGGCCGGCAACGGTGCCCCGTCGTACGCGAGAACCGGACCGAACCGCCCCGAGCCGGCAGCGTCGGGAGAACGGCCAGCAGCGGACCCATCGGCGACGACGGCCATCCACTCGTCGCGAGCCGCGGTGATCTCTTGTTGGTCGCGGCCGACGAAGTTCCACCACATCAGCAGCTGCTCCTCGAAGGGCGCACCGCCGAGCAGCAGCGCCCGGGCCGGTGCGTCCCCGGCGGCGGACACGGTCAGGCCGTCCCGTCCGCAGCCGAGGTAGGCCAGCGACCCGAGGGGCAGGGCGCCCTCGTTGAGGGTGACGCCGTGGGTCAGCGCCAGCACCGCGTGCTCCCAGGCGGGTTCGAGCGGCAGCCGGCCGCCTTGCCCGGGCCGCACGGACACGTCGGCGCCGACGATGGGGGTGTACGTCGTCGCCGGAGACCTGGCATCGCCGACGGAGCCCAGCAGCACGGTGGCGGTGACACCGCCGTCGGAGAACACCGGCAGCTCCGGGTGGTGCTCGAAGCCTGGCGCGGTGTCACGGTGCGCGTCCGGGAGCGCGACCCACAGCTGCACACCGCGCAGGACCGGCGAAGCGGCCGTCGAGGTCTCGGCGTGCGCGATGCCGCGGCCGGCGGTCATCAGGTTGAGCGCTCCGGGCCGGACGACCGCCTCGCTACCGATGCTGTCCTGGTGCAGGACTTCGCCGGACAGCAACCAGGTCACCGTCTGCAGACCGGTGTGCGGGTGTGGTGGCACGACCATCGGTGCGGGCGCGGCGGCGCGCCACTCGTGGGGATCCGCGGGGCCGTAGTCGTCGAGGAAGCACCACGCCCCGACGGTGCGCAGCTCGCGGTGCGGCAACGTCCGTCTCACCAGCATCGACCGCGGCCCGCCCAGCGGAACCTCGCGCGGGGTCAGCACCTGTCGCGTCGGCCGCGAACTGACCGCGCCGAGCCCGCCCGCCCGCGTCTCGTCGGGGTGGCGCTCCAGGTTGCTCACGCAGCCGAGCGTACGGAGAGCGGCTCGCTCAGGGGTAGCGGCCGACGAGGTCCACCGATCGCTGGGCAGCGGTGCTGGTGTCCTCGAGCCGGAGCCCGAGGGCTTCCGCTGCGCCGTCGAGGGCGGCCATGGCGTCCCGGTGGCGGGTCCGGTCCGAGACGACGTGGCGGGCAACAAGGCCCTTGACCAGCTTGGCGTGGTACGAGACCGGAGCGACGGTCCGTCGCGAACCGGTGCCCTTCTCTGCCAGGACCCGGACGGTCACGACCTGGTCGCGCTGGGCGCCGGTCGGCCGCCACATCGACAGGTAGTCCGTGGAGCGCAGGTCGAGAACCGGGTCGGCACCGATCACCTCGGGCAGGACGGCGGTCAACGGCGCTCGCCAGTACGTCGCGAGACCACCGACACCCGCCACCTTTCCGGCGGCCGGAACCCGGTATGCGGGCACGAGGTCAGCGCCACGAACGACACCCCACAGCCCGCTGAAGACCAGCACCGACTCGTCGGCCCGGGTCCGGGCAGCGCGGGTCAGGCCGGCGGGATCCAGCCCGGCGAACACCACGCCGGCATAGCGGTCCAGTGCCGGCATCGTCGCGGCGGTGGCCACCCGACGATTGGCTGCGAGAGCCGCCCGGGCCAACCCCGGTGGCAGCTTCAACCCGGCCGACAACCCGTCGCGGTCGGCTGCGTGTGCGGCTCGTATCGCCGCGATCAGCGCCGCTCGGGCCGCCGCCAGCGACGGGGTCGACAACCGAGGCCGCCGACCGACGGGAGGGCCGGACCCGCCGTCGCGCTTGGCCTCGGACGGGGGGAGGAGCAGCAGCACAGGCGCGGACGGTACCCGACCCGACGCGGCGCCCGGCTGCCCAGGATGCCCGGTTGCCCTGATGCCCTGATGCCCTGATGCCCTGATGCCCGGGATGCCCTGCAGCCCAACGTCACGCGCTCGGCAGCCTCCGTAACTCCATGATCGGAGCCGGTCCGCGGGATAGAGACCGCGATCGGTCTCCGATCATGGAAAAGGGGCGCGTGCGGGGCGGGGCGGGGCGGGGGGCGAACGTACGCGCGTGGGCGGACGGCAGGGGTGGCCACTGACGGAATCGCGGACTTGGCGACTCGTCAAACCCCGCAACACCCGACCGTCTCGTTGCGATCAGGACTGTTGCCAGCGCGACGACCTGCGAGGCACAGTGACAAGGACGGCCACGGGCTGTTCGGCCCGGCCGGTCACGCTCGTGAGGAGCGCTCAGATGCAGACACCGGCACCGGTCGACTACGCACGAGCCACGAGCGTCGAGGACGCTCTGCGCCTGCTCAAGGAGCTCGGCCCCGAGTCGCGGCTCATCGCCGGCGGGCACAGCCTGCTGCCGATGATGAAGCTCCGGCTGGCGCAGCCGGAGACGGTCATCGACATCAACGACCTCAGCGGGCTCGCGTACATCAAGGTCGACGGCGACGCGCTGGCGATCGGGGCCATGACCCGCCATGCGGACCTGCTCGCCTCCGCGGTCGTCGGCGAGCACTACCCGATGATCCACGACGCCGAGCGGGTGATCGCCGACCCCGTGGTCCGCAACCGGGGCACGGTCGGCGGCTCCCTGTGCCAGGCCGACCCCGCCGAGGACCTCTCCGCGGTCGCCTCGGCCCTGAAGGCGTCGGTCGTGGTGCGCTCCGCGCAGGGCACCCGCACCGTGGCCGCACGGGAGCTGCACGACGGCCCGTACGAGACGGTCCTCGACCCCGCCGAGATCCTCACCGAGCTGCGCATCCCGCTGCGCCCCGGCGCCGGCAGCGCGTACGAGAAGGTCGAGCGCCGTGCCGGGGACTGGGCCATCGCCGCGGTCGGTGCCTTCGTGGTCCTCGACGGCGACACGGTCAGCGAGGTCGGCGTCGGGTTGACCTCGGTCGGCGCGCCGCACTTCTGCTCGCCGGCGGCCGAGGACTTCCTTGCCGGCCAGCCCGCCACCGAGGACAACCTGGCCGAGGCGGCGCGGCTGGCAGCGGAGCAGACCTCGCCGCACGCCGACCAACGGGGGCCGGTCGAGTACAAGCGCCACCTCGTCCAGGAGCTCACGCTTCGCGCCCTGCGAACCTCCGTCGCCCGCGCCCAAGGGAGCAACTGAATGACCACGACGCTGCGCGTCACCATGTCCGTGAACGGGGCCGAGGTCAGCGAGGAGGTCGAGCCGCGACTGCTGCTCGTGCACTTCCTGCGTGACACGCTGGGCCTGACCGGCACCCACTGGGGGTGCGACACCAGCCAGTGCGGCACCTGTGTGGTCTGGCTGGACGGCACCCCGGTGAAGAGCTGCACAGTGCTGGCCGCGATGGCCGACGGCCACGCGGTCAGCACCGTCGAGGGCCTGGAGGTCGACGGCGCCCTGGACCCGATCCAGGACGGCTTCATGAAGGAGCACGGTCTGCAGTGCGGCTTCTGCACACCCGCGATGATGATGACCACGCGCTGGCTGCTCGACCGCGACCCGGATCCGGACGAGGGCACGATCCGCGAGGCCATCTCCGGGCAGATCTGCCGGTGCACCGGCTACGAGAACATCGTGCGCGCGGTGAAGTGGGCCGCGGCCAATCCCAAGGCCGACGCCGAGGCACCGGTCACGACCGACGTGTCCGAAGGGGCAAGCGCATGACCACGACGGCTTCCCGACCCGACGCCCCCGAGGTCGCCCTCAGCCCCGCCGGAAACCCGATGGGCTTCGGCCGGATGATGCGCAAGGAGGACGTCCGCTTCGTACGCGGTCAGGGGCACTACCTCGACGACATCACGATGCCCGGCATGCTGCACGCGGCCATCCTGCGCAGCCCGATGGCACACGCCCGCATCACCAGCATCGACACGACCGCGGCCGAGGCGCACCCCAAGGTCAAGGCGGTCATCACCGGCGCCGTCCTCGAGACGCTGTCACTCGCCTGGATGCCGACACTGTCCGCGGACGTGCAGGCCGTGCTAGCCACCGACAAGGTCCGTTTCCAAGGGCAGGAGGTCGCGTTCGTCATCGCCGAGGACAAGTACTCCGCCCGGGACGCGCTCGAGCTGATCGACGTCGACTACGAGCCGCTGCCGCCGGTGATGGACGCCAAGAAGGCGCTCGACGAGGGCGCACCGGTCATCCGCGACGACGTCGAGGGCCGCACCGACAACCACATCTTCGACTGGGAGGCCGGTGACGCGGCGCAGACCGACGCCGTCTTCGCCCAGGCCGAGGTCGTCGTCACGCAGGAGATGCTCTACCCGCGCTCGCACCCGGCCCCGATGGAGACCTGCGGCACCATCGCGAGCATGGACCCGGTGACGGGCAAGCTCCTGGTCTACTCGACCAACCAGGCGCCGCACGCGCACCGCACCGTCTACGCCCTCGTCGCCGGCATCCCCGAGCACAAGATCCAGATCATCTCCCCCGACATCGGCGGCGGCTTCGGCAACAAGGTCGGCATCTACCCGGGCTACGTGCTGGCAGTGGTGGGCTCGATCGTCACCGGCAAGCCGGTCAAGTGGGTCGAGGACCGAAGCGAGAACCTGATGGCCACCTCGTTCGCCCGCGACTACCACATGAAGGGCAGCATCGCCTCGACGCGCGACGGGAAGATCACCGGCCTGCGGGTGGACGTGCTGGCCGACCACGGCGCGTTCAACGGCACTGCGCAGCCGACGAAGTTCCCCGCCGGCTTCTTCCACATCTTCACCGGCAGCTATGACCTGCAGGCCGCGCACTGCAAGGTGACCGGCGTCTACACCAACAAGGCGCCGGGCGGTGTCGCCTACGCCTGCTCGTTCCGCATCACCGAGGCCGTCTACCTCGTCGAGCGGATGGTCGACGTCCTCGCCGACGAGCTCGGCATGGACGCCGCCGAGCTGCGGATGAAGAACCTGCTCAAGCCCGAGCAGTTCCCCTACCAGTCGATGACCGGGTGGGAGTACGACTCGGGCGACTACCCACGTGCCCTTCGCCTGGCCATGGACATGGCCGGCTACGAGGACCTGCGCCGGGAGCAGGCCGACAAGCGCGAACGCGGCGAGCTGATGGGCATCGGCATCAGCTTCTTCACCGAGGGCGTCGGCGCCGGGCCGCGCAAGCACATGGACATCCTCGGCCTCGGCATGGCCGACGGCTGCGAGCTGCGCGTTCACCCGACCGGCAAGGCCCAGCTGCGGCTGTCGGTGCAGACCCAGGGTCAGGGCCACGAGACGACCTTCGCCCAGATCGTCGCGCAGGAGGTGGGCATCCCGCCGGAGGACGTCGAGGTCATCCACGGCGACACCGACAACACCCCCTTCGGCCTGGGCACCTACGGCTCCCGGTCGACGCCGGTGTCCGGTGCGGCGGCGGCGATCGTCGCGCGGCGGGTGAAGGACAAGGCCCGCCTGATAGCCGCTGCCTCGCTGGAGATCAGCCCCGACGACCTCGAGTGGGAGCAGGGCCGGTGGTTCGTCAAGGGTGACCCGGGCCAGGGACGCACGATCCAGGAGATCGCGATGCTGTCGCACGGCGTCCTCGAGCTGCCCGAGGGGGTCGAGGGGCACCTCGACGCGTCGGTCGTCTACGACCCCGTCAACCTCACGTACCCGTTCGGCGCCTACATCTGTGTCGTCGACGTCGACCCTGGCACCGGCGCGGTGAAGGTCCGCCGCTTCATCGCGGTCGACGACTGCGGCCCGCGGATCAACCCGATGATCGTGGAGGGGCAGATCCATGGCGGTCTCGCCGACGGTGTCGGCATGGCCCTGATGCAGCTCATCGCCTTCGACGACGAGGGCAACTGCCTCGGGGGGTCGTTCATGGACTACCTGCTGCCGACGGCCCTGGAGTGCCCGAGCTGGGAGCTCGGCGAGACCGTGACGCCGTCGCCGCACCATCCCCTCGGCGCCAAGGGCGTCGGCGAATCGGCCACCGTCGGCTCTCCCCCGGCCGTGGTCAACGCGGTGATCGATGCACTCAAGCCGTACGGCGTCCGCCATGCCGACATGCCGCTCACGCCGGCCAACGTGTGGATGGCGATGCAGGGACGGCCGGTGCGGACGGACCTGGCGGTCACGTGACGCGGGCGGACGTCGACGCCCGGGCGGCGGCCCTGCGGGCCGACGGCGTCCCGTTCGTGCTCGCCCGGGTCGTCCGCGCGGAGAAGCCCACGTCGGCCAAGCCCGGTGACTCGGCCGTGGTGTTCGCCGACGGCACCATCGAAGGCTTCGTCGGCGGCAGCTGCGCCGAGTCGACGGTGCGGGCGCAGGCGCTGGCCCGCCTGGACTCGGGCGAAGCACTGCTGCTGCGCATCACGCCGGAGCCGGAAGACGCCGCGGGCGAGCCGGGGACGCTCTCGGTGCACAACGCCTGCCTGTCCGGCGGCACCCTGGAGATCTTCCTCGAGCCGGTAGTTCCCGCACCTCGGGTGGTCGTCCAGGGCGACAGCCCGATCGCGACGGCGCTGCGCACGGTCGGGGCCAGTCTCGGCTGGCAGGTCGAGACCTACTCCAGCGACGCCGCACCGGGTGCGGCCGCTGTGGTGGTGGCCTCGCACGGCCGCGACGAGGAGGGTGTCCTCATCGACGCCCTGGCGACCGACGCGCCGTATGTGGGGCTGGTCGCGAGCCGAAAGCGGGGCGAGTCGGTCGTCGCGTCGCTGGCCGTGGACGAGGCGGCCCGGGCCCGGGTGCACACCCCGGCCGGCCTGGACATCGGGGCCCGCAGCAGCGAAGAGGTGGCCCTGTCGATCCTGGCCGAGGTCGTCTCCTCGCGGCGGCGACCGTCGGGTCAACCAGTCGAGTCACCGGGCGCCCCGGCGCCGGAGTCGGCGACCGCGCTCGACCCGGTCTGCGGCATGACGGTGGCAACGGTCGAGGCGTCGCTGCACCTCGACCACGACGGCACGCGCTACTGGTTCTGCGGCAGCGGGTGCCTGCGCGCCTTCGCGGCGGACCCGGCCGGCTTCCTGGCCACCGCCTGACGCCCCACCCTGCAGGGCGGAACGGGGGCCGGCCACCAGGTCGCCCCCCGTCCGGGCCACCTGAGAGGAGCTCCTCAGCCGGTCAGGAGGAACCGAGGTCGTCGATGGAGGCCAGGACGAGATCCCAGTAGGCCTCGACATCCAGGCCTATCGCCACCGACACGTTCGGCGGGCGCTGGTAGCGGCCGTGCAGGTCGACAACCGTCGTGCCTCGCGTCCACTCCCCCGACGTCTCGACGGCGACGAACGAGTCCTGCCAGGTGATCAGCCGAGGATCTATCAGGGCAGCGACGGTGCACGGGTCGTGCACCGGCGGGGCGTCGAAGGACCAGATTGCCCGGTAGGACGACCCGAAGAAGCCCATCCATTCTGCCGCGACCCGGCCCAGGTGGTGGTCCATCGCGGTCAGCCGGTCGACCACCTCCTGGCTGGCGAGGGCCTGGTGGGTCAGGTTGAGCCCGACCATCTTCACAGGAAGCCCCGAGCGCAGGACGATCTCGAGGGCCTCAGGGTCGGCGAACGTGTTGAACTCGGCCGTGGGCGTGTGGTTGCCGCGGTCCACCGACCCTCCCATGAAGACGATCTCCGCAATGCGGGACACGACGGCCGGTTCCCGCTCGAGGAGAACGGCGACGTTCGTGATCGGGCCGGTCGCCACGACGGTGACCTTCTCGTCGGACTCCGTGAGGACCGAGTAGAGGAGCTCGGTCCCCGACTGTTCGCTCACCTGCATCCGGGGCTCGGGCATGTCCGGTCCGTCCAAACCGCTAGCGCCGTGCACATAGTTGCCGAGCTCGGTGTCCCCGCGGAGCGAGTGGGCGGCCCCACGAGCCACCGGAGTCGAGGTGGCACCGGCGAGCGTCAGAATGCTCAGAGCGTTCCGGGTGGCGTCTTCCACGGAGCAGTTGCCGAAAGTCGTTGTGACAGCCCGGAGGTCGATACGAGGCGAAGCGACCGCCAGCAGGAGCGCGATGGCGTCGTCGTGGCCAGGGTCGCAGTCCAGGACGATGGGTACCGCGGAGTCAGTCACGGAGGGCCTTCACAACCTCGACGATGGCGCGGGTCCGCTTCACCGATACGGAGCGCCACCACACTCCGTCCTCCTTCATGGCGCTGCCGACGATCGCGCCCGCGGCCACCCGCAGCAGCTCGAGGGCATTGGTCTCGTTGAGGCCGCTGCCAACCAGTACGGGACGGGAGGCCACGCTGACGATGTCGTGAACCTCCTCCACCTGGGTCGGGTCACCCGTGCGCTGGCCGGTGGCGATCAGCACGTCCGCGTCGAATGCCTCGGTGTCGAGCGTGAGCTGCCGGACGTCGCGGTCCGCGACGATGGCATGGCTGCCGTGCTTGACGTGGACGTCTGCGAACACCGCGACGTCGCGGCCCTGGATGGCCGCGCGATAGCGGAGAGCCATGGCCGCGTTGCCCTCCACATATCCCTCGTTGGCAATGTAGGCGTTGGCCCACTGGTTCGCCCGGACGAACCGGGCGCCCGCGGCCTTCGCGATGGCCAGACTCTGCAGGTTGGCGTTGGCAAGACACAGGACGCCGACTGGGACATCCACCGCCTGGACCACGGCGTGGGTGACGACGGACATCGCCGCCACGGTCTCAGGCCCCACCAGGTCGGGCTTGAGGAACGGGATGTCTCCCTCGTTCTCCACGATCAGACCGTCGATTCCACCCTCGACGTAGCGAAGAGCGTCAGCGACTGCGCGCTCGATGATGGAGCTCATCGACTGACCCTCGTACCTCGGTGCGCCGGGGAGAGGGTCGAGGTGGACGGTCCCCACTAGTGGCTTGCTCACGGGGAACAGGCGAGCGAGCACGTCTTCCGAAGGAGCCACCTGGGGGGCGTCGGGTGTCATGAGACCTTCCTGGTTCCGCGGCGCGCGACCGCCGCGCGCCGGACTGCGGTGATCTCGTCGATGCTGCGGATAGCTGCCAACGCGCCGCGGGTCTGGCAGACGAAGGACGCGGACACGACGCCGCGAACAGCCGCCTCGACAGGGTCACCGGTCGCGACAAGACCTGCCAGAAAGCCGCCACAGAATGCGTCGCCCGCTCCGGTCGGGTCCACGAGATCGTCGGTGACCGACGGGACCCTGACGACGGTGCCGTCGACCAGGACATCGGCCCCGTCAGCACCGCGTTTGACAACAAGCTGCGCCTCGACGTCGATGTCCGCCAGCGTTACGCCGAGTCGACGGACGTCCTCGTGGCCCCAAAGTTCGCGGACTTCTTGCACGCTCGGGAGGAACGCGTCAACGCCTCGCAGCGCCGAGCCATCGAGGTAGGGGCGGGTGTCGATATAGGGCTCGACGAGCAGGTCGAGAGTCCGAACGGTCGCGCTGCCGGCCAGCTGGGCCAGTGCCTTGAGGTGACCTTCGCTCGACTGTGGCGCCAGGTGTGCTCCAGCTGCAAGTGACCAAGCCGAGGGAAGCGGCGACCGGCACCGGTCGAGGTCACCCATGCTGCCCCCGTCGACCTTCTCGAGCTGCCGACGCGCGCCACGCGTTTCGTAGAGGAGCCACAGCCCGATGCTGCGGGCCCCGGGCACCTGGTGCACCCCTCCGACGTCGAGCCCGACCTGCTCCATCTCCACCAACAGCTCGTTCGGGTAGTCCTCGCCGACCGCAGCGCTGATGCCGCACTCACCGCCCCACATGAGGGCGCCGACCGCGCTGTACAGAGCACCTCCACCGGCCTGTTTCCAGTCGGCGTCATGGTCTTCACTGACGACGTCGTCGATGGTCAGCTCTCCGATATGCACGAGCGCTGGCGCGCTCACGGCGGGGGTCGCGTCAGGTCGACGTGGTACTCGTACCGGTCGGCCGCGAACGTCATGACGGACCACTCGACCGGCCGCCCCGTCGGCGTGAACGACGTCCGGCGCACAACGAGGGTGGGGCTGCCCACCAGGCACTCAAGGGCCTCTGCTTCGACGTCGTCGGCCGAGGCCGCGCGAACCGTCTCGATGCCTCGGTCGAGCACCATCCCGACGTCGGGGCCCTGGAGCAGCTCGTACAGGGAAGACGACGCGAGCGTCTCAGCCGTGAACAGGTCCAGCCTCCCGGCGAGGCTGTCCACGGGGAGCCAGGTCCTCGCCAAAGCGATCGGCCGGCCGTCGGCGAGCAGCAGCCGCTCGACGAACTGGCAGTCGCCTCGTTGCAGTCGCAACGCCGCACGGGCCTCCTCGTCGGGCTGGACGACCGCACTCGACCGCAGCCGCCGCTGAGGACGGAATCCTTGCGCCTTCATGTTCTCGGTGAAGGAGTTCAACAAGGTCTGATGCATCGGCCTCGGCCGGGCGACGAAGGAGCCGAGGCCCTGCACCCGCTCGACGTGACCGTCCGCGACCATCCGGGTCAGTGACATGCGGATCGTCGCCCGGGAGACCGAGTACTCCTGCTCGATCTCGGCCTCAGTGGGCAGCCGATCGCCCGGTTGAAGGCCCTGGACGCGGATCCGCTCCATCAGCGCGTTCTCCAGCTGCACGTAGAGGGGCAGCGGCGACGTCCTGTCAACTGCTGCGGTCACGCTGGCCTCCTCAGGGAAATCCCGGAGCTGCTCACCATGTCGTCAGATCTGTTCCGTTGACCCGGGTACCGGCGGCAGCGACACGTGGGCGCTGACGATCCGCCACCCGTCGGGCATCCGGACCCAGGTCTGGGACTGCCGCCCGATCTGCGGCGCATCCTGCTCGAGGTACTCGGTGACCGCGACCGCAGTATCGCGACCGAAGGTCGTGATCCGGGTGCGGATCAGCTCCCGCGTCGGGGCGGGCGGGCGGGCCCGCCTGTACGCGGACACTGCGTCCCAGCCGTACAGCTCCTCGCGCACGCCGTAGCGGACGGTGGCGGAGTCTCGCCAGAACAGCGTATTGAGCTGATCGACGTCGTTGTCCATCAGCGCCCTCTCGTACGTAGCGAACACCGCGGTCACCTCGTCCAGGACGTCAGGGAGGTTCACCTCGTCGACACTCATGGCGCGCTTCCAGCGACCACGGCGACACTGGCCGCCTCTAGCGCGTCGGCGACCCGGAACAGTGATGCCTCGGCGTACGGAGCTGCGATCAGCTGGACCCCGATCGGGAGCCCGTCTGCGCCGGTCATCGGCACGGACAGAGCCGGCAGCCCGATGAGCGACCAGGGTTGCGCAAGCAGGCCCAGGCTCATGCCGACCAGGAGCTGCTCGCCCCGGACATCCATGGTCTTCTGCCCGATCAGCGGCGCGGAGCACGGAGTCGTCGCCGTGATCAGGACATCGACGTCGTCGAAGGCTCTGGCCACCACCTCGCGGTACGCACTGCGCAGCCGTTGAGCGGCGAGGTAGTCCGCTGCGGGCAACAGGGCTCCCGCCATCAACCCGGGCCGGACGGCGGGGTCGTAGTCCGCAGCTCTCGACCGCAGCTGCGGGAGGTGCCGCTGGCCGGCTTCGGCCGAGGTGATGACAGAGGCAGCGGCGCATGCCTGGTGGGACAGGTCGACGGTGACCTCACGGTCCACGCCGAGCGACGCGGCGGCCCGGTGGACCACCTCGGTCGCCGTGGCGTCGGCCACCGCCGTGAAGTGCGCGCCAGCAACCGCGAGGCGGAGCCCGTCAATGCCCCGGCCGAGCACGGGGGTGCAGGGTTCGATCGGGTGGTCGCTGGACACCGGGTCCGCCGGGTCGAACCCCGCCAGCGCATCGAAGGACAGGGCGAGATCGCCGACGGTCCTGGCCAGCGGACCGACGTGGTCCAGGCTCGTGACGAACAGCACCGTCCCGGCCCGCGAGACCCGCCCGAAGGTCGGCTTGAGCCCGTACGTCCCGCACAGCGAGGAGGGCACGCGGATCGAGCCGTTCGTGTCGGAGCCGAGGGCAAGCGGGACCAGGCCCGCGGCGACTGCCGCCGCCGAGCCGCCGGAGGAGCCGCCGGCGATACGGGTCAGGTCGTGCGGGTTACGCGTGGTCCCGTAGTGCCCGTTCTCGGTGGTGAAGCCGTGGGCGTACTCGTCCATGTTGGTGGCCGCAACGACGACCGCACCGGCCGCGCGAAGCCGCCGGATGGCGGCAGCGTCCGCCGGGGCCGGCGGGCGGTCCAGCTCGACGGTCGACCCCGCCCGGGTCCGGACCCCCTCGACGTCGAAGAGGTTCTTCACAGCGAAGGGAACACCGGCCAGTGGCCCCGGGTCGCCGCCAGAGCGGACCACCTCGTCCACCCGCTCTGCGTCCTCCAAGGCACGATGTGCGAACACGTCGGTGACGCTGTTGATAGCTGCGTCCCGCTCTGCGATGTCGGCTAGCGCCTGTGTAGCGACGTCCCTGGCGGTGGTCTCACCGACTCGCACCCACGCGGCGATGTCTCGTGCCGACGCCCCTCGCACGATCGATGTGGCGCTCACGGCCGGTACACCGGCGCTGGTTCGGAGGCGGGGTCTCCGACCACCGCGGCGAACCCGCGCAGCAGCGCGAGATGGGCCATCACTGCGGCGAGGTCCTCCGAGGGGACTGTCAGGTCGACCGCTCGTGCCATTCCCAGCACGGCGATCGCACCGTCTGCGTCATCCATGTGGCTCCGACTCCTGTTCTTCTCTGTGTCCGTGCTGAGTCATCGTGACCTCTTGTAGGGCACGCCATCCGCCGCCGGTGGCACCGCACGTCCGATCGCACCGGCTAGCACGACGATGGTCACCACGTAGGGCAGCGCCTGAAGGAACTGACTCGGGACCGGAAAGCCGCTGACCTCGACGCCCAGCAGCTGGATGCGGCTGCCGAGCGCGGAGGAGAAGCCGAACAGCAGCGCCCCGCCGAAGGCGGGCCACGGCCGCCACTTTCCGAAGATGAGGGCGGCCAGCGCGATGAAGCCGGTGCCGTTGGTCATCAGGTCCTCGAACGAGCCGACGGTTTCCAGGGTGAACCATGCACCTGCCAGCCCGGCCATGAGCCCGCCGAGGACGACGGACTGGTAGCGCGTCCGAAACACGTTGATGCCGAGCGTCTCCGCCGCGTGCGGCTTCTCCCCGACTGCGCGCACCCGCAGGCCCCAGGGGGTCCGGAACAGCGCGAGCTGCGTCGCCACGAAGATCACGAACATCGAGAAGAAGATGGGCTTGCCGGTGAAGAGGGTCTGACCGACGACGGGGATCGAGGACAGCAGGGGGATCTCGATCGCCGACAGCGTCACTCCCGTGCCCACGCCCAGCGGTAGCAGGACCTGGCGGCGAAGAAAGCTCGTGATGCCGATGGCGAGCAGGTTGATCGCCACACCGCTGATGATCTGGTCCGTCCGGAACGTCACGCAGAGTACTGCGTGCAAGAGTCCGAGGAGCCCGCCGACCGCCACCGACACGAACACCGCGACGATCAGCCACGGACCGCCCGCGGCGCCCCCGACCAGGGCGTAGAAGGTGAACCCGATGCCAGCCGAAGCGAGCATCATTCCCTCGATGCCGATGTTCACGACGCCGGCGCGTTCGCACCAGAGGCCCGCTAGTGCACCGAGTGCGATCGGGGTCGACAGCCGCAGCGCCTCGGTCAGGAGGGGAAGGAGGTTGGTCTGGGTCGACGTGCCGAGGGAGACGCTCAGCACCAGGACCAGCGGCACGACCAAGGCGGCTGCCGCCAGGAGGGCCACCTTCGCGTACCTTCCGGTCCAGCGCTCGCCCAGCGCCACCGCACCGGCCACCAGGTAGAGCATCCCGATCGTCAGGACGGCGCCCGGCGGGTCGAGTGGCAGACGCGGGGCCAGTGCGCCGAGGCCGAAGACCAGGGTGATGTCCTCGACCGGAACCCGGCCGGAGACCCAGAGCAGGCAAGCGCCCAGCATCACGAAGAAGATGCCCAGGCTCTGCATCCGCGTGGAGCGCTGGCGACGAGGCGCTTCTCGACCGGGACGCTCGGCAGGCTCGGCGGCCGTGATGGTCGTGGACACCTCAGCCTCCCCATCCGCGTGCAAACATCACGGGCTCTCCGACCCCAGTGCCCCGGGGGGCCCGGATGCGGAACAGGATCCTGATGATGGCGTCAGCCGCGATGAACAGGATGATCAGCGCCTGCACGATACGCACCAGGTTCACCGACAGGTCGGCCTCGACCTGCATGAGCGGCGCACCGGACAGGAGCGCGCCCCAGAGCAGAGCGGCGGGAATGACGGCAAGCGGGTTGCCGCGCGCCAGCAGGGCGATGGCGATGGAGTCGAACCCGATGTTGGTGAAGGCGCCTGGCGTGAGGTACCCGGACCCTCCGCCGACGACCTCGGCGGCACCGGCGATCCCCGCCAGCGCCCCCGAGGCGGCCATCACCAGGATCACAGTCCGGTCGACGCGCATCCCGGCGTAGCGAGCGGCGTCACGGTTGACGCCCACCGTGCGGATCTCGAATCCAGGGGTGGTCCGCTGCAGCACGAACCACGTGATGACGCAGAGGGCGAGTGCCAGGAAGATGCCGAGGTGCAGCCCTGTCCCCTCCACCAGCGTCGGCAGGCGGACAGAGCCCGCGACCTCTCGCGTGTGCGGGGTTGAGGCGCCTTCGTCAATCAGCAGCACAGGTTTGCGTGAGGTGATGAGGAACTGCGCCAGACCCGCCGCGATCGAGTTCAGCATGATGGTGGTGATCACCTCGTGCGCCCCTGTGCGGGCCTTCAACACGCCGGGGATGCCGCCCCACACCAGCCCACCGAGCACTCCGGCCATGAGAACCAACGGCACCGCGACCAGCGGGGGCGCGCCCGCCAGCCAGCTCCAAGTACCGACCCAGGCCGCGGTCAGCGCGCCGAGGAGGAGCTGGCCCTCGGCCCCGATATTGAACAGCCCGGCCTTGAACCCGAGGGCAACCGCGAGCGCTCCGATCACGAACGGGGTCGATCGGGCGATCGTCGACGCGATCCGGTCGGGGCTGCCCAGGGCGCCCTCCAACAACGCGCTGTAGGCGACGAGCGGGTTGCCTCCGGCGCCGAGGATGAACAGGCTGCCGACCAGGCTGGCTACGAGGATGGCGTACAGCGGCACCGTCACGGGGGCCAGCCGGAAGTACGCCTCGAGGAGGCCATTCCTCGCGGGTGGTGCTGTCGGTGAGCTCACGCGCCTGCCCCTCCCCCGGCCATGAGCAGGCCGACCTTCTCGCGTGTGGCGTCCGCCCGGTCCATGACGGCCGCCAGGCGTCCGCGGTAGAGCACCCCGACCCGGTCGGCGAGCGAGAGGATCTCGTCAAGCTCCGCGGACACGAGCAGCACAGCTGCCCCGGCGTCACGGCGTACGACGACCTGCCGGTGGATGAACTCGATGGAACCCACGTCGAGCCCGCGAGTCGGTTGTGCAACCAGGAGCAGGCGGAGGTCGCCGGACAGCTCGCGGGCCATGACGATCTTCTGCTGGTTCCCCCCGGAGAGGGTGCCCGCGGCCACGTGTGGTGACGGGGTCCTGACGTCGAACTTCTCGATCAGCTCGAGCGCGTTGCGAGTCATGGCGGCCCGGTTCATCACCAGCCTGCGGGAGAACGCACGGCGGTGGTAGCGGTTGAGGACCAGGTTGTCGGTGATCGGGTAGGTGCCGACCAGCCCGTGCTTGCCCCGGTCCTCGGGCACGTGCCCGACACCGAGCATCTCCACCTCGCGAGGGGACCACCGGGTCGTGTCACGACCGACGATCTCGACGGTCCCGGAGAGAGCGGTCCGCATTCCAGCGATTGCCTCAACCAGCTCGCGCTGGCCGTTGCCCTCCACTCCGGCGATGCCCAGAATCTCGCCTGCCCGGACCTCGAGGTCCAGCCCCTGCACCGTCGTGTGACCCCGGTCATCGGCCACGTGGAGGTCCCGCACGGACAGCACCACGTCGCCCGGTCGTGCCGGGCCCTTGATCACCTCGAAACCTACTTCGCGGCCCACCATGAGCGTGGCCAGGCTCTGCTCGGTGGCTCCCGCAGCGGGCATCGTCTCGACCACCTTGCCGGCGCGCATGATGACCACGGTGTCTGCCACAGCCAGTACCTCACGCAGCTTGTGCGTGATGAAGACAACGGACTTCCCGGCATCCACCAGGCTGCGGACCACGTCGAAGAACTCGACGACCTCCTGCGGGGTGAGGACAGCGGTGGGCTCGTCGAGGATCAGGATGTCGGCGTCCCGGTAGAGCGCCTTGACCAGCTCCACCCGCTGCTGGGCACCGACAGACAGCTCGCCGACCACGGCGTCCGGATCGACATCCAGGCCGTACCTGCTGGACAGCTCCCGCACGTCGCGTCGTGCCTTGTCGATGTCGAGGAACGGACCACGCCGCCCTTCCTTGCCGAGCACGACGTTCTCGGCAACCGTCATGACAGGGATGAGCTGGAAGTGCTGGTGAACCATGCCGATCCCGCTGGCGATGGCGTCGGACGAGGAGCCGAAGTCCACTCGTCGGCCGTGGACCTCGACCTCGCCCTCGTCGGGGCGGTAGAGGCCGTAGACAACGTTCATCAGGGTGCTCTTGCCGGCGCCGTTCTCCCCGAGCAGGCACAGGATCTCCCCACGCTGCAGCGCGAGGTCGACGCCGGAGTTGGCGACCACACCTGGGAAGCGTTTGGTCAGACCCCGCACGCGGAGCACGGGCGCGTCGCCGGAACGGGCCGGATGCTCGTCGTCGGTGCTGCTGTGGGTGCGCATGGGGACCGTTCTGCTGGGGGTGTGGCATGGGGGCGCGGCCGTGCGACGACCGCGCCCCCATGCAGCTCCGGGTCTACAGCGGCTGACCGGTGATCGGGTCCACACCAGTCTCGATGCTGCCGTCTGCCAGACCGACCCGGGTCTCCTCGAGCTTCTGCAGGACATCGGCAGGGATGTCCGCATCGTGCGACGGGGCGTAGGTGATCCCGTCGTTCTCGGCGGTGAGCTGGAATATCCCGCCTTTGAACTCGCCCTTGATGGCTGCGGCGATCTGGGTGAACACGCCCAGGTCGACGCGCTTGACGGCGGACGAGGCGATGCGGTCCGCACCATCGGCGGAACCGCTGCCGAAGATCGTGGCGTACTGGTCCTGGTCCACCCCGATCGCCCACGAGCCGGACTCAGCGGCCGCTCGCACGCCGCCGGAGCCAGTGATGCCACCCGCACCGAAGATGACGTCTGCGCCCTCCCCGAGCATCTGCTTCGCATCCGACGCACCCTTGGCGGGGTCGTCGAACGACGCGTTGTAGACGCGAAGCACCTCAACGTCCGGGTTGACCGACTTCGCCCCAGCCTCGTAGCCGTTCACGTACCGCACGACCGGCGGGACGTCCTCGCGGCCGGCGACCACACCGATCACATTGGACTCGGTGAGCTGACCGGCCAGGGCTCCGGCGAGATAGCCGCCCTGGTCCTCGCGGAACAGGATGCCCACGTAGTTGTCCGGGTACGTCTCCTGGAACTGGTCGATGCCGATCCATCCGACGTCCGGGTTGTCCTGCGCGAACTTGAGGGTTGCGTCGGCGAGAAGGAAGCCTGTCGTCACGACGACGTCCGGCTTGTCGGACAGGATCGTCCTCAGGTTGTTGTTGTAGTCGGCCTGGTTTGCGGTCTCGATGAAGTCGGTCTCGATGCCGAAGCAGGCCTCGGCGGCCTTGAGGCCCTCGTAGGCGAACTGATTGAAGCTTCCGTCGTTCACGGTGCCGACATCGGTCACCAAGCCGGCCTTGAAGCCTTCTGGTGCCTTGACGTCAGAGAAGTCGGAGGCGCACAGCTCGTCCAGGGTCACCGCCGCCTGGACCGGCTCGGCGCTCGCGCTGGAGGACGGCGAGGTGGCTGACGCCGTCGCGCCGCCGGCGTCCTTGCTGGTCTCGGCGTCGTTGCCGCAGGCGGCCAGCAGGGCCGCCGTCGCCAAACCGGCGGCCAGCAGCATTCGGGTTCGGGTCGGGCTCACTGTTCGGTCCACGTGGAGCGGTCCTCTCGCTTGGCAAGCGCCTCTTGAAGTCGGCAGGTTAACATGACAACCTATCGTCCTCAACAGACGGCGCCGAGGAATTGCGAGGGCCGAAAAGTGTCCGATCCCGTGCTGCTGGGGGAGCTCAGCTGGGTCGACGTGGTCGGGCTCGCCGCAGAGATGCCCCTGGTCGTCCTCCCGGTGGGCGCCGTCGAGCAGCACGGTCCGCACCTGCCTCTGCTGGTGGACAGCGTCGTGGTGGAGGCGCTCGCCATGGAGTCGTCCCGGCGCACGGGAGTTGTTGTCGCGCCGACCGTCCTTTACTCCTCGTCCCAGGGGCACAGCAGCCTGTTCCCGGGCACGCTTGCGCTCAGGCCGGCGACCGCACAGGCGGTCTTGGAGGACATCTGCCGGTGGTTGGCGGCGGCCGGGTTCACCAAGCTGTTCGTGCTCAACGGACATCTCGGCAACACCGGCGTGCTGTGGAACGCGGTGGACGAGCTGGTTGCTGTGCTGAGCCCCGGGGTGAGCGTCGCCGGCCGGAGCTGGTGGGACCTCAGCCCCCAGCTCTGGGATGACGTGTCCTCTGACGCGCCCACCTCACGGTCGGAGTTCCACGCGAACTGGGCCGAGACGGCGCTGATGCTCCACCTTCGGCCGGACCTGGTGCGCATGGACCGCGCCGTCGACCACGACGAACAGGACTGGGCGTTCGCCTACGACATGAGCCGCAAGTCGCTGTCCGGGTCCATAGGTCGCGGAGTCACCCGCGCGACTGCCGCAGACGGTCGGCGTCTCTTCGAGCACGCGGCGGACGTGCTGACCGGCGTGGTGACAGCAATGCTCTCGGAGCAGCCGCCGCCGCCCGCCCCGACGGACGTCGCAGACTGGCGGCTCGCCGAGGCCCGCCGAATCACCGGAGAGGATGCGTCCCGGCCATGACGACACCCCACGAGCAGGAGTCTCGCTACGCGCTGCTCCCCGGCGACCCGGGACGCGTCACGCGTCTGGTGGCCCACATGCAGGACGCGGTGGTCACCAGGCACGAGCCGCCGTTCGTTGAGGCGGTGGGGCGGGTCGAGGGCACCGCTGTACTGGTCGCAGCGACCGGGATGGGCGGGCCGAGCGTCGCGCTGAGCGTCGGCCGACTGGTGGATCGCGGCGTGGACACCTTCGTCCGCGTCGGTGGAGCCGGCTCGGTCTCCCCGGAGGTCGGGTTCAACGAGATCGTCGTCGCGTCCGCCGCCGTGCGGCACGAAGGTGCGTCGTCGCACTTCCTGCCCGCTTCGGCCCCCGCCGTTGCCGACCCCGGTGTCGTGGACGCTCTCCTTCGGGCCGCCAGGGCGCAGGGCCAGTCCGTCCGGTGCGGCGTGGTGCACACGAAGGACTCGTTCTTCGGGGAGATCGACCCCGCGAGCACGCCGCTCGAGGACGACCTGCGCTCTGCCTGGCGCTCGTGGCAGCGCCTCGGGGTCCTCGCGTCCGAGATGGAGGCCGCGATCCTGTTCTGCCTGGCCACCCGGCACGGCGCCCGCGCCGGAGCGGTCGTGAAGGTGAACGACGTCGTGCACGAGGACGGCACCGCCTGGACCGATGACGACGACCTGTGCCGGCTGGCGGTTGCCGGGATGGCCGAGCTGATCCGGAGCGACCGTGGCTGAGCTCTACCACCTCGGGGTGGCGACCTCGCTGGTGCCTCGACTGGCCGTCCTCGTCGACCCGATGCTCCCCACTGCGCCTCTGGTGGCCGCGACCGGTGGACGACACGTCGCGACGCGGCGCGAGTACGTCAACCACCTGGGGCTGTGGGACGGGCAGCCGGTCCTGGTCACGACGGTGGGCGTCGGCGCCCCTCCTCTGGCGATCGCGGTAGAGGAGCTGGCCCGCGCCGGGGTGCAGACGGTCGTGCTGATGGGGACCGCGGAGTTCGCAGACGTCGACACGAGCTGGCTGCTGCCGCACGGCGCGGTGCGTGGGGACGGGACGAGCGCGCAGTACGCCCCGCTGGCGTTCCCTGCGCTCCCCCACCCCGGCCTGCGGGCACGGCTGGCCGTCGAGTCCGGGGGCCACACGTCGTACGGCCTCGTGGAAACGGTGGACGTGCTCGACGGTGCGAGCACGAGCCCGATGGCCATCGCCGCTCGCGACCTGCGCTGCGCTGCGCTATTCGTCGTCGCCGCGGCCAAGCGAGTCCGTGCCGCGGCCGTGTTGGCCGATGCCGGCACACCCGAAACGATGGTCGGCCGGGCCGGACACGAGATGGCCGAGGCGGTCCTGCGATCGCTCACCGCAACAGACGAGGAGTGATGGCACCGTGACCCACGACCAGTCAGCAGCCGCGGCACCCAAAGGATCGGTCGGGAGGCAGTACCACATCAAGGTCGCCCCGGGGGAGGTCGGCGAGGTCGCGCTGATGCCGGGCGACCCGTTCCGGGTCCAGCTCATCGCGGACAAGCTGCAGGACCCGGTGGAGGTCGCGCACGCCCGGGAGTACAGGACGGTCGTCGGCACGTACAAGGGGATGCGCGTCACGGCGATGTCCACCGGCATCGGCTGTCCTTCCGCGGCAATCGCCGTGGAGGAGCTGGCCAGGTGCGGTGTGCACACGTTCATCAGGGTCGGAAGCACAGCCGCACTCAAGGTTGACATCGCTGTGGGTGACCTCGTCGTGAACACGGGGACCTTCCGCAACGACGGCACCTCGCTGGCATACGCGCCGCTGGGTTACCCCGCCGTGCCGGACACCGAGCTGACGACGGCGCTGACGGAAGCAGCACGGGAGACGGCGCTGTCCGAGGGCGTGCGTGTGCATGTCGGGATCAACGTCTCCGACGACGCGTTCTACGCCGAGGGGCCGGAGTGGCTGGCCCGCATGACATCCCTCGGCCTGCTCAACGTCGAGATGGAGAGCGCGGCGGTGTTCACGGTCGCCAGGCTTCGCGGGTTGCGCGCGGGGATGATCTGCGGGGTGTCCGGGAACCTGGTGACCGCAACTGCGGAGTACAGCGAAGAGGTCGAGAACACCCGCCTCGCGACAGGGTGGGAGCACAGCATCGACATCGCTCTGGAGGCGGCCTTCCGGATGGGGTCCGGCGGGTGATCGGCCTGCGGATGAACCTGCATACCCACCTCGAGGGGTGGGTGCGGCCGGCGACAGCTCGAGAGCTGGCTAGCGCAGCAGGCGTCCCGGACCCGGCCGGGGGATGGGAGGCGGCGCTGCAAATGATGGCAAGGGGCAACCTGACGCAATACCTCACACATGTCGCCGCGGCCTACCCCGTCCTCGGGTCCTATGACGCGCTCGTCCGCGTCACCCGCGAGGCGGTGGAGGACGCTGCCGCTGACGGCACCGCCTTCCTCGAGCTGCGCGCGGGTCCGACTACCCATGTGAGGGAGGACCTGCCGCTGGACGCAGTGGTGGCGGCGATGTGCGAGGGGCTCTCCGACGGCGTGTCCTCGAGCGGCATACCCGCGGTCCTGGTCCTCGCGATGCTGCGAGAGTTCGACGAGGACGCCGCGATCCGTGTGACCCGGACGGCGGTTCGTTACCGCGACAACGGCGTTGCGGCCGTGGACCTGGCTGGCGATGAGGCCCGCTACCCCGACCTGATCCCGTTCGTCCGGGCATTTGCGATCGCCCGGGACGGCGGCCTGGGGACGACCGCGCACGCGGCAGAAGCCGGCCCGGCTGCTGCCGCCCGCGAGGCCCACGACCGGCTCGGCGTCAACCGCATCGGTCACGGCAGCCGGGTTGTCCTCGACCCAGAGGTGATGTCCTGGGCGTCAGGCGAGGGGCTGTGCTTCGAGGTCTGTCCCACTTCCAATGTGCTCACCGGGGCAGTTCCCGATATCTCGTCGCATCCCCTCAGGGCGATGCTCGCGGCTGGGCTCCGGGTCGTGCTCGGTGACGACGATCCGGTGACGACCGGCGCACCGTTGTCCGAGGAGCGTCGGCTCGTCAAGGAGGTTCTAGGAGCAAGCCAGTCCGACCTCGAGGCGATGAGCCAGGCCGCCCTCGACGTCGCCTTCTGTGACGCCACCACGCGTCAGGCCCTGATGGGACGGACGAGCTAGCGTCGATAGCTCATTCAGTGTGCCGTGGGGTGCGGTGAAGGGCTAGTCGTTCGCAAGGGCACCGCAAGTCGGTACCCACCCAGCGCCGACCCTGGCGCCCCATCTCGCGGAGCGCTGCGATCTGGGTGCGAAACGCCAGCGTGTCCGCCCGGCTTCGCAGCGCTCGCGGGTCAGGGTGCGCAGCGCCAGCGGTCGCCGACCCGGTCCCGCGCCATCCCGCGGGACCAGGCCGCACGCAACCGGGCGACGAGCTGGGCCCGGCCCGGCCACAGGTCCAGCGCGCTCGCGCGGACCACGAGCAGCCCCATGGCCTCGAACCGCTCCTCCCGGAGGTTGTCCGCCGTGTGCGCCTCCAACTGACGGTGCCCGGACCCGTCGTACTCCCCCACGAGCG
>JBBRVU010000046.1:0-24191 GCA_038246575.1 Actinomycetes bacterium | reverse complement strand
CGGCCTCACCAGCCGCGAGCTGCTGGGGATCATCCGCGGGCTGAGGAGCGCCAACCTGATCGGTGCCGACATCGTCGAGGTCGCGCCGGCCTACGACCACGCCGAGCTCACTGCCGTCGCGGCCGCGAACCTGGCCTACGAGTTCGTGTCGCTGTTCGCCCTGCAGTCCACGGGCTAGCTCGCCGCGAAGCCGTCCCGAAACGCCGAAGCTCCCGTACGCTGGCACCCAGATCAGCTGGAAGCGGGCAGGAGCTCTCGGGCGACGACGTGGTGGTGGTCATGGGCAAGTTCCGGCGCATCTGGGTTGCCGGTCTGGTGGCGGGGCTGGCCTGGGCCGTCCTCCCGCCAGCTGCGTGGGCCGCCGACGTGGCCCCCGTCTTCGACATCTTCGTCAATCAGATCGCTGTGCCGCGTGGCGGGCAGCTGAGGCTCTTCGGGACCGTCGATCCGGGGCCGGGGACGTCGTTGACGCTGAGAAGGCAGACCGCTTCCGGCTGGACCGACCTGCGCAGCAAGACGCTGCCCCCGGACTCGACCGGCTCCTTCCGCTTCCGACTGCCGACGGCCACAACCGGTCGACGGAACTACGACGTGTTGGCATCCGGCCCGGGCTTGACGACCACGTCAAGTGGAAATCGCACCGTCCGCGTCTTCGAGGCGCGCATCAGGTCGGTGCATCGAGGGGCGATGGAGTACGTGCTGGTGAAGAATGTCGGCCGGGTGGGCGTCAACCTGTCCGGTTGGCGGCTCAGCGACGCTTCGGGAACGACGCTGACCCTGCCGAAGCACGCTGTCCGCCCCGGCCGATCGGTGCGCGTCTACACCGGCCGGGGCGAGGACACCACGAACCGCGTGTACATCGGCACGAGGAAGCGGCTCTGGTCCCGTACGGACACCGCAACGATCGTCACTCGAACCGGACTGCGGGTCGCCCGCCGGCAGTACTGACGACTGATCGCAGCCTCGCCGTGGAGGTCCACCACACAGTCCACGGACGGACCGGGCGCCCGCGCGTGTCATGCTCGGCGGCCCGTGTGCCGGGCAACGAGGAGACGAGGGCCATGCCGATCCGCACCGCTGACCTTTCCGACGAGCAGGGCGAAGCGTGGCAGTCCAGTCCGTTGCAGTGGCGAACCTTCGGCAGCCGGACCCGTTTCGAGGGCGTGATCTCGACGGTGCAGTGCCGCGACGACAACGCCTTGGTGCGGGCGGCTCTGTCCGAGCCCGGCGTTGCCAGGGTGCTCGTGGTGGACGGCGGGGGATCGCTGGGGACCGCCCTGGTGGGGGACGTCCTCGCTGGCCTCGCCGTGGCGAACGGCTGGGCCGGGATCGTGGTGCACGGGGCCGTGCGCGACACCGTTGCACTCGCCGACCTGGACCTGGGGGTGCTGGCCCTGGGGACCAATCCCCGTCGTGGCGGTCGGGACGGCACCGGCGTTCGGGACGCGCCCGTGAGCTTCGGCGGCGTCCGCTGGGTCCCCGGCGCTCGCCTGTATGCCGACGAGGACGGTCTGCTGGTCGGTCTGGGTCCGGACAATGGCGGCCACATCTGATATATCTGTCGGACATCAATATGCCTGCCTGAAGGGTGCGAGATGTCGGCAAGGACGCTTGCCCGGCCGGGGGTGCTGCGGACCGAGCTGGCGCGCCCCCGGGCGACAACGGACCACGGGGGGACCAGTTGATCGTCGTCGATGGCAAGGAGGTGCTGACCGAGCTGCCCGAGCTGGTGGCTCCCGGCTACACCGCGCTGATCGTGATCGACATGCAGCGCGACTTCGTGGAGCCGGACGGCCTGTTCGGACGGCTCGGCATCGACGTCTCCGCCTACCGCACCGCTCGACCCGCGATCGCTGCTCTGCGTCAGGCGGCGACAGCGGCCGGTGTTCTGGTCGTGCACGTCCAGAACACCGCTCTCCCGAGCCGGATGAGCGACTCTCCGGCCCAGATCCGGTTCAACATGCGCATGCATGCGGCGGCCCGAGGCAACCGCCCCCCGCTGCGTTACACCGTGCCGGGTACGCCCGGCCACCGGTTCGTGGACGACCTGACTCCGCGGACCGGTGAGCTCGTGGTCAGGAAGTACCGATCGAGTGGCTTCTGGGGGACCAACCTCGACCTGCTGCTGCGCAGCAACGGCGTCCGCAGCGTTGTCGTCGCAGGCTGCACCACCGAGGGATGCGTGGAGTCCACGGCCCGCGACGCGATGTTCAACGACTACTACGTCGTGCTGGCGCAGGACTGCGTGGCCAGCGACGACCCGGCGCAACACGATGCCGCCATGTTGCTCATGCGTCACCGCTTCGACCTGGCCACCGCTGACCAGATCGCCGGGGCGTGGGCCCCCACCGATCGGCCGCGGACCGCGACCGGGCGGCAGGAGGCGGTGCTCGGATGACGAACACGGCACGATCCGAGCCGGGCCGTCCCGGGCGACTCCGTGGCCGGGTCGCAGTGGTGACCGGCGCTGCGTCCGGCATCGGCGCGGGCATCGCCGAGGGCTTTGCGCGGGAGGGCGCGGACCTGGCGCTGATCGACCTCGTCGACGAGGTGGCCGCAGGCCCGGCCCTCGAGGCCGTTCGTGCCCATGGCGGCCGGGTGAGCTTCCACCAGGCCGATGTCTCGGACGAGAGCTCGGTGCGGGCGATGGCCGAAGCGGCGGCGGCAACCCACGGCCAGGTCGACGTCCTGGTCAACAACGCGGGGATCTTCACGCAGTCACTGCTGGAGGATCTTCCGGTCGCAGACTGGGACCGGGTCCTCGACGTGAACCTGCGAGGCACCTTCCTCTGCACGCGGTTCCTCATCGGTCCGATGCTCGACCGTGGCTGGGGCCGCGTGGTCAACATCGCCTCGCAGCTCGGCCAGGTCGGTGGCACCGAGGTGGTGCACTACTCCGCCAGCAAGGGCGCGGTCATCGCGTTCACCAAGGCACTCGCCCGTGAGGTCGCGCGCCGTGGTGTCCTCGTCAACGCGATCGCACCCGGACCGATCCGGACGCCGTTGCTGGAGCGCGAGACCGAGCAGTGGCGCAGCGCCAAGCTCGCCGAGCTGCCGATCGGGCGCTTCGGCGAGGTTGCCGAGGTGGTGCCGACCGCGGTGCTGCTGGCCTCGGAGGACGGCTCGTACTACGTCGGCCAGACGCTCGGTCCCAACGGCGGGGACGTGATGCTGTGACCACCGACTCGACTCAGACTGGAGTGGACACGATGGACAACGCCATCGCGACGGTCGTGGAGGCCGCCAAGAAGGCCGCCGTCCGGCTGGTGCGGTTCGAGTACTGCGACGTCAGCGGCGTCGCCCGGACCAAGGCGATCCACGTCGACCAGCTCGAGCACAAGCTCCTCGAGGGTGTGGGGCTGACCCGTGCCCAGATGTCGATCAACCTGCTCGAACAGGTCGTGCCCATCGAGGGCATGGAGCCGGTGGGCGAGATCCGGCTGGTGCCGGACCTGTCCACCTTCACGGTGCTGCCGTGGGCGCCGGGCAGCGCCAGCATCCTCTGCGACCAGCTCGACCACGACCGCCGCGACTGGGGCGCGTGCCCGCGCTCGTTCCTGCAGGCCGCAATCGACCGGGCCCGGGGGCTGGGCATCACCGTGCAGGCCACGTTCGAGAACGAGTACTACGTAGCCTCCGAGCAGGACGGTCGGTACGTGCCCCATGACGCGTCCGGGCACGCACCCGTCTACAGCGCCATCGGGCACGACCACCACGGTGACCTGATGATGGAGATGGTCGAGGCGCTCACGGCGCAGGGGATGGCTGTCGAACAGGCCATCAACGAGTACGGCCCCGGCCAGCAGGAGATCTCGATCCGGCACACGCACGCGCTGGGTGCGGCAGACAACCAGATGAAGTTCCGCGACACCATCCGCGGCGTCGCCCAGCGACGGGGCCTGCTGGCCTCCTTCGCCGCCAAGCCCTTCCCGGACGAGATCGGCAGCGGAGCCCACGTCCACTTCAGTCTGTGGGACCCCGAGGGTCGCCGGAGCCTGCTCTACGACGCGCAGGAGCCGGGCGGCTTATCCCATATGGGGCGGCAGTTCATCGCCGGCGTCGCCGAGCACCTCCCGGCGCTCACCGCGCTCACGGTGCCGAGCTACAACTCCTTCCGACGGCTCACACCCAGCGCTTGGGCGGCGGCGACGACGGCCTGGGGGTTCGACAACAAGGAAGCGGCCCTGCGGGTGGCGTCGCCGTTCTACAAGCGCGAGGAGCAGAGCTACAACATCGAGTTCAAGACCTCGGACGGCAGCGCCAACCCCTACCTGTCGCTGGGCGCTCTGATCGCGTGCGGGCTGGACGGGATCGAGCGTGACCTGGACCCGGGGGAGCCCTGCGAGCGCGACCCGGTGCTGCTCTCGGCCGACCAGCTCGAGCGGGGCAAGGTCCGGCCCCTGCCCTCGAGCATGACTGCGGCGCTCGACGAGCTCGAGAAGGACACCTTCCTCATCGACGCGCTCGGCCCCCTGCTGTCCCGCTGCTACCTGGCGGTGAGGCGGTCTGAGGCTGCGGCGTTCGAAGCCGAGGATGTCGACTTCGAGATCCGCAACCACTTCTACCGGTTCTGAGCATGGGCGGCCCCGTGGACCTCGGCGATGTCCGGGTCGTCGACAACCACTGCCACTCGGTGGACCGCAAGCAAGGCCATCGGGAGGTGGCCGAGTGGCGCGCGCTGTTCAGTGAGTCCCCCGACATCCGGATGCGTACGGTCGATGTGGCCGAGTCAGTCTTCTACCGGCGGTTGATGGGCGAGCTGGCGCTGAAGTACGGAGTCGACGTCGACGAGGCCACTGTCCTCGAGGCCCGCGCCGACCTCGACGCGACGGCGCTGACCGGTCGGCTCTTCGACGAGGCGGGCATCGGGGCCGTCGTCGTGGACACGGGGTTCCCGGACCCGACCACCGCGCTCGGCGTCGAGGAGATCGGCGTCGCAGCCGGGTGCCAGGCGGTCGGGCTGTTGCGGCTCGAGCTTGTTCTGCAGGAGCTCGTCGCCTGCTGCGCGACCTACGACGGACTGCTGGCTGCCGTGCACGAACGGCTCGCCGGCTGCCGGGACAAGGGTTTCGTCGGTTTCAAGAGCGTCGTCGGCTACCGGACCGGGCTGGACGTGGCGCGGTGGTCGAGGACCGAGGCGGTCGCCTCGTTCACCGCAGCCCGGCACGAGGTCGAGGCCGCTGGCGACGTGCAGCTGGGTCACAAGCCGCTGCTCGACACGTTGCTCCACGTCGCATTCGAGGTCGCGGCGGATGAGGGGCTGCCGGTGCAGTTCCACGTCGGCTACGGCGACCCGGACGCAGACCTGCGCCGGGCCAACCCGCTGCTGCTGCGCGACGTGCTCGAGGAGAGTGCCTACCGCAACATGCCCGTCGTGCTGCTCCACGGCTGCTGGCCGTTCGTGCGGGAGGGCGCCTACCTCGCCGCCGTCTATGGCAACGCGTTCCTCGACCTGTCCTTCGGCATCCCGTTCCTCTCCCGGCAAGAGATGCGGTCCGTGACGCGTGCTGCATTGGGAGCCGCCCCGACCAGCAAGCTCATGTACAGCTCGGACGGTGCCCGGGTCCCCGAGCTGCACTGGCTCGGGGCGCAGGACGGCCGCCGCCTGCTCGGCGAGGTGCTGGGCGAGCTGGTGACCGACGGCGATCTCACCCACTCCGACGCCCGGAGGGCCGGCGAGCAGATCCTGCGCGACAACGCGACCACGCTGTACGGGCTTGCCGGGCGACTGTGATGCAGCAGCTGCGTGACAAGCGTGCGTTGGTGACCGGGGCGGGTGGAGCCCTCGGCCGGGCCAGCAGCCTTCGCTTCGCCCGAGAGGGCGCGCGGGTAGCGGTCGTGGACATCTCCGGCGAGGCGGCCCAGGAGACCGTGGAACTCGTGGCCGCAGAAGGCGGCGACGCCGTCGCGGTCACTGCCGACGTGCGGCAGGAGGACCAGGTGGCGGGTGCGATCGCCACCGCGGTGCGCGCCTTCGGCGGTCTCGACGTGCTGTTCAACAACGCGGGGGTCATGCCGCACCAGGACGTCTCGTTCCTCGACGGTGACCTGGAGCTGTGGCGGACGATCGGCGACATCAATCTGCACGGGACGATGCTGTGCAGCAAGCACGCCGTGCCCCACATCATCGCGGCGGGTGGCGGCGCCGTGGTCAACATGAGCTCGTTCCTCTCCGTGCTCGGCGCCAGCATCCCCCAGGACGCCTATACCGCCAGCAAGGGCGCAGTCGCGGCGCTGACCACGTCGATGGCGGTGCAGCTGGGGCGCCGCGGCGTGCGGGTCAACGCTCTGGCACCAGGCCCGATCCTGACGGCTCACGTGGAGGCGTTCTTCCCCGACCCGCAGGCCCGTCAGGTGCGCCTGGACCGGGTGCCGCTGGGCCGGTTCGGGCGCCCGGAGGACGCGGCCGCGCTGGCCTGCTTCCTGGCGTCGGACGACGCCTCCTGGATAACCGGCCAGACCGTCGTCATCGACGGCGGCATCTCGAGCAACTACCTGTGACCCCAGAGAGGAAGTGACCCGGCATGTGCCGACTGCTCGGCTCGGTGTCCCGCGGCGCCGTGACGGTGGACGACGTCCTCGGGCGTGATCGCGGCACCTTCCTGGGTCTCGCGAACAAGCACGGGGACGGGTGGGGACACGCGTGGAGCAACGGGGCCTCCCTTGACGTTCGCAAGGCCCCTGACTCCGCGCTGGAGAGCGCCGAGCTGGCTGGCCTGGCGGCCGACGTGCCGGCCGAGGCCGCGGTGACGCACCTGCGCTGGGCGACCCTCGGGCTGGGGGTCGGCACCGACAACACCCATCCCTTTACCGACGGTAATGTGGCCTTCGCGCACAACGGGTCGATCGACCCGCCGGCCGGGCTCGATGTCCTGGTTCCGGCCGAGCTCAGCGCCCTGCGACGCGGCGACACCGACAGCGAGCGCTTCTTCCTGGCCCTGCTGGCAAGAATGACCACCGAGCCCACCGGAGCCGCTCTGGCGACGACAGTCCATGACATCGTGGGCAGCGGCGTCACCGTGAAGAGCCTCAACTGCATGCTGCTCGCACCCGAGGCGCTCTACGCTGTCTGCTCCTACGATCCGTCCTCCGACGAGGACCCCGATTACTACCCGCTGCTGTACCGACGAACTGGAGACACCGTCGTGGTGGCTTCCACGGGGTGGACCGACACCGCTGGCTGGCAGACGCTGAGCAACGGGCAGATGCTCGTCGTTGATCGGGAGTCCCTCGCGATGTCGGTCGTCGATGTGGCGACGCCGCACGACATCGTGGCACAGGCACGCCGATGACAGCCGGCGACAAGATGGAGGTGCCGCAGCGGGCCAGCGACCAGGCCTACGACCAGCTGCTGGAACGCATCCTCGACCTGCGCATCCCGCCGGGTGCCGTCGTGCACGAGCAGCAGCTGGCTGCCGAGATCGGGTTCGGCCGGATGCCCGTCCGAGAGGCCCTGGCCCGCCTGGCCAGCGACCGGTTCATCACCGTGATGCCGCGTCGGGGGACGGTTGTCACGGCGCTGAGCCTGGAGGATGTGCTCGACATGTTCGAGGCACGCGAGGCGATCGAGTGCGGCGTCGCTTACATCGCCGCGCGACGCGCCAGCGACGAGGATCTCGCGACGCTGCGCGAACTGATCAACGCCGCCGAGCAGGCACGCAGGGGTGGGGAGTCCGAGACGTTCCTGCGCGACGACTACGAGATCCACGCCTTCCTCGTGCACATGGTCAACAACAGCCTGCTCCAGGACGCGGCGCACCGGCTCCTCCAGCACAACCTCCGGTTCTGGCGGTCCTACTGGTCGACCCGCCCGGTGCAGCACTCCAGCATGCTGTCGCACTCTGCGCTGCTCACCGCTCTCGAGGCGCGTGACTCCCAGGCGGCCGAGGAGGCGATGCGCGAGCACATCGGGGCGTCCAAAGCGCTGCTGCAGTCGGTGTTCTAGGGCCGTGCGGATCGTCCGCGTGCTCGCCGTGCCGGTGCGCGGCGGCTTCTTCACCGACGACCAGGCTGCGATCCGCGACGGGCGCCCGCGCAACGGTTTCACCTACGACGGGGAACCTGCCACCGCTGGCTTCGTCGCGGTCCGGCAGCCGGCCGAGGCCGTGTCCGTTCTGCTCGAGCTGGACGACGGTCAGATCGCCCATGGTGACTGCGCCGCGGTGCAGTACGCCGGCGCCGGCGGTCGGGATCCCGTGTTCTCAGCGCTCGAGTGCGCGGCGACGATCGAGCGGATCGTTGCGCCCCTGCTCACCGGTCGTGATCTCACGTCGTTCCGGGACCTGGCCGAGGAGCTGGACGCCCTGGAGGACCAGGGCAAGCAGCTGCACAGCGCGCTGCGGTACGGCGTCACCCAGGCCGCACTCGACGCGGTCGCCCGGGACCGCGGGGTGACCATGGCCGAGGTGGTCCGCGACGACTACCGCACGGGCGTCGAGCTGCGGCCCGTCGGTGTCTTCGCGCAGTGCGGGGACGACCGCTACGACAACGTCGACAAGATGGTGCTCAAGGGTGCCGACGCCCTTCCGCACGGCCTGGTCAACAACGTGGCCGAGAAGGTCGGTCCGGATGGCGAGCTGCTCCTGGACTACGTGCGCTGGGTGCGGGAGCGCGTCTTCAGTCTCCGCCGGGACCCGAGCTACCTGCCGCTGGTGCACCTCGACGTCTACGGCACGCTCGGCCTGGTCTTCGGCGGTGACATCGAGCGCATCGCGACGTACCTGGCTCGGCTGGCGGCCGCGGCGACACCACTGCAGCTGCGCGTCGAGCACCCGCTCGACGCCGGCAGCCGGGACGCCCAGGTGGTCGCCATGTCGGCGCTGCGTCGGGCGCTCGCGGCACGCCATGTCCCGGTGCAGCTTGCGGTGGACGAGTGGTGCAACACTGCAGCCGACGTTGCCGTGTTCGTGGCCGCGGGTGCCGCCGACGTGATCCACGTGAAGGTCCCCGATCTCGGCGGCCTGAACAACACGATCGAGTCGCTTCTCTCGGTCCGGCGCGCGGGACTGCGGGCCTACTGCGGTGGCAGCGCGACGGAGACGGATCGGTCCGCCCAGGTCACGGCGCACGTGGCGATGGCGTGCGCCGCGGACCAGGTCCTGGCCAAGCCGGGCATGGGCGTGGACGAGGGGATGATGGTCGTCGGAAACGAGATGGCCCGGGTGGAGGCACTCGTCCGATCGCGGCAGGAGCGCTCTCCCGACCGTTGAGCTGCCGGGTCAGCCTCGGGAGCGCGCGAGACCGAGCAGCAGCCCGTCGGCTTCGACGGCCGGGCTGGTGGTGAGAAACAGCAGCACCCCGGCCTCGGGCGCCCGCACCTCCTGCAGCACGTCGCCGAGCAGCTCGCTCACGGTGCCGAGCAGCGCACCCGCCTCGACCTCTGTGCCGACGAGCACTGCCGGCTCCCACCAGCCGGCCGAGTCGGTGCGCAACCAGTGCCACCCCTCGTGCTCCTGCGGGGGCGCCTGCTGCACTGCTGCGCCCGGGAGCACGCCCAGGTGGCGGGCGACGTTCGTCAGCCCGTGGAGGTGCCGTTCAACCGACAGCCGGTCCAGGATCCCGTTCTGCCCTGACTCGGCCACGATGGCGGGGATGCCGAGGTCGGCGGCGGCGGCGCAGGTGCTGCCGGCAACGGTGCGCACCGCTGCGCTCTGGCGCACGACGTGACCGAGGCCGTAGGCCAGCGCGAGGTCACGGGCCGCACCCTCGACGGGCGACTCCTCGTACATCGCGAACGGCTCGAGCGCCTCCGGGAGGTCGCCGGCATGCAGGTCGAGCAGGTAGTCGGTGTCGGCGATGAATGTCTCGGTGAGGTGATGAGCCAACACCTCGGCGTAGCTGCCCGCGGGGTTGCCGGGGAAGGAGCGGTTGAGGTTCTTGCCGTCGTGGGGAACCACGAAGGGCGACCGCGCCCAGAACGCGGGCACGTTCACGAGCGGCACCGCCGTGACCCGGCCGGACACCAGCGCCGGGTCGAGCGTGCGAGCGAACTCCCGCACCGCGGCGATGGAGGTGTACTCCGTGCCGTGCACGCCCGCGATAATCGTCAGGTGCGGGCCGCCCTCGTTGCCCCGCACGTCGACGTAGGGGATCACCAGGCCGCCGGGCAGGTCGTCGATGACCAGCGACCGGATGCTCATGCGCGAGCCGCCCGCGACTCGGGCACGGCGTCGGCCAGGAAGTCGCGCATCACCTGCTGGAAGAGCTCGTACTCCTCGATCTGGGGCGAGTGGCCGGACTTCTCGAACACGACCAGCCGGGCGCCGGGGATCAGCGCGGCGATCGCCTCGGCCGAGGACACGGGGGTGACCCAGTCGGTGCGCCCGACCGTCACCAGGGTCGGGCAGCGCAGGTCGGGGAGCCGGGGCTTGAGGTCGTACGTCGGCGTGTTGTGCTGGAAGCACCAGTTGTGCGCCTCGTGCCGGTAGCTGCCGGCCTCGACCGCGGCCGCGGACTTCACCGGGTCGTAGTCGAAGTCGTAGAGCGGGATGATCTCGGCCCAGCGAGCCTTGAGGTCGTCGTCGTCGGTGATCCGGCCGCTCCAGTAGCGGTCGAAGTTGTCCCAGTTGATCTCGACCCGGTCCTGGTGCCGCGCGTTCTCGTAGGCCAGGTCGAGCGTCGTCGCGTCGGCCGCGGTGTCGCGCAGCACCATGGCGCTGACGCGATCCGGGTAGGCCACCGCGTACTCCAGCGCGATGAAGCCGCCGTACGAGCCGCCGGCCACCACGATCTGCTCGGCACCGGCCCACTCGCGCAAGCCGTCGACGTCGGCCGCCCACTGCTCGTGGGAGTACGGCGGGACTCCCTCGCTCTCGCCGCAGCCGCGCGCGTCGAACACGATGACCCGGAACACGTCTGACAGCGGGCCGAACGTGGCCTTGGGCTCGGCGAGCGAGCCGATGCCGCCGCCGCCGTGGTGGGCGATGAGGACCGGGGCGTCGTCGGGACCGAGGACCTCGACGTTGAGGCTGGCTCCGTTGATGTCGAGGAACATGCGCACCTTCCGGGTGGGTGAGGAGGTCAGGCAGGGGATTGCTCGGCAGCGACCCATCGCCGCACGATGTGCTCGAGGACCCCGAGGGGAACGGCGCCGTTGGACAGGACAGCTCCGTGGAACCCCCGCAGGTCGAACGCGGCTCCGAGCGTGCCCTCGGCCTCCGAGCGCAGCCGCACGATCTCGCGACGGCCGACCAGGTAGGCCAGTGCCTGCCCCGGCCAGGCGATGTAGCGGTTGACCTCGTTGACCACGTTGTGGCGGGTGGTTGCCGTGTTGGCCCACATGAACTCGATCGCCTGCTGCCGGGTCCAGCCGAGGTGGTGCATGCCGGTGTCGACGACGAGTCGGCAGGCCCGCAGCGCGTCGAAGGACAGCATGCCCAGCCGCGCGACCTCCGAGCTGTAGAGCCCCATCTCGTCCGCCAGCCGCTCGCTGTAGAGCCCCCACCCCTCCACATAGGCGCACACCTCGGCGTCGAGGAAGCGGCGGTAGGCGGGCAGGTGTCGCAGCGTCTGCGCTGAGGCGATCTGCAGGTGGTGCCCTGGTGTGCTCTCGTGGAAGGCCAGCGCCTCGTACTCGTAGGCGAACCGCTCGTGCGGATCGACGGTGAGCACGCAGTGCGCACCCGGGCGTGACCCGTCCTCGGCCGGCGGTCGGTAGTGGGCCAGCGCGGCGTTGCCCGCCTCGATCGGGTCGATCTCCTCGATCGTGCAGGCGCCGATGTCGTACGCGGGGAACCACTGGTCGCGCACGGCCTCGGCGCGGTCCAACGCTGCCGTGACGACCTCGACGATCTCGCCGGACGAGCCGAAGCGCAGCGACGGGTCGTCACGCAACCGATCCAGGGTCGTGGCGACGTCGACCGTGCCCAGGACCCGGCCGCCCAGCTCGAGCCACTCCTCGCGCAAGCTCGCGAGGACCTCGTGCCCCACGGCGTGGATGGCGTCGGGAGTGAGGTCGGTCGTGGTGTGCCGTCGGACGGCCGCGAGGTAGGCCGCCTCGCCACCGGGGACGAACCGGAGGCCGACCTGGCTGTCATCGCGCGCGAGGGGGGCGAGCTCGTCGGTCAGCAGCCCGGAAAGCCGAGCCATCGCCGGGCGGACCGTGTCGGCCACAGTTGCGGCGATGCGCGCGTGCACCTGTGCCTGGTCGACATCAGGTGGCAGCGCCGGCCGGTGGAAGACGTCCCCCTCGGCTGGGGCAGTGAGGTGGCCGTGCAGCTGCTCGACCGCCTGCGCGACTCCGACCGCGGTCGGACGCCGGCCGTCCGCCGCCGCCTGCAGGTAGCGCAGACCGACGGCGTCGAAGAAGTCGGGGAGCGCGTCCAGGCGGCGCAGGTAGCCCTCGACCGCCGCAGCGTCGACCAGGGAGGCGACGGGAACCGCCATGAAGGCCTCCCCCTGCGGCGACCCATAGCCGTCCGCCGAGGCGTTGGCCTCCCAGCTGCCGTGCTCGAGGTCGCTGCGCGCCGCCGCAGCCAGGCTCATCAGGACGTGGCGGTCGACCTGGTCGGCCTCGTCCAGCTCCGACGGCTCCATGGCGGTCGCCGCTGCCTCGATGACGCCGATGCGCCGGGCATCCGAGGCGGCCCGGTCACGACCGGGGTCGGGAACGAGGTCGTCGAAGCCCGAGACGCCGAGCATCGTGGCGTTGAAGGGATCGTTGGCGTGCACCACGGCGAAGAACTCCTCGCCCAGCCGCACGAGCTCGGGATCTCGACGCCCCTCGACCATGCTCACACCCAGATGGCGCGAAGCGCCCGCAGCACGTTGCCACCCACGACGGCCCGGATGTCGTCGTCGCTGAAGCCGTGCTGCACCAGCCAGCCGCAGATGTTGAGGAAGTTCTCGGTCGGGTTCTCCAGCCCGTCGACGTAGGCGACCTTCTCGTGCGCCGGTGCGTCGTCGGCCCCGCTGGGCGCTAGCAGGTGGGCGAAGACCGTGTGCAGCCCGACGTGGTCTCCGTAGAGCGTGTCCGGTCCGAACGTCACATGGTCGATCCCGACCAGGTCCAGGCAGTACTGGAAGTGGTCCATCACCGAGTCGATCGTGTGCCGGGGGTGAGCGGCGGAGAGCGTGGTGTGCGGCGCCGCCGACATGCCGATCACGCCGCCGGTGTCCGCGACCGCGCGCAGCACATCGTCGGGCTTCATCCGGGGGATGTCCCACACGGCGCGCGCGCCGGCGTGCGTCATGAGCACCGGCTGCTCGCTGGCGCTGCACACGTCGAGGCTGGTCTGGTCGGAGGAGTGCGAGATATCGATCGCCAGCCCCAGCTGGTCCATCCGTCGGACGGCCCGGTGCCCGAGTGCGGTGAGCCCCCCGTCGACGGGCTCGGCCAGGCCGCTGCCGAGCGCGTTGGAGTCGGAGTACGCGATGCCTATCTGGCGCAGCCCGAGCCCGTAGAGCACGTCGAGCCGGTCGATCTCGTTCTCGATCGGGGTGGCGGCCTCCAGGCCGAAGACCACGCCGATCCTGCCGTCGCGGTGCGCCGCCTCGATGTCGGCGACCCGGCGCACCACGACCACCTCGTCCTGGTGGGCGATGTCGGCCTGGCGCATCCCGAGGTCGGTGATGACGTCGTCCCAGCGCCACGGCGCGTGCCCGGTGACACACGCCGTGCCGTCCATCATGTTGTCGAACACCACCGTCATGCCGGATGCGCCGAGTCCTGCGAAAGCGGTGTGCTGGCGTCCGCCGCGGTTGTAGTCGGGTGTCTCGCGCATGTCGGCCGGGAACCGGACCGGGTGGTCGTGCAGGCTGATGACGAGGCTCTCGTCGAGCAGCCGGGCCGCGCGGAGGGCGTCCTGCTCGCTGAGTCTTCCGTCGTACGCCGGCACGCGGTCGAACTCCGGAGCGAGATCGAGCTCCTGGTAGTCGACGCCGGGGTCGAGGTAGGAGAAGGAGACGTAGCGCTCGTGGGTCATGTCGCTGCCGACACCTCCGCTCGGGTGGCCAGCCGGTGCGGGCCGTCAGCGAGCAGCCGCCACAGCTGCTCCCACGCGCGCATGCCGTCGGCCAGCCGGCGGGTCCGCATGAACTCGTCCGGCGCGTGCAGCCGCTCGTCGGCGGTGGAGAAGGAGAAGAACAGGGTCTTGGCGCCGAGCACGTCCTCGAAGAGCACGGTCGCCGGCAGCGTGCCGCCGATGGCGGCGAGCAGCACGTGCTCGCCGGGGTAGACGGCCTCCAGCGCGGCGGTCGCGGCGCGGATCGCCGGATGGTCCGGGGCGATCGTGTACGCAGGCACCCGCGCTTCGTCGAGCACGACCTCGACGCTCACCCCGGTCGGTATCCGTCCGGTCAGGTGGTCGCTGATGGCCTGCAGCACGCGGTCGGGGTCCTGGCCGGGCACGAGCCGGCAGGACACGTGACCGGTAGCCCGGTGGGGGATGACGGTGTACTTGCCACCGGCCTCCATCCCGTTGATCTCGAGGGTCGGGCGCTCCCACAACCGCTCCAGCGTGGTGTAGCCGGGCTCGCCGAACACCGTCGCCAGGCCGAGCTCGCGGGCATAGGCATCCTCGTCGAAAGCGACCTCGGCGATCTCGGCACGGCGCGATGCGGGAAGTGGGTCGATGCCGTCATAGAACCCGGCCACCGCCACGCTGCCCTCGGCGTCGTGCAGGCTCGCGAGCAGGTCAACGAGGGCATGCGCCGGGTTGGCCACCGTCCCGCCGTACCGGCCGGAGTGCAGGTCGGTGCTCGCACCCGTCACGGCCACCGAGAACGTGGCCAGTCCCTTCGACGCCGTCGACAGCGACGGCTCGCTCGGCCGCCACATCGCTCCATCGGCCGAGATGACAAGGTCCGCGGACAGCTCTGTGGAGTGGGCGCGCAGGTAGTCGGGCAGGTGCGGGCTGCCGATCTCCTCCTCGCCCTCGACGAGCAGCTTCACGTTGAGCGGGAGACGGCCGTCGCGCTCGAGCAGCGCGAGCAGCAGCGAGACGACGAGGTAGACGGGGCCCTTGTCGTCGGACACCCCGCGCCCACGCAGCACGTCGCCGTCGACCGTGAGCTCGAAGGGTGGGGTGCTCCACTCCGACTCGGCGCCGGTCGGCTGGACGTCGTAGTGGCCGTAGACGAGCACGGTCGGTGCGTCCTGGGCGCCCAGCCACTCAGCCCGGACGACGGGATGCCCGCCGGTCGCCTCGACCCGACCGCGCAACGGCGAGAGCCGGCTGGCCAGCCAGTCGGCGGCGGCGCGCATCGTCGTGACGTCGGCGTCGCGGCTCACGCTCGGGATGGCCACCCAGGCGGCGAGCTCGTCGATGTCGAGCCGGTCGGTCAGGCCGGCCGGTCCTGTCCCGGGGTCAGAAGATGGCATGGCCGCCGTCGATCGACAGGGTCTGCCCGGTGACCCAGGAGGACGCGTCGGCGACGAAGAAGCGCACACCGTTGGCGATGTCCTCCGGCGCGCCGAGGCGACGCACGGCGATGCCGCCGAGGAGCGCGGCCTGGCCGTCCTCCCCGTAGCTCTCCCACTGCCGTTGCGTGGTCGGGTTGGACAGCACGAAGCCCGGCGCGATGCAGTTGACGGTGATTCCGAACGGTCCGAGCTCGTGTGCGGTCTGCCGGGTCAGCCCGATCTGGCCGGCCTTGGCGCTGGCATAGGCCTGGATGCCGGTCAGGCTCACGCTGCGTCCGGCACCGGACGAGATGTTGACGATGCGACCCCAGCCCCGCTCCTTCATCCCCGGCGTCACCGCGCGGGTGCACAGGAACGTGCTGGTGAGGTTGGCGTCGACGACGGCGCGCCAGTCGTCGTCGCTCACGTCCTCGAGCGGCCGACCGGTCTGCCCGCAGACCCCACCGGCATTGTTGACGAGCACGTCGATGGCACCCACCCGTGAGACGTATGCCTGGACAGCCGGGCCGTCGGTGACGTCGAGGGTGTCCTTGTCGACCCGGTGGACGGTCGCGCCCTCTGTCTCGAGCAGGTCCGCGATCGCGGCCCCGATGCCGTGAGCGGTCCCGGTCACCAGCGCGGTGCGCCCCGCCAGCCCCGTCACGCCGGCGCCTGCGACGCCCGCAGCGCCCGCTCGACGACCGAGGCCGCCGCCAGCAGCTCCTGGTCGCCACCACGGCGCCCGGCCAGCTGGAGCCCCACCGGCAGCGCATCGGGATCGAAACCGCACGGCAGCGTGATGGCCGGTTGCCCGGTGAGGTTGGCCGACGCAGTGAACAGCCCCTCCAGCTCGCCCTGCACCGAGTCGAGCACCGGCGTGGACTCCGGCGCGGAGAACGCGACCGTCGGACCGAGCAGCAGGTCGACGCCGTCCAGCACCAGGTCGGCGGCGGCCATCCGCTCCTCGCGGAGCGCGAGGGCGGCGCGGTAGGCCGACGAGTCGACCGCGGCGCCGGCCTTGAGCAGCCGGTCGGTGTCGACCCCGAAGTGCCCGGGGTCGGACTCGGTGATCGGCCCCAGGTGGGTCCATGCCTCGTGCAGCACGATCGGCTCGAACGTCTCGTGCAGCGCGTGCAGCGGGCCGCAGTCCCGCTCGACGAGCTCGATCCCATCGACCGAGCGCAGGGTCTCGACGGCGTTCCGGAGCACATCCCGCACCGCTGGCTCGATCCGCTCATCGTGGAGCTCGTCGACCAGCAGGCCGATCCGCAGCGTGGGTGGCGGCTCGACGGCCGGTTGCCCCGAGATGGCGGCGAAGACGGCGATGGTCGTGGGGACTCCTCGGGCGATGACGCCGACGTGGTCCAGCGTGGGAGCCAGGGCGGTGACCCCATCGACGGGGACAGCTCCATGGCTCGGCTTGAACCCGACGACGCCGCAGTAGGCCGCGGGGATCCTGATCGAACCACCGGTGTCGGTGCCTAGCGCGGCAGGACAGACCCCGGCGGCGACCAGGGCCGCGGAACCGCCGCTGGAACCACCGGCCGTCCGGGAGGGATCGCTGGGGTTGCGCGCCTCCGGCAGGTCCGGGTGCGGCGCCCCGGCCGCGTACTCCAGCAGCGAGGATGTCGCGAACACGTCGGCGCCCGCTTCCCGCAGCCGGGCGACCACCGGGGCGTCGATCGTCGCGGGCTCGGCCGTCATCGACCGCGGGTTGCCGTTGCCGCGGGTGACCCCGGCGACGTCGATCATGTCCTTGACGGCCACCGCGGTGCCGAGCAGCGGCCCGCGTCGGGCGCGCAGCGGCGCGGGGAGGCCGCGGACCACCGCGTGCAACGGGCGACCGATCCGCTCCAGCCGTTCGTAGCTGGCCAGCAGCCCGAGGTTGGCGACCTCGCAGGTCCGCTCGCCCCGCTCGATGGCGCGGATCAGCTCACCCACGTACGTCGTGAGAGGACCCGCCAGGTCGGCCAGCAGGTCGTCGACCTCGGTCTTGCGCTTGCGCACCATGAGGTCCCGGTAGATGCCGCTGTGCGTCTTGGCGCTGCTCCGGTTGAACGTCACCAGTCGGTCGATCGAGCCCTCGAGGTCGGCCGGGTCGAAGCCGTCGAAGGACTCCGGCGGGGCCGGCGACTGGTCCAGGACCTCGCGGGCGAGCGCCAGCATGAGCGGACGGAACCGCTTGTCGCCGAGGGCGTCGGCGATGGACAGGTCGGAGACGGCAGTCGCGAACAGCATCGCGCCGTAGGCCTCCTTGGACCACAGGTAGCCGGCGATGTTGTCAGTCGCCTCGGCCCACGGCAGGGCATCGACGAGCTCGCGCACCCGGTCGCTGATCGGTCCGGCCGGCTCCCCGACCCGAAAGGTCGCGACGTTGCCTTGGAGCACGACGCCGGGCTCGAGGTAGTCGGCGCCGAAGTTCACGAAACCGACGACCACCCGCTCACCTCCGACCTCCGCGGCGATCGCGTCCGAGGTGAGTCCGTTCTGCAGGGACAGGACGTAGCCCTCCGGTGCCAGCCGGTGCCGCAGCAGCTGGGCGGCCGCTGCCGTGTGGTGGGACTTCACCGCGATGATGGCCCGCTCGATCTCGGGAGGCAGGTCCTCCGGCAGCACCGCGCGGGCGGGCACGGTGAACTGCTCGACGGGGCCTTCGATGCGCAGGCCGTGGGCGTTGATCGCGGCGACGTGGGCGGGGTCGGTGTCGCAGAGGAGCACCTCATGGCCGGCGCGCAGCAGGTGCGCCCCGACCGTGCCTCCGATGGCCCCGGCTCCGATGACTGTGAGCTTCACGGCGGGCAGCATGGCAGTGACATCAAGCGTCACGCAACGGTTACATACGAAAGATTGACAACTGAGATATCAGGCATAGGTTGACCTTCGACAATTGCTGGCCCGTCCCGCCGGAGGTCCCCTTGCGCAAGCCCATCGCCGTCCTAGCCGCGGTCGCGATCGCGGTCACCGGCCTCAGCGCCTGCGGCAGCGGCGCCAGTGACAAGAACGACACATCCGGTGGCAACGGGGCAGCCGCCGCCCAGGGTGGCGACCTCGTCATCGTCCGGCCGGGTGACTCGGTCTCGATGGACAACACGATGGTCTTCAGCAACGCCTCGATCTGGGTGTTCCAGCAGATGCTGGAGTCCCTCTACGAGGTGACCCCCGACGGCAAGGACGTCGTCCCGCTGCTTGCCGAGAGCCACACCCTCTCCGACGACAAGCTGACCTGGACGTTCAAGATCAAGCAGGGCGTGAAGTTCAGCAACGGATCGCCGATGACCTCCGAGGACGTCAAGTTCTCCCTGGACAAGGCACGCAGCACCAAGGGCGGCTGGGAGTTCCTGGACGTCGCGATCAAGAACGTCGACGCCCCCGACCCGTCGACCGTGGTCATCACGACGAAGTACCCCTGGGCGCCGTTGCTGGCCGACCTGGCCAACTTCAGCAACGCGATCCTCCCGAAGGACTACGCGGGCAAGACCGCGGACGAGTTCTACACCGCACCGGTCGGCACCGGCCCGTTCGTCTGGGACCACTGGAGCAAGGGCAGCGAGCTCAAGCTGGTCAAGAACCCGGACTACTGGGATGCCGGCAAGCCGTCCCTGGACAGCGTGACGTGGAAGGTTGTCGCCGACGACAACGCACGCAACGTGCAGATCCAGGGTGGGCAGGCGCAGATCAACGAGAGCCCGCCGTTCTCCAGCGTGGAGCAGCTGCAGAACCAGCAGGGCGTGAAGGTCAAGCTGTTCCCCTCTACCAAGACCGACTACATCCTGATGAACCAGGAGAAGAAGCCCTACGACGACGTTCACGTCCGCCGGGCGATCTCCTACGCGATCGACCGCGAGGCGCTGATCAAGACGCTGCTCTTCGGCAACGGCACCCCGGCCAACTCGTTCCTGATGCCCAACGTCCCGTACTACGACAAGTCGACCCCGGGCATCCAGTACGACATGGACAAGGCCAAGGCCGAGCTGGCGCAGTCCTCGGTGCCGGACGGCTTCACGACCACGTTCCTGGCCTCGGCCGGTGACAACACCGACCAGGCCATCGCGCAGGTGCTGCAGTCCTCCCTCAAGGAGCTCGGCATCACGGTAAAGATCCAGAACGTCGACCCGAGCGCCAACCACGACCTGCAGAACCAGATGAAGTACGAGATCAGCCACTCGTACTGGACGATGGACATCGCCGACCCGGACGAGCTCGTGACCTTCGCGGTCGACCCCGAGGCCGGCAGCCACTCGTTCCTCACCGGCTACAACAACCCGCAGGTCGTGGCGGACACCAAGGCGGCCCAGAAGACCTTCGACCCCGCCGAGCGGCAGAAGCTGTACACCGCGATCCAGAAGCAGGCTGCCGACGACGCCTTCCTGGCGTTCCTGTACTACTCACCCTTCAGCTACTCCTTCAGCGACAAGGTGAAGGGCTTCGTGGCACTCCCGACCGGCAACTACCACCTCGAGGACGTGACCCTCGCCAAGTAGAGCCGCCGGGAACTCGAGCAGTCCTGAACTCGGGAAAGGAAGGGCACGGGCGGTATGAGGCACCTCACCTACGTCCTGCGACGACTGGTGGCTCTGCTGCCCGTGCTCTTCGGCATCACGTTCATCGTCTTCTTCATGATCCATCTGGTGCCGGGTGACCCGGCCCGGACCCTGCTCGGCATCCGCGCGACCGATGCGTCGGTGGAGGCGCTGCACAAGGCCTTCGGCCTGGACAAGCCGCTGTGGGCGCAGTACCTGGACTTCATGGGACGGCTGGCGCACGGAGATCTCGGTCGGTCGTTCTTCTACAACACCGACGTGAGCGGGCTGGTCTTCGCCCGGCTGCCGGCGACGCTGTGGCTCCTCGGTGCGGCGACCGTCCTGTCGCTGCTGATCAGCGTCCCGCTGGCGGTGCTCGCGGCCAGCCGTCGCGGCGGTGCGCTCGACCAGCTGATCCGCGCAGTGCCACTGGTCGGGCTGGGGATGCCGTCGTTCTGGGTCGGCATCATGCTCATCCTGCTGCTCGGCCTGAAGGTCGGGCTGTTCCCGGTGTCCGGCTTCGGCACCGACACCCTGGGACACCTGCACTCGATCGTGCTGCCGGGCCTGACCGTGGCGTTGGCGTTGACCCCGATCCTGATCAGAAGCCTGCGGACGTCGATGATCGGTGTGCTCGACAGCGACTACGTCGTCACGGCACGGGCCAAGGGCCTGACCCACCGGCGGGTGATCCTGTCCCACACCCTTCGCAACGCGGCGGTGTCGTCCGTGACCGTGCTCGGCGTCAACATCGCCTACCTGGTGGGAAGCACACTCGTCGTGGAACGCGTCTTTGCGCTGCCAGGCCTCGGCACGCTCATGCTCGAGGCCATCTTCAATCGCGACTTCGCCGTCGTGCAGGCCGTGACGCTGCTCTTCGCGGTGATGGTGGTCGCCGTCAACCTGATGACCGACGTCGCCCACGCGGCGCTGGACCCGAGGGTGGAGCTGTCGTGACAGCCGAGGTCGCCGAGGTCACCGAGACAACCAGGCGGCGCCGCTTCTCCCGCGAGTCCACCCGGCTGAACCCGACTCTGGTCATCGGCCTCAGCCTGCTCGGGCTGATCGTCCTCGCGGCACTCGCCGCGCCGCTGTTGACCAGCTGGGACCCGATCGAGCAGGACCTCACCAACTCGCTGGCTGAGCCGGGCAAAGGCGGGCACCTGCTCGGCACCGACCAGCTCGGACGCGACGTGTTCGCGCGACTGCTCTACGGCGCTCGTGTCGACCTGCGGGTCGGCGCGCTCGCCGTGCTCTTCCCGTTCCTCATCGGAGCGACGCTGGGGCTGATCGCCGGCTGGCGGGGCGGCTGGTTCGACGCCGTGCTGATGCGCGTGGTCGACGTCGTGGTGGCGTTCCCGTTCTTCGTGCTCGTGATCGCCATGGTGTTCGCGCTCGGCCCGGGCACGTCGAGCATCTACATCGCGATCACGCTCGTCGGCTGGGTCGCCTATGCCCGCATCGTCCGCGGCGAGGTCCTCGTCGCCAAGGAGCAGGAGTACGCGCTGGCCGCCCGCGCCAGCGGCCTGCCGACGCACCGCATCCTGATCCGGCACCTGGTGCCCAACGTCGTGCTGCAAGCTTTCGTGTTCTCGATGAGCGACATCGTGCTGTCGATCCTCGCGATCGTGACCCTCGGCTACCTCGGACTCGGCGTCCCGCAGCCGACGCCGGACTGGGGGGCGATGATCCAGGAGGGTCAGGCGTTCATCCTCACCAAGTGGTACCTCGCTGCGGTGCCCGGCCTCGCCGTGGTGGTCGTCGGTCTGGCGCTCGCGCTGATCGCCGACGGCTTCGTGCAGCGGAGCGGGCGGCGATGACCGCGCTGCTCGAGGTGCACGACCTCAACGTGGAGATCCCGCTGTCCTCGGGCCGGCTGCATGCGGTTCGCGGCGTCTCGCTGTCGGCGTCCGCGGGTCAGGCGGTCGGCCTGGTCGGCGAGTCCGGCTCGGGCAAGAGCCTCACCCTGCGCGCGGTGATGGACCTGCTGCCGGTTCCGGCCACGATCACCGGCGGCACGATCGTGGTCAACGGCGTCGACGTCAGCGGGATGTCGACGAAGCAGCGCCGCGAGCACCTGTCATCGGCGATGGCGATGATCTTCCAGGACTCGCTGACCGCGTTGAACCCGACGATGCGGGTGGGCGACCAGGTCGCCGAGGTCCCCGTCCGCCGGCTCGGGATGTCGCGCTCCTCGGCCCGAGCGCGGGCGACCGAGCTGCTCGACCAGGTCGGCATCAAGGACCCGGAGCGGCGGTATCGCGCGTACCCGCACGAGCTCTCCGGGGGGATGCGGCAGCGCATCTGCATCGCCATCGCGCTCTCGGCCGAGCCGGGGCTGATCCTCGCTGACGAACCGACGACCGCGCTCGACGTCACCATCCAGGCCCAGGTGCTCGGGATCCTGGCGCGACTGCGTCGCGAGCAGGGCGTGGGACTGGTGCTGGTGACCCACGACCTCGCAGTCATCAGCGGCACCTGCGAGCACCTCAATGTGATGTACGGCGGGCGCATCGTCGAGGACGGCCCGACGGGCGAGCTCATCGACGCGCCACGTCATCCGTACACCGCGGCGCTGCTGCGCTCGGTGCCTGACCCCGACCAGCCGGTGCACCGGCTGCTGAGCATCGCGGGGGCGCCGCCGGACCTGCTCGAGGCGATCCCGGGCTGCGCCTTCGCCCCCCGGTGCCCGGCCGTGATCGACCGGTGCAACACCGAGCAGCCCCCGCTGGCACCCATCGGCCGGATGCGGGCCAGCGCGTGCTGGCGGGCCCACGACCACGAGCACTGGCCGACCGACATCGCCGAGCCGGCTGCCGGGGAGGTGCGGGCATGACGGAGGAGCTGCTGCGGATCGACGGACTTGTCCAGCACTTCGGCCGCTCGGCGGGGCCGCTGGACAAGCTGTTCCGCCGCGAACACGCCGTGGTTCGCGCGGTGGACGGGGTGGACCTCGTGCTGCATCGTGGCGAGACGCTCGGTCTGGTCGGGGAGTCCGGCTGCGGGAAGTCGACGCTGAGCCGCTGCGCGGCGGGGCTCTACACCCCGACGAAGGGCACGGTGTCCTACGCCGGGGAGGTCATCGACGGCGCTCCGTCGAAGTCGCAGCGCCGGCTGGTGCAGATGGTCTTCCAGGACCCGTACAGCTCGCTGAACCCCAGGATGAGCGTCGGTCAGACGCTGGGCGAGGTGCTGCGCTACCACCGGATCGTGCCCCGCTCCGAGGTGCCGGCGCGCATCCGGTCGCTGATGGACCTGGTCGGGCTCCCGGCGCGTGCCGTCGACCAGCTTCCCCGCGCCTTCTCCGGCGGTCAGCGCCAGCGGATCGGTATCGCCCGCGCGCTGGCACTGGAGCCGCAGGTGCTCATCGCCGACGAGCCGGTGTCTGCGCTGGACGTCTCCGTGCAGGCCAACATCATCAACCTGCTGCTCGACCTCAAGGACAGCCTCGGGCTCTCCATGCTGTTCGTCTCGCACAACATGGCCGTCGTGCGTCAGGTCAGCGACCGCATCGCCGTCATGCACGACGGGTTGGTCGTCGAGACCGGCCCGACAGCCGAGGTCTTCTCGAACCCGCAGGATCCCTACACGCGTCTGCTGCTGTCGTCGGTGCCCCGGCTGGCCGGCCAGACCATCCCCGCAGTGGAGGCCGGAACCGCATGACTGACGCCATCATCATCGGCAGCGAGCGCAGTGAAGTCGGCCTTCCGCAGGCGATGGACGTCCTGCGGGACGGGGGGACCGCGCTGGATGCGGTCGAGGTCGCGCTGCGCGCGTGCGAGGACAACCTGGCCGACCACTACGTCGGAACCGGCGGGCTGCCCAACGCGCAGGGTGTGGTCGAGCTGGACGCGTCGCTCATGGTCGGGTCCACCCAGGCCTTCGGTGCGGTGGGTGCTCTCAAGGACTACCCGAACCCGATCTCAGTGGCGCGGGCGGTGCTAGAGCGGCTGCCGCAGCACTGTCTTCTTGTCGGAGAGGGCGCGGCGCTGTTCGCTGCTGAGCACGGGTTCGCCACCGCCGAGCTGCTCACCGCTGAGTCACGCCGGCTCTTCCGTGACGCGCTGGCGCCCTCGGACGAGGCCGTCGAGGGGGAGCGGACGCCGAGCCAGGAGGGCGACGAGGCCTACCGGCTGGCTGCCATCGAGCTGGTCGACCGGTTCGCCCCGCACGACGGGCCGTGGGGCACCATCAACGTCATCGCACTCGACCGCCATGGCGAGATGGTCGTCGGCGTCTCCACCAGCGGCTACCCGTGGAAGTACCCCGGCCGGATCGGCGACTCCGCGGTCCCCGGTGCTGGGACCTGGTGCGACCTCGACGGCGGCGGT
>JBBRVU010000045.1:0-24548 GCA_038246575.1 Actinomycetes bacterium | reverse complement strand
GGGATGACGTGCAGGGCCGAGGGCAGCGGGAGCTCTGCGGCCACGTCCTCGGCGGCCCGCTTCGCCGCTGCGATCTCGCGGGTACGCCGGAAGCCGCTCTGCCGCAGAACTCCATCGCGAATCGTCACCGACCCGGACCAGTTCTTCGCATCGACGACGAGCACGCCCGGTGGGCCGATCGCGACGTGGTCGATGTTGGCTCGCTGCCTGCCCGGCCAGCGCACGTCGTGCAGGACCTCGTATCCATGCGGACGGAGCAGCTCCAGCTGGGCCCCGACGGTCAGCTCGCCCGCAAGGCCACGGGACCAGCGCTCGGCGGAGCGCTCGAGAGTGTCAGCCTGCTGAACCAGCTGTCGCGCTTGCTGACGGAACGCCGCCGCCTTCCTGCGGCGGCGCAACGCCTGTCCGTCGGCAGACTCCCCTGGTGCCACGTCCCCACCCCCGTACCTTCCTGACGACTGTTGTCGGACCGTGCGCCAAGCCGCTTGAGCGGGCTTCGAGCGAATTCGCCGGGCCGACCGCAAGGCCGTTGGCGGGGCTGCGTACCGGTAACCGTGTCGCAGCCCCGCCAACCGACGGTTGCCAGGTCGCTGGGGGTTCTCAGATTTCACTCAGGAACGGCGCCGATGATGGCGGTCACGGCCGAGGCGCGGCCACCGTCTCGGAGGTCCACCTCGTGCAGTTTCCCGACATCTTCGGCCTTCCCGCCCACCCGCTGATCGTGCACGCGACGGTCGTCATGGTCCCGTTGGCCGCCACGGCAGTCGCGCTGCACGCGTTCGTCCCTCGCGCCCGGGTGCGGCTCGGTCTGGTGACGGTGGCGTTTGCCGTCCTCGCCACCGCGTTGGTCCCGCTGTCGACCAGCAGCGGGGAACAGCTGCAGAAGGACCTCGGCAACAACGCCCTCATCGAGCGGCACTCCCAGCTCGCCGACGGCCTGCTCCCGTGGGTCATCGGAATCCTCGTGGTCGCCGTGCTGCTTGCGGTCCGGGACTTCGTGGTCCGGCGCCGACACGACCTGTCCGACGGTGGCACGGGGCGGAGCGCCGTGGGGCTCGTGACCAAGCCCGTCGTGCTGATGGTCCTCGCCGCAGCGGTCTTCGCGGGCACGGCGCAGCAGGTCGTACGCATCGGTCACTCCGGCGCAGAGGCAACCTGGCAGGGCGTAACGTCCGGACAGGGTGGCTGAACGACGGACCGGAGGGCGCAACGTGCACCGCGTACTCGTGGTCGAGGACGAGCGGTCCCTCGCGGACATGCTCGAGCGACTGCTCACCGGCGAGGGGTACGACGTCCAGGTGGTCCATGACGGTCAGGCCGGGTTGCACGCAGCGCTGACCACGCGGTACGACCTGCTGTTGCTGGACCGCGGACTGCCGGGCATCGACGGCCTTGACCTGCTGCGCCGCTTGCGTCGCCGCGGCGTCACGACGCCGACCCTGATGCTCACGGCGTACGACAGCATCGCCGACAGGGTCGAGGACCTGGACTCCGGCGCCCAGGACCACCTCGGCAAACCGTTCGACATCGACGAGCTGCTGGCCAGGCTGCGCGCGCTGCTGCGCCGGCCGAGCGTCGAGGACGATGTCGAGCTCATCGACCTCGGGCAGCGTCGACTCGACGTGCACGCGCGCACCGTCGTCGGCGGCCCCGGCGACATCGGGCTCTCGGAGCGAGAAGCCGAGCTCCTGCGCGTCCTCGCCGGGCGGCCGAGCCGGGTCTTCTCCCGCGCCGAGCTTCGCGATCGCGTCTTCGGCGACGCCGAGACCGAGGCCGTTGTCGAGACCTACGTGTCCTACCTCCGGCGCAAGCTCGGCGCCGATGCCGTCCGCACCGTGCGCGGCGTCGGCTATCGCATGGGCAACGTGTGAGTGACTCCGATACCCGGGCGTTGCACACCGCGACCCGTCGCCTCGCCGCGCTGACGGCGGTCGCCATCACAGCGGTCCTCGTGATCGCGGGTGCAGTTGCGTGGACAGTCGTCTACCGGGAGCAGCAGGCCGAGTCGCGGGGGCAGCTGCAGCGGGCCGTCCTCGACGTCGACGACCTCGCCAGTGCACCGCCGACCATCGGTGTCTGGGCCGGGTCGTCCACCGGCGAGCGACGGAGCCCGGCTGCTCCCTCATGGCTGCCGGTGCGGGCCGCGGTGGCTGCCGTGACTGGTGATCAGGTGCGCGACGAACGCCGGGTGAGTCGCGGTGGCGAGGACTACCGCGTCCTGACCGTCCGTCGCGACGGAGACGTCGTGCAGGCCACGATCAGCTCGAGCGAGCACAGTGAGGAGCGCGACCGGTTGCTGACGGGACTGCTCGCGGCCGAGGTCGGCGGGCTCGCTCTCAGTCTGCTGCTCGGTGGGCTCCTGGCTCGTCGGGCGATCGCCCCGCTCGCGACGGCGATGGCCAAGCAGCGTCGCTTCGTCGCCGACGCGTCCCACGAGCTGCGGACGCCGCTCACCCTGCTGTCCACCCGGGCCCAGCTGCTGGAGCGAGCGCTTCGTGTCCCCGCGTCGGGTGCGTCCGAGGCGGTGCACGGTGAGTCGGTTGCACTCGTCGAGGACACCCGCCGACTGGCCGGAGTCGTCGAGGACTTGCTGCTGTCGGCATCCCTGGCCGAGCACCCGGCACATCGCGACCCTGTCGACCTCGCCGAGATCGCCGAGTCGGCGGTCGCGGGCGCGCGGGCTCATGCCGGGGAGCTGCGCGTGGAGCTGACCGGTCCGGCGTACGAGCGGGCGGTCACGGTGCTGGGCGCGCCCGGGCCGCTGCGACGGGTGGTCGACGCGTTGCTCGACAACGCGCTCACCCACACCTCGCCCGGCGGGCACGTGCGGGTCGAGGTGGAGCCGGGTGACCCCACCCAGCTGCGGATCGTCGACGACGGGGCCGGCATCGACCCGGCCGTCGCGGACCACCTCTTCGACCGGTTCGCGCACGGAGCGACGGCCGGAGGCGGCCGGCGACCGTTCGGGCTGGGGCTCTCGCTCGTACGGGAAATAGTCGCCGCGCACGGCGGAACCGTGGTCGCCGGAGGCACCCCCGGCGGGGGGGCGACGTTCACGGTGTCGCTGCCGCCGGCCGCACGGTGACCAGCGCCGCTGTCCGAGCGCTGCACCCCAACGGGTGAGAGCGATCAAGCCCACGCCGGATCGGGTCGATGCTCGGTTCGTGACATCGGTGACCCAGCTGGCCCAGGACGGGGTGCGTGACCAGGCCCCCGCCCCGGTCGCCCCTGCCCGCAGTGTTCCTGCGACGACCCTGAGCCCGGTGCCCGAGCGGGTGCCTGAGCTCGCTCACATGGACCTCAAGCGGCTGCGTGCCTACCGTCGCACGTTGCTCGAGGAAGAGCATCGCTCGTCCTACTGGCGCCGGCTGCTGCAGGCCCGCCGCGACCTGCTGCGCGTCGACGCCGAGCCAGGTGACCGGGAGACGCTGACCGAGGCGCTCACCGAGCACCGCGGCGCAACCCACCGGCAGGTGATCCTCTCCCTGCATCCCGACGGCGGCCTGCCGGTGCTGCCGCACCTGCCCGAGCTGTGGGCCAGCGGCGCGGCGGGGCTCTCCGAGACCGCACGCGCGGAGCTGATCGCGAAGTTGGCGTCCGCGGAGAGTGTCCTCTCCTCCTACCGGGAGGCGCTGCACCGCCGGCTCGACCGCGGCACGGCCGACCTGGTCGCCCGCTACCACGACGATCCTCGGCTCTGCCTCGTCGCCCTACCGCTGGAGCGCTGACCCGCGCGCTCCGTACAGTGAGCCGGATGAGCAGCACCCCTCGTCTCCGCAGCGCCCTCGACGGCATCCCGACGTACAAACCCGGTCGGCCCGCGGCGGCCCGCGAGGGCGCCCCGGCGTACAAGCTGTCCTCGAACGAGAACCCCTACCCGCCGCTGCCTTCGGTGCTGGAGACAGTGCGAGCGACGGCGGAGTCGTTCAACCGTTACCCCGACATGCTCTCGACCGGGCTCACCGCCGCCATCGCCGAGCGCTTCGACGTGCCCGTGACGCACGTCGCGACCGGCACCGGGTCGGTGGGTGTCCTGCAGCAGGTGGTGCAGGCGACCTGCGGCGACGGGGACGAGGTGGTCTTCGCGTGGCGGTCCTTCGAGGCCTACCCGATCGTCGTGCCGATCTCGGGCGCGACCGCGGTGACTGTCCCGCTGACCGACGACGAGCACCACGACCTGGACGCGATGGCCGACGCCGTCACCGACCGGACCCGACTGGTGCTGGTGTGTTCGCCGAACAACCCGACGGGCACGGCAGTACGTCGGGAGGAGCTGGACCGCTTCCTCGACCGGATCCCGTCGGACGTCCTGGTGGTCCTCGACGAGGCCTACCGCGAGTTCGTCCGCGACCCTGACGTGCCCGACGGTGTGGAGGTCTACCGCGACCGCCCGAACGTGGCGGTGCTGCGTACGTTCTCCAAGGCGTACGGCCTGGCCGGTCTGCGGGTCGGGTTCGCGATCGCGCACGAGCCCGTCGCCGACGCGTTGCGCAAGACCGCCGTGCCGTTCGGGGTCAGCGGTCTCGCGCAGGTCGCCGCTGTCGCGTCGTTGCAGGCCGAGGAGGAGCTGCTCGAGCGGGTCGAGTCGTTGGTGGCGGAGCGGACCCGGGTGCAGCAGTCGTTGCGCGAGCAGGGCTGGAGCCGCGTGCCCGCGTCGCAGGCCAACTTCGTCTGGCTGAGGCTCGGCGAGCGCACCGGGGAGTTCGCCGCGGCGTGCGAGGAAGCGGGCACCGTGGTCCGCCCCTTCGCCGGCGACGGCGTCCGCGTCACCATCGGTGAGACCGAGGCCAACGACGTCTTCCTGCGGGTGGCCAAGGCATTCGCGACCCCGTGAGAGCCGGCTCGGGCTGACCCGGCTGTCGGAGATCATCGCGGCAGTGAGAAGGTCGTTGTCGTGCGCTTGGACCATCTTTCCTACGCAGCCGGACCGGAAGGTCTGGGGGCGACCGCGCAGCGGCTCGGCGGGGCGATCGGGGCGGCGTTCCGCGACGGTGGCATGCACCCGCGCTTCGGCACCCGCAACTTCGTCCTTCCGCTGGCCGGCGGGACTTATCTCGAGGTCGTCGAGGCGCTGGACCACCCGGCCGCCGACAAGGCACCCTTCGGTCAGGCCGTGAAGGCCCGCACCGAGAGCGGCGGTGGCTGGCTGGCCTGGGTCGTGGCGGTCGACGACATCGCCTCGGTGGAGACCCGGTTGTCGAGGTCGGCCGTGAGCGGTCACCGGCGGCGTCCGGACGGCGTCGACCTGACCTGGCAGCAGATCGGTGTGCTCGACCTGCTCGATGACCCTGCCCTGCCGTTCTTCGTCCAGTGGCAGGTCGAGGAGGCGCTGCATCCGGGCTGGGAGGGCGGCAACGGCGACACCGCAACAGGCCCGCGGATCGAGAGGGTCGAGATCTGCGGCGACCAGTCGAAGGTGGCCGGCTGGTTGGGCGAGCCGGTCGCCGGCATCGACTTCGACGTCGCCTGGGTGGACGCGGAGGATCCGGGCCTGGCCGCGGTGCAGTTCGCCACCGCGCGCGGCTCCGTACGCATCGACTGAGGCGAATTCGGTCGTGGCGGCGGTTGATCGCTGCCTACCCTCGTTGACCATGTCCGCCGTCCTGGCGCTGCGAGACGTCTCGTTCTCGCGCGGGTCGATCGCTGTGCTGTCCGAGGTGACGGTCACTGTCGGCGTCGACACCCGGCTTGCCGTCGTTGGGCCCAACGGGGTGGGCAAGTCGACGCTGCTGGCGCTGGCCGCTGGCTTGCTCGAGCCCGAGAGCGGCTCGGTGTCGGTGTCGTCGGCCGCCGCGACGGTCGTCCTGCTGCCCCAGGAGCGAGACCGTCGGCCGGACGAGCCCTTGCGTGCCTACCTCGCGCGCCGGACCGGCGTGGCAGCAGCCGACCACGACCTCGCAGCCGCATCGGAGGCACTCGCCGCGGGCTCGGCGGGCTCCGCTGAGGCGTACGCCGTGGCCCTGGAGCGCTGGCTCGCCCTCGGCGGGGCCGATCTCGACACCCGGGCGGCCGCGGTGGTCGAGTCCTTGGGGCTGGATGCGTCGTTGCTGGACCGGGACACGGTCACCCTCTCGGGTGGCCAGCTGGCCCGTTGCGGACTGGCGGCGATCCTGCTCACCCAGGTCGACGTGCTGCTTCTCGACGAGCCGACGAACGACCTCGACACCGAGGGCCTGACGGCGCTGGAGTCCTTTCTGGCGCGCCGGTCCGGTGCGCTCGTGGTCGTGTCGCACGACCGGGCCTTCCTCGACCGGGTGGCGACGGACGTGTTGGACATCGACGAGTTCACCCGGCGGGCGTCGGCGTTCGGTGGAGGGTTCGCGGCTTACCTCGAGGAGAGGGATCGGGCCAAGGTTGCGGCGCGGGAGGCCTTTGAGCGGTACGACGGGGAGCGCGGCGTGCTGGCCGAGCGGGCCCGCCGGGAGCGGGAGTGGGCTCGGCAGGGCACCGCACGCGCCTCGAGCGCGCAGGCGCGTGCCGCGGAACCGGACAAGAACGTGCGGGCGGCCAAGGTTGCGGGAGCGCAGTCGCGCAGTGCGGCCGCCGCCCGGGTGCGGCGCCGGCTCGGTCGGCTGGAGGAGGTCGAGGACCCGCGCGACCCCTGGGAGCTGCGGCTCAGCCTCGACGCCTCGACGCGCGGCCCGGACGACGTCGCAGGGCTGTCGGCTGCCCTGGTCGAACGTGGTGGCTTCCGGTTGGGGCCGGTCGACCTCGCAGTCCGCCGAGGCGACCGGCTCGCCGTCACCGGGTCGAACGGCTCGGGGAAATCGACCCTGCTCGCCGCCTTGCTCGGCCACCTGTCGCCGACGTCGGGGCGCGCCTGGCTCGGGCGCAGCGTCGTGGTCGGGGACATCGAGCAGGTGCGCCGCACCTTCGCCGCCGACGTGGCGCTGGTCGACGCCTTCCGCGAGGCGACCGGTGAGGAGGAGGCGCCGACGAGGACGCTGCTGGCGAAGTTCGGCCTCGGTGCCGACGACGTGCTGCGACCGGTCGGGTCGCTGTCGCCGGGCGAGCGGACCAGGGCCGATCTCGCGCTGCTGATGGCCCGGCGGGCGAACCTGCTGGTGCTCGACGAGCCGACCAACCACCTCGACCTCGCCGCGATCGAAGCTCTCGAGGTCGCGCTATCGACGTACGACGGGACGTTGATCGTCGTCTCCCATGACCGGCGGTTGCTCGAGAACGTGCACACCACCCGCCATGTCCACCTCGACGGCGGGCGGGTCCACGAGTCCTGACGGATCGTCGTCCTCTCGCAGGCGAACCGCGGCGTAGGCGGCTGACAGGGCGATGCCGCCAGCCATGACGGCGAGCAGCACCCGGAAGTCGACGATCGCCACCAGGGCGGACCCCACCGCGATCGAGAGCACCTGTGGGAGACCGAACGCCGTCTCGAACGCCGTGAACACCCGACCCTGGATTGCCGGTGGTGTGCAGCGCTGGAGCAGGGTGGTGAGGCACACGACAGTGATGGGGAGACCGGCTCCGAGCAGCGCCATCGCGACCGACACGGCCAGAATGGAAGGCACCATCGCCAGTGCCGATCCTGCCGCTATCAGCCCGAGGCCGAACGGGACCGGAAGAAGGTCGCCCGTGCGCGGGATGAGGGCGGTGATGCCAAGGCCACCGGCCACCGCCCCGATGCCCATGGGCGTCTGGAGGACCCCGACGAAGGTGGCCGACCGGTGCAGCCCCTCATCGACGACGGCGAAGAAGACCGACTCGGCAAGCCCGAGCGCCAGCATGCACATGATGACGGAGATGACGGCTGCTCGTAGGACGGGTGTCGACCACAGATGACGGGCGCCAACGGTCAACTGGCTTCGAAGCGGCTCGCCCATCTCGCGTACGGGCTTCGGCTCCGGTGTTCTGATGGCGAACAGGACTCCGGCCGAGATGAGGAACGTCGACGCATCGAGCACCGCTGCCGCCCCGCCCCCGAGCCAGGCGTACAGACCGGCGCCTGCGGCCGGGCCGATCAACCGGAGCGACTCTCGAACCGTCGACAACGAGCCGTTGGCCGGGCCGAGCTGACTCTCGTCGAGCATCGTGTGCAGGAACGCCGACCGGGCCGACCCGAACAGGATCAACGAGGCGCCATACAGCAGCCCGACGACGTAGATGAGCCACAGGTCTCCACGTTCGTGCACGAACAGGAGCAGCAGCACCGCGCCTGCGGTCGCGAGGTCGACGCAGATCATCACCTGCCGGCGCCGGAACCGGTCGATGAGCAAGCCACCCAGAGGCGCCACCAGGCTGGGCAGACACACGACGGCGAACACGCTGCCGGCGATCGCGTTGGAGCCGGTGAGGTCCTTGGCCCAGATGCCCAAGGTGAGCAGCATGGCCGTGTCGCCGAACATGGACAGCGTCTGCCCGACCAGAAGGAGCCGGAAGTCGCGGTGCCGCAGCAGCTCACGCACGGGCTTCGTCCTCGTCCTCGTCCCTGGCGTCCGTCTCGTCGTCCGGGCGCGGGAAGCCGTGGGCGAACATGTGCACCAGCCGCGTGCCCGGCGGGCGCTTGGCCGGGTCCCGCAGTCGCTCCAGGTAGGGCTGCCACATCGCGACCAGCGCCTCGCCGATCTCCTGCAGCTCCCCCGCGGTCAGCCAGCCGCCGAAGTTCGAGTGGATGACCGCCTCGGTCCACTCGTCAGGGAGCTCATCCGCTCGGGCGAGATGCTCGCGCAGCAGCTCGCGGTCCCGGCGGCGTACCTGCTCCGCCAAGGCTTGACCTGCTGTTCGGGCCGCCACCGCCTGAGCCGGGTCGGAACGCCACCGGTTGCCGACGGCGACCACTCGCCACGGCCGCTGGCGCCCGGTCCCGCCCTCGGCCTCCTCGATGAACCCGTACTTGGCCAGGCTGCGCAGGTGGAAGGAGCAGGACGACGGTGACTCGTCGACATGGTCGGCTGCCTCGGTGGCCGTCATCGGGCCGCGCAGGGTGAGCTCCTCGAGCAGCCGCAGCCGCACCGGGTGCGCGAGGGCCCGGATCGCTCGAGCATCCCCCGTCAGGTCCCGCGGCCCGGCAGCGTCCATAGACATCTTTCGAAAGTAGTCTTTCCATCAGCCTCCGGTCAACCCCTCACCCCGTTCCCCGTTGATCATGCAAGAAGGGGGATCTTGAACATCAGTGCAGGTCAGGGCCCTGGGATCCCCCGTCGATCATGCAGGAGTGGGGATCATGGAGGCCGAGTGATCCCACCAGAAGCCCCCCTACGACGTCTGGCCCTGCCTCCAAGCAGATGTCGCACGTGCCGACGGGCGGGATCTCACCCCTCGCAGAGCCTGCGTTCGCCCACGTACCCGTCTCGCCTTCTCCCGGCCGACTTCCAAGATCCCCACATGTGCATGATCGACAGGGGATGGCGCGCCGCTGACCTGGGGCGATGCACAAGATCCCCACAACTGCATGATCAACTTGGGAGGTGCTCGGGGGTGAGGGGGAGGTCGGCGGTGGTGGTGAGGGTGGGGGCGGCGCGCTCGAGGTGCATCCGGGCCGACCGGCCCGCCAGCACGAGCGTGGCGATCTCGTTGCCGTACGACGGCCCGGCCACCCGGGTCCAGGTCAGGGGTTGCCGGGGCACCTTGGCCACGCGGTCGAGCAGGAACCGCATGCCGCGTTCGGCAGCCCGGCTCCAGGCCAGCCGGAACGCGACCCGCATCGCGGCCGGTACGTAGTTGTGCACCGGCGAGCAGGTCAGCTGCCAGACCGCCGACGAGACCGAGTCGTCATAGTTCGCCCGCGCGGCGTACGCGTGGTGCACGTCGCCTGACAGGACGCAGATCGAGGCCGGCGCCGTCCCGCCCGACCCGGCGTGCTCGCCCCGGCCGACGCAGGCGAACAGGTCGGACAGCCGGTCGAAGGACTCCCGGAACGCCGCCCAGTGCTCGAGGTCGGCCCGCCGCCGCCACCACTCCGCCCACTTCGCCGACCGAGGTCCGCGGGCCCCGGCCGCCACCGCCTCGTTCCACGACTCGATGTCGTGCAGCGCCCGCGCCAGCAGCCAGGGCAGCGACGTGCCCACGAGCAGGTGGTCGTAGTCGCCCGCGACCTGCTCCTCGATCCAGCGGAACTCCGCCTCGGACACCATCGACCGGTGCTCGTTGTCCAGGATCCGCCCGCACCTCGAGTCGATCACGAGCAGGCGCACGTCGCCGAGGTCGCGCCGGTAGGACCACTGGGCGCCCTTCTGCCCGTCGGCCTCCCGGTCGGCGGCCGCGGCGAACTCACGCAGCATCGGCAGGCAGTCACCGCCGTCGGCCCGCACCCGCCGGTAGAGCTCGTTGGCGCCGAGCGCCTCCGGCGACAGGTTGCCCAGGTGCTGATAGACCCAATACGACGCGAGCCCGCCGACCACGCGCTCCTCCCACCACGACGTGGCCTGCATGTCCCGCCGCCAGGACTCCGAGGTGTTCCAGTCGTCGGAGATGTCGTGGTCATCGAAGATCATCGAGCTCGGCACGGTCGACAGCAGCCACCGCACGTCCGGATCGGTCCACGACTCCTCGTACAGCCAGGTGTACTCCTCGAAGTCCTTCACCTGCTCGCCCGGCTCCTGGCTGACGTCGCGCGTCGCACGGATCCGCTCGCGGATGCGCGGTGACGGCTCGTCGGCGTAGACCTGATCGCCCAGCAGCAGCAACGCATCCGGCCACCGGTCCGCCGACTGGATCGCCATCCGCTTCGCGTACGCGTCGAGGGCGTCGGCGTCGAAGTGGCCGTTCCCGACCACGGCGTCCTGGCGGGCATACCGGCAGGAGCCGAAGAGGACGGTGAGTGGACGACCGCCGCCCAGGGTGCGGATCAGCGAGGGCGGATGGGTGGTGTCTGCCGGCGGCCAGACCACCGCCCCGTCCAGCTTCACGTCGTACGCGGTGGAGCACCCGGCCTCGAGGTCCTGGACGCAGACCAGCGCGAAGTGATGCCCCCCTGCCTCCCAGGTGTGCTCGCGGTGGCCGAGCACCTCCACCGTGCACGGAGCGTCGGTCTCCACCCAGATGCTGGCGTCGTTGTGCCCGACATGTCGCAGCAGGGGGCCGAGCACCAGACGGCTCATGCCGGGAGGTCTACCACCTCTTCCTGGGTGTTGGACGTGGGCCCCGGCTCCCGCCGGCGTGGCCGCTCCGCGCTGACGACGAGAGCGACCCCGGCGAGCACCACGGCACCGCCGACCAGCACACCGGCGGTGATCGGCTCGGAGAGGATCAACGCCCCGAGGACGACCGCGACCACGGGGTTGACGTAGGCGTAGGTCGCGGTCAGCGAGATCGGCGCGTGGTGCAGCAGCCAGACGTACGCCGAGTAGCCCACGATCGAGCCGACCAGGATGAGGTAGGCCAGCGCGACCCAGCCACGATCGGGCACCGCGGCGAGCGACAGGTCGTCGAGCTCACCGGTCGCGGCACCAACGGCGCCCATCACCAGGCCCCCGATCAACATCTCCCAGGTGGTGGCCACGAAGGCATCCGACGGGATGCTGATCCGGGAGGACAGGAAGGACCCGAGCGCCCAGGACATGGCGGCACCGACCAGCGTCAGCAACCCCCAGGTCTGCACCCCCACCCCGAGCGAGGCACCGGGATGGACGAGCGCCGCGATACCGAGGAAGCCGACGGCCGTCCCCAGCAGGCTCACGGGCCGGGGCCGGTCCCCGACGGTCGTGCGCAGCAGGACCAGCCACAGTGGCGTGGCCGCGATGAGCAGTGCGGTGATGCCGGAGGGCACGGTCTGCTCGGCCACCGCGACGGCCCCGTTGCCGCCCACGACCAGCAGGATGCCCACCACTGCCGCCCCGCCGAGCTCGCGGGGCCGGACCCGCAGGGCAGCGAAGCCCCCGCGGATCATCAGGATGGTGCCGAGGAGGACCGCCGCGGTGACGAAGCGAGCGCTCATGGCCAGCAGCGGCGGCACGGTGTCCACCACGACCCGGATCGCGAGGTACGTCGAACCCCAGACGAGGTAGACCGTCCCCAGCGCGAGCCAGACCGCTGCCGGGCGCACCGGACCGGGCACGACGGGCTGCCTGTTCGACATCAGCATCCTTCCGTTTTGCTGCTGACACACTAACCCCGTTCACACCGTGATCGACGCGTTACCTGGTTCCGGCAAAAATCACCCGATCGGCCGTGTGTTCTGCTTAAGTAACCACCTAAGGTGGTCCGATAGTCACAGCAGGTAACCCCCCTCGAACTAGGACAAAGATGACCCGGCGAACTGCTCGCGCCTCGGGAGCCACAGGTGGCATCACCACCGGTGTGGCTACTGGAGCGTTGGCGTTGCTGAGTGCCGGTGCCCTGACCACGCTCGGCTTCGTCGGCGTCAGCGAGATCGCCGGCCCCACCCCGATCAGCGTCCCCCCGCCCGTTGCCCGCACCGCGCCACCCCCCCGGGCAGTTGTCGTCACGCCGCGTACCACGACCGTGCCGGTCCCGACCTCCTCCCCGGCGAAGCCCCGCAAGCCGCGCGCGCCCCGCCGTGGCGGACCGTTGATCGTTCCAGTCTCGTTGCCGACGCTCGGTCTGCCCCTGGTGCCCCCTTCCGTGGGACTGTCCAGCACTCCGACCGCCGAGCCGGCCCCGCCCGCCCCGGACGAGCCGACGGAAGCAACGACGCCTCAGCCGGAGCCCGCCCCGGAGCCGGAGACACCAGTTCTCACCGAGGTCCCGCCCCCCGCGGTGGCCCTGCCACCCACGGTGGCGCCGGTGGCGCCGGCGGCGCCGGTGGTCTCGGTGGGCACGAAGGCCCGACGCCCGGTCGTAACCTCGACCGCGGAGCGCGAGCAGGAGGCGCGCTCCCGAGCCGATCACGGCGCCAAGAACGCCGCGAAGGCCGCGTACGAGCGGGCCAAGGCCGAGGCTAAGGCGGCGTACGAACAGGCCAAGGCCGCCGCTCGCGCGGCCAGGGACCAGGCCCGGGCAACTGCGGACACCGCCAAGGAGCGGGCCAAGGCCGAGCAGAAGGCCGCCTACGACCAGGCCAAGGCGGCGAAGCGGGCTGCCGAGGATGGCGAGAGGGCGGCCAAGGACCAGGCGAAGGCTGCCGAGAGGGCGGCCAAGGACGAGGCGAAGGCTGCCGAGAGGGCGGCCAAGGACCAGGCGAAGGCTGCCGAGAGGGCGGCCAAGGACCAGGCGAAGGCTGCCGGCCCGCGCAGCGGGGCGCACGACGACGGCGACGACGACGGCGACGACGAGGACGACGACGACGACCACGACGGCAAGTCCAAGCACTGACCGCACCGTTTTCACGGCGCCGTTTCCGAGGCAGTTCGCAGCGCCCGCCACAGCGCCGGTACCGTTGGCCGTGCGCCTCGTGTGAGGCGCAGCACATTCCACACGCACGGCCCAGCGTCGCCGCGGCCAACAGGGCGCGGCACGAGGGGCCCGAACTGCACGACGCCGGCTCCGCGGAGATCCCGCCGGACCGGCTCGAGCGAACGAGGAGTGCACGTGACCGACAGCGCGCTCGGCTCGACGGGTACCCGACCCGTCAGCCCCACGGCGTCACCAGGCAGCGAGCCCGAGCTGGTGCAGCTGCTCACCCCGGAGGGCGAGCGCGTCGAGCACCCCGCGTACTCCCTGGACATCGGCGACGAGGAGCTGCGCGGCCTCTACCGCGACCTCGTCCTGGTCCGCCGGGTGGACGCCGAGGCCACGGCCTTGCAGCGCCAGGGCGAGCTCGGCATCTGGGCCAGCCTGCTCGGGCAGGAAGCGGCTCAGGTGGGCTCCGGTCGCGCGATGCGCGAGGAGGACTACGCTTTCCCGACCTATCGCGAGCACGGCGTCGCCTGGTGCCGCGGGGTCGACCCGCTGAACCTGCTCGGGCTCTTCCGCGGCGTGAATCACGGCGGCTGGGACCCGAACGAGAAGAACTTCCACCTCTACACGATCGTCATCGGGGCGCAGACCCTGCACGCGACCGGCTACGCCATGGGCATGCAGAAGGACGACGCGGACGGGGCAGTCCTCGCCTACTTCGGCGACGGCGCGACCAGCCAGGGCGACGTGAACGAGGCGTTCATCTTCGCCAGCGTGTTCAACGCGCCCGTCGTGTTCTTCTGCCAGAACAACCAGTGGGCGATCTCGGAGCCGATCGAGAAGCAGAGCCGGATCCCGCTGTACGAGCGGGCCAGCGGTTTCGGCTTCCCGGGTGTGCGGGTCGACGGCAACGACGTGCTGGCCGTGCTCGCGGTGACGAGGGCTGCGCTGCAGAACGCGCGGGAGGGCAGCGGACCGACGCTCGTCGAGGCCTACACGTACCGGATGGGCGCGCACACGACCTCCGACGACCCGACCCGCTACCGGCTCTCCGACGAGCTGGAGTCGTGGAAGCTCAAGGACCCGATCGAGCGGGTGAAGGCCTATCTCGTCCGCACCGGCAAGGCCGACCAGGCGTTCTTCGAGGCCCTCGAGAAGGAGTCCGAGGAGCTGGCAGCGCACGTGCGCAAGGGCTGCCTCGAGCTGCCGGACCCTGATCCACTGTCGATCTTCGACCATGTCTACGCCGAGCGTCACGCGCTGATCGACGAGGAGCGCGAGCAGTTCGCGGCCTACCTCGACTCCTTCGAGGGGAGCCACTCGTGAGCACCATCACCCTGGCCAAGGGCGTGACGATGGGCCTGCGCAAGGCCATGGAGGCCGATCCGAAGGTTCTGGTCATGGGCGAGGACGTCGGCAAGCTCGGCGGCGTCTTCCGGGTGACCGACGGCCTGCAGAAGGACTTCGGCGAGGACCGTGTCATCGACACCCCGCTCGCGGAGTCCGGGATCCTCGGCACCGCGATCGGGCTGGCGCTGCGCGGCTACCGGCCGGTGTGCGAGATCCAGTTCGACGGCTTCGTCTACCCCGCCTTCGACCAGATCGTGAGCCAGCTGGCCAAGATGCGTGCGCGGGCACTCGGCAAGGTGTCGCTTCCCGTGGTCGTGCGGATCCCGTTCGGCGGGGGCATCGGGGCGGTCGAGCACCACAGCGAGTCCAACGAGGCCTACTTCGCGCACACGGCCGGCCTCAAGGTCGTGGCCTGCTCGAACCCGGTCGACGCGTACTTCATGATCCAGCAGGCGATCGCCTCCGATGACCCGGTCATCTTCTACGAGCCCAAGCGCCGCTACTGGGAGAAGGCCGACCTGGACGACGCCCTCACCCTTGACCAGGCACTGCCCTTGACGACGGCCCGTGTCGTACGCGAGGGCACCGACGTCACCGTCGCGGCGTACGGCCCGATGGTGAAGACCTCGATGGACGCGGCGTCCGCGGCTGCCGAGGAGGGCAAGTCGGTCGAGGTTGTCGACCTGCGGGCACTCTCGCCGCTGGACATGGTGACGATGCGTGCCTCGGTCGAGAAGACCGGGCGGCTGGTCGTCGTGCACGAGGCGCCGGTGTTCCTCGGCATGGGTGCCGAGATCGCCGCCCGAGTCACCGAGTCCTGCTTCTACTCCCTCGAGGCCCCGGTGATTCGCGTCGGTGGCTTTGACACCCCGTACCCGCCGAGCCGGATCGAGGAGGAGTACCTCCCCGACCTCGATCGGGTGCTGGACGCCGTCGACCGTTCGCTCGCCTTCTGATCCGCAAGGAGCGCCAGCTGTGAAGCAGTTCAAGCTGCCCGACGTGGGCGAGGGTCTCACCGAGGCCGAGATCGTGTCGTGGAAGGTCAAGCCCGGCGACACGGTGAAGGTCAACGAGATCGTCGTCGAGATCGAGACCGCGAAGTCGCTGGTCGAGCTGCCCTCGCCGTACGCCGGAGTGGTCAGCGAGCTGCTCGTCGACGAGGGCACCACCGTCGACGTCGGCACGCCGATCATCAGCGTCGACGACGGCAGTGGTGCCGCGACGGCACCGCGCGACGACATGGCACCGGCAGTCCCTGCCGACGAGATCGGCACTCCCGGTGAGGACGAGGCGGTCGAGCCGGGGCTCATCGGCGGGCCTGCACCAGGCGGACGTACGTCGGTGCTGGTCGGCTACGGCCCGAAGACCACCACCGCCAAGCGGCGACCGCGCAAGGGCGGCGCCACGCCGGATGACACCTCTGCCGCGACTGCGCAGGACGCGGTGCAGGGCGCGATGGAGACAGCGCCTGCGCCAGTGGCCGAGCCGCCGCTCGCCGAGGCGGCACCGGCCGCGCCCGCGCACACGGTGTCGCCGGGCTCCAACGGCAACGGCGGCGGGGTGCTGGCCAAGCCGCCGGTGCGCAAGCTGGCCAAGGACCTCGGTGTCGACCTGGCAACGGTCACGCCCTCCGGCACGGGCGGCATCGTCACGCGGGCGGATGTCGAGCAGGCAGCGGCTGGCGGTTCGGCCCCCGCGGCGTCACGTCAAGCAGCTCCGGCTCCGGGCCAGCGGGAGACCCGCGTCCCGGTCAAGGGCGTGCGCAAGATGACCGCGCAGGCGATGGTGAGCAGTGCGTTCACCGCGCCCCACGTCACCGAGTGGGTCACCGTTGACGTGACACGCACGATGGACCTGGTCGCGAAGTTGAGGTCCGACAAGGAGTTTCGCGACGTCAAGGTCAGCCCGCTGCTGGTGCTGATGAAGGCGTTGCTGCTCGGGATCAAGCGCAACCCGGAGGTCAACGCGACGTGGGACGAGGCCGCGCAGGAGATCGTGGTCAAGCACTACGTGAACCTCGGCATCGCCGCTGCCACCCCGCGTGGGCTCGTCGTGCCCAACGTCAAGGATGCCGACCGGATGTCCCTGCGCGAGCTGGCCGAAGCGCTGCAGACGATGACCGCCACTGCCCGCGAGGGCCGCACCCAGCCGGCTGAGATGTCCGGCGGGACGATGACCATCACCAACGTGGGCGTGTTCGGCGTCGACGCCGGGACGCCGATCATCAACCCGGGCGAGTCGGCGATCCTGGCCTTCGGTGCGGTGCGGGACATGCCGTGGGTCGTCGATGGCGAGATAGTGGTGCGCAAGGTGACCCAGCTCGCGCTGTCCTTCGACCATCGGCTGATCGACGGGCAGCTCGGCTCGATGTTCCTGGCCGACATCGCCCGCGTCCTCGAGGACCCGGCGACCGCCCTGCTCTGGTAGGCCCCTCACCCTGAGTCACAACAGCCGATCTCCGGCAGCGTGGAACGGTGACTCAGAAGTGAATCCGGGCTGAGTAAGTGCGGAGAACTCCGTCCGAGGCGCATAATGGCCTTGATGACACCGTCGAGGTCGACCCCGCGCCCCCGCCCTGCTGGCAGCCCGTTCCGGGATCCGGTGGCGAAGCCCGTCGAGCACTTCGAGCTCGATGACCGGGTGACCCACGACCAGTGCGGGCTCGGCAAGGTCGTCTCGGTCGAGGAGGGCATCGCCGTCGTCGTCGCCTTCGGCGAACGCCAGCTGCGCATCACCTCGCCCTACCCCAAGCTCACCAAGATCTGAGCCACCCGCGACCGGGCCTGACCGGTCAGCGCAGGGCCGGCACCTTTCCGGTCTCCCCGATCCGGGCCCAGATCCGCAGCAGCGACTCCGCCGCGTCGGCAAGCGTCGCGGCCGCACACCGCTCACCCTCCGGCCGGGCGAGGCCGAGCGCCGCGAGCTTGGCGATCGCGTCGGACACCTCGAAGTCCAGCGTCACCCTGGCGTCCTCGCGCAGCCAGCTCTCGACCGCGTCGTCGAGCTCCTCGGCCGTCCGTGGGCCGTCGAGCAGACAACGGTAGGCCAGCAGCGCCTCCTTGGTGTCCTCTTCCTCGGCCGCGTCCAGGACCGAGAACAGCACCCCTGGCCCGTCAGCCAGCGTCTTGACGTAGAGGTTTTCCGACAGCGTCTTCATGAAGTGGATCCGCCGGTTCTTGAACTTGCTCCACTGCCGCCACACGTAGGCACCGAACGCCACCAGACCACCGAGCAGGGTCGCCAGGCGGCCGAAGGACAGGTCAGCGGGTCGGTCCGAGAACCCGAGCCAGGCCCCCAGCAGCAGGACCAGCAGACCCGCGGCTGCCACGAGCTTGGTCGCGGCGATGACCACGCCGCCGATCGCCGCAGGAACTCCGATGACCAGCTTGTCCACGGTGCGCATGCGGACGTCGGTGTTTGGCAGCAGCATCTCGAGGTCGGCCTCCGGCACGTCCCGGAACTGCTTCATGAACGCACGGCCCGGCTCGATGTTCAGCTTCTCGACATCGATGTCGTGCTTGCGGAAGTACGCGGCGTCGCGGTATCTCGCGTACATCACCACCCGTCGGTAGTCGATGAACCGGATCTCCTTGCGGCGCAGGCCGTACCAGCGCTTCACCGTCTCCTGCCGGTCGGCAGCGCCGCGGCGGAACAGCAGCAGCTCCTCGTAGTGGTCGAGGTCGACCTCCAGTCGGACCCGGAAGACCGACTCCTCCGACAGCGCGCGCTCGAGTGCCTCGCGCGGCACGGCGTCGTAGTTCGCAGCGTCGAGAAGGGTGCGCAGCTCGCTGACGAAGCGCTCGTTGGTCTCCGGGTCGACGGCCTGGAGGCGCTCATCCGGGTCCGGGCCGCGCCGATCCGGCGAGTGCTCGAGATAGAGGGTCTTCACGTTGCGCCACCAGTCCCGGTAGGTCGCGTGCAGCACGGCCCCGAGACGGTCCGCGAGCGCGCTGAACTGCGCCGCATCCGCCTCACCGAGCCCGCGGGTGCACAGCTCGACGACCTCGGGCGTCGTCAGCGGGACGTGTCGCTCCCCGGGCAGGTCGGACTCGGCCCTGGTCGAGCTCGCGTCAGTCATCACCCGCGAGGCTATCCGGGCACCGCGGTGTGCTCCTGGTCGCCGACTCTCAGGGAGTCAGTCGGAGACCGCTGACGGCACGGCGGCCGAGGGCCTCGTCGCCGCCGATCGCGACCTCGGCCTCGTCGGCCGGGACGCGACCTCCGAAGAGCCGCACGAGCGTCTGCCAGTCGGTGGTCAGGACCGCCGCCGGCACGGCCCCGTCCGGGTCGCGGACCGTGCCCGCCCGTCCGTCGGCACCGACCAGCGCGGTGGTGTCGACCTTGACCGGCCCGGTCGCGACGAGGCGCAGCGACGCACCGGGCTGCCCGCCGCACCGCTTGACCAGGACGTACGGCAGCGCCCCCACGATCGCCTCGCGCACCACGGTGGCACCGGGCCCGTCGAGGTTTCCGGGTCGGTCCACGGCGCGGCGGACGTCCTGCTCGTGCATCCACGCATCGACGACCCGGTTGCTCAGCAGCAGCCTGGTGTCCCACCGCTTGCCGGCCGGGACCCGGGTCGGCGGCGAGTCGGGCGACATCGCGCGCATCTGGGGCAGCCGCTCCTCGAGAGCCGTGGCCAGCTCGGCGACCACGTCCTCGACCGGCCGCCGACGTCGGGCGTCGACGCCGTTCTCCATGTGCCGCCCGAAGTCGTCGCGCACGTGGGCACCGAAGGCCTGAAGCGGTGGGGACGTGGGCTGTCCCGACAGCTCGCTCTCGATCGCGGCCACGTGAGCCAGCACGTCGCGCACCGTCCAGCCGGGTAGGTCGGTGGGGCGATCCCACGCCTGCACCGGAAGGTCCGCCACGGCGGAGAGCAGCGAGCGGACGGACTGCTCGAAGGCGTCGACGAAGAAGGCCAGGTCGGGAGCCTGCTTGCCGGGCTGCTGCTTCTCGCTCATGTCGTGCGAGGCTAGGCCCATGCGTGTTCACGTGCTCCAGCTGGGCTACGACGACTCGGAGTCGATCGGCGAGCGGACGGAACGGGTGGCAGGGATGGTCCGCGCGCAGTCCGGCGCCGACCTGGTCGTGCTGCCCGAGCTGTGGTCCCAGGGAGGGTTCTCCTACGACCGGTGGGAGGTCGAGGCGCAGCCCTTCGACGGGGCTGTGGTCTCGTCGCTGCGGGATGCAGCCCGGGACCTCGGCGCGCGGGTGCACATGGGGTCCTTCGTCGAGCGCGACGAGACGGGGCGGCTGTTCAACACCTCGGTGCTGCTGGACTCGATGGGTGAGGTCGAGTCGACGTACCGCAAGATCCACCTGTTCGGCTTCGGCGACGGGGAGCCAAAGCTGATGACGGCGGGCGACGGTCCGGTCGTTCACGACGGCATCGGACTCGCGACCTGCTACGACCTGCGCTTCCCCGAGCAGTTCCGGCTGCTGCTCGACCAGGGAGCCGAAGTCGTCCTCCTCGTCGCGGCCTGGCCCGCTCGCCGGGTCGGGCACTGGCAGCTGCTGGCGCAGGCACGCGCGGTGGAGAACCAGTCCTACGTCGTGGCGTGCAACACCGCGGGAACCCACGCAGGTGTGCCGATGGGCGGGCACTCCATGGTCGTGGACCCGTGGGGCGTGGTGCTGGCCGAGGCGGGCGACGGCGAGGAGGTCCTCGTCGCCGACCTGGACCCGGACCTCGTCGCCACCACCCGCGCGTCGTTCCCCGTGCTCGGCGACCGCCGCCTCTGATCCGGAGCGCCCCAGTCGTCAGGGCGCCGGCGCGAGGACCCAGAGCACCTCGGTGGCTTCGGTGTCCGAGGGGTTCGCCCACGAGTGCGGCTCGCGGCCGGGGAAGGTGAAGGCGTCGCCGGTGGTGAGGTGGACCGTCTGGTCGGTGAGGCTCACGACGAGCTCGCCACGGACGACGTAGACGAACTCCACCTCGGTGTCGAGGGTGTACAGCTCGTCGCCACCGGTGCCGCCGATCTCGATGCTGGAGTGGATGACCTGCAGACCGGACTGGGTGCCAGGCGTGAGCAGGAACTCCTCCACGTTGCGGCCGCCGAAGTTGATCCGGCGCCCCTCCGCCGCACGCACCAGCGAGGTCGAGGGCGGCTCGAAGAGCTCACCCACCCGGATCCCGACCACCTCGCACACACCGACGAGGGAAGCGACCGACGGCGACACCTCGTCGCGCTCGAGGCGGCTGAGGAATCCCTTCGTCAGGCCGGTCGCGGTCGCCACCGACTCCAACGTCAGGCTGCGGGCCTGTCGGGCGGCGCGCAGCCGACCTCCGATCGCGACCCCGGTCGTCGTCGCAGGCTCGGCCACCCGACGTACCCGTCCTGGCATCCTCAGCCCTCCAGCATCATCGCCACGGCACGCACCGGTGCTCCGTCGGCATTCTCCAGGGCGATCGGCAGCGCGCTGACGAACGGGTCCGGGAAGTCGATGTGCTCGAGGTTGCGGAAGTTCTCCCCGATGACCCCGCCGGCGTCGGCGATCAGGTGGTGCACGGGGTAACCCTCGCCGGGGTGCTCGTCGTCGGGCGTCTCGTCGATGTTGATCGCGTCGAGGCAGAACGTGCGCACGCCGATCGCCAGCAGCCGCTGGCAGGCCTCCGCGTCCAGGAACGGGTTGTCGAAGTACGCCGGGCTCCCGTAGCGGGCCGACCACCCGGTGCAGATGAGGGCGATGACGCCGGGACCGAGGCGGTCGGCGAACGGGGCGAGTCGGTCCCAGGTGATCCGTTCCCGGGCACCGACACCGCGAACGTCGAGCACGACCGCCGGCCCGGCAAAGAGCGCGAGGTCCAGCCCGTCGACCCGGGCGCCGTCGTCCTGGAAGTGGTACGGCGCGTCCACATGGGTGCCGGTCTGCGACCCGAGGTCGAGGTGGAGCAGGTTGTAGCCGTCCCGGGCGACGGTGGAGTGCACCGTGAGCCGGGGCTGGGGGTCGCCGGGATAGACCTGCGTCCCGGGGCCGACCGGCAGTGACAGGTCGACGAAGCGGCGAACGCGCACAGCAGCCTCTCTTTCCTCGAGTTGGACAACAAGTGTTGCCTAAGAGGCAACACGCGTCTACGGTGACGCCCCACGGGGAGGTGCGCGGGCGACCGGCCGGCGCCCGGGACCGGAGGACACGCCGCGATGAGCGGACCGAACCAGACCACGGTGACCCCGCGGCGGCCCAAGGTCACCGAGGTCGAGCTGCACGGCATCGACACGATCCCGGCGCAGGATCGCGCGTCGGGTCCGCTGGACCTCTTCCGCATCCAGTTCGGAGGTGCGAACACCTTCGCGACGATCATCCTCGGCACCTTCCCGGTGCTGCTCGGGCTGTCCCTGTGGCAGGCCGTGGGGGCAACCCTCGCGGGCGTCGTCGTCGGGGCACTGATCCTCATGCCGATGGGCTTGTTCGGCCCGCGGACCGGCACCAACAACGCTGTCTCCTCGGGTGCGCACTTTGGTGTCCGTGGCCGCGTGCTGGGCTCGTTCCTGTCGCTGCTGACCGCGATCGCGTTCTACTCGATCTCGGTCTGGGTCAGCGGCGACGCTCTCGCGGGCGCGCTGTCCCGGCTGTTCGGCGTGCCGGACAACGACGCGGTGCGCGGCATCATCTATGCCGTCCTCGGCGCCCTGGTCATCGTCGTCGTGGTCTACGGCTACCAGTTCATGTTGCTGGTCAACAAGATCGTGGTGGTCGCGAACACGGCGCTGATGCTGCTCGGCATCATCGCCTACGCGAGTGTCTTCGACTTCGGCTACGACCCCGGGGCCGACTCGTACGCGCTTGGCTCGTTCTGGCCGACCTTCGTCCTCTCGGCGCTGATCGTGATGGGCAACCCGATCTCGTTCGGCGCCTTCCTCGGTGACTGGTCGCGCTACATCCCGGACCGGACGTCGGTGCCGCGACTGCTCGGCGCGACCTTCACCGCTCAGCTGGCGACCCTCGTGCCCTTCCTGTTCGGTGTCGCTACTGCGACGATCGTGTCCGGTGAGGCCGACTACGTCTTCGCCCTGGTGCAGGCCTCGCCGCTCTGGTACACGTTCGTGCTCGTCGCCGTGGCGTTCCTCGGCGGCATGTCTACGGGCGTCACGTCGCTCTACGGCACCGGGCTGGACTTCTCGTCGGTGTTCCCCCGGCTGAGCCGGGTGCAGGCCTCGCTGCTGATCGGCGCACTGGCGTTCGTGTTCATCCTCGTCGGCCGGCTGGCGTTCGACCTGATCGACAGCGTGAACGCGTTCATCGGCGCCATCATCATCTGCACCTCGCCGTGGATGGTGATCATGACGATCGGCTACGTCGTACGGCGTGGCTACTACTCGCCCGACGACGTGCAGGTGTTCAACCAAGGCCGCCTCGGTGGCAGGTACTGGTTCACCTCCGGTGTGAACTGGCGCGGGATGGCCGCCTGGTTGCCGGCCGCCGTGGTGGGGTTGCTGTTCGCGAACTTCCCGCCGCTGATCGAGGGACCGTTCCGCAACGCCGCGGGCGGGATCGACGTCAGTGTGCCGGTCACGCTGGCGATAGCGGCAGTCGTCTACCTCGGTCTGCTGTTCGCCGTCCCGGAGCCGAGCTACGTCTTCGGCCCGCAGGGGTCCCGCTTCGTCCCGACGCGGGACGCGGAGCCGACACCGGTGACCGACGACCCCCGTGCGTCGGCGCACCGGGCAGGCCGTCGACGCGAACCGGTGGGCGAGTCCGCGCGTGACTGAGTCGGGAAAGCCCCCTCGGCTGACCTCCCAGGGTCGAGTCGGACAAGTCGACGCAACCTTGGTCCCGAGGTTCGCCGGACCGGCGACGTTCGCGATGCTGCCCCGGATCGACGAGGTGTCCGACGTCGACGTCGCTGTCCTCGGCGTGCCCTTCGATGCCGGGGTGAGCTACCGGCCCGGTGCGCGGTTCGGTCCCACCCATGTGCGGGAGTCCTCGCGACTCCTGCGCCCGTACAACCCGGCGGTCGACGTCGAGCCCTTCGCCGCGCTGCAGGTGGTCGACGTCGGTGATCTTGCCGTGAACCCGTTCGACATCGACGCCGCTGTCAAGGCGATCCACGACGGGGCGCGGTCGGTGCTCGAGCGCGCCGGCCGGCTGATGACGATCGGCGGCGACCACACGATCGCGTTGCCGTTGCTACGCGCGGTCACCGAGCGCCGGGGTGCCCCGGTCGCGGTGGTGCACTTCGATGCGCACCTGGACACCTGGGAGAGCTACTTCGGGGCCGACTACACCCACGGGACGCCGTTCCGTCGGGCCAGCGAGGAGGGCCTCATCGACCGGGAGGCCTCGATGCACGTGGGCATCCGCGGGCCGCTGTACGCGGCGACCGACCTGACCGACGACGCCGGGCTCGGCTTCACCGTCGTGCACAGCGTCGAGATGGACGACCTGGGCGCGCGCGGTGTCATCGAACGGATCCGGGATCGGGTCGGCGACCGGCCGGTCTACGTCTCCGTCGACATCGACGTGCTCGACCCGGCGCACGCTCCGGGCACGGGGACCCCCGAGGCTGGCGGCCTGACCAGCCGCGAGCTGCTCGCGGTCCTGCGGGGGTTCGGCGACCTGGACCTCGTTGGCGCTGACGTCGTCGAGGTCGCGCCGGCCTACGACCACGCCGAGATGACCGGGATCGCCGCGTCGCACGCGGTGTACGAGCTGCTGTCGGCGATGGCTGCCAGCCCGGCGGGCGGCACCCAGTGAACGAGTCGGGTGACGAGATGACCGGGTCTGCGGATGAGCTGACGGCCGAGGTCCTCGCGACGGCAGCGGCGCTGGTCGAGGCCTTCGGGTCCGGCGACCTGGCGACGTACTTCGCCGCTTTCGACGACCACGCCACGTTCATCTTCCACACGACCGACCGGGTGCTGGGCTCGGTCGCGGACTACCGCGACGAGTGGGCCACGTGGGAGCGCGAGGACGGTTTCCGGGTGCTGTCGTGTGAGTCG
>JBBRVU010000044.1:0-24560 GCA_038246575.1 Actinomycetes bacterium | reverse complement strand
TCGGGCTGTTGGTCGGCGAACGCCATGATCGTCATGCCGCCCATCGAGTGCCCGACGAGCACGAGTGGCCCTTCGGGGGCACAGGCCCGCAGCACGGCGTTGAGATCGCGCCCGAGCTGGTCGATGGTCGCGTTCTCGGGCTTGCCGCGACCTGACTGCCCGTGGCCACGCTGGTCCCAGAACACCAGCCGGCCCAGATCGCCGAGGTCGCGACGCTGGTAGTGCCAGCTGTCCTCGCTGAGGGCCAGGCCGTGGCAGAACACGACCGTCACCGGCGGACCGCCGGCCTTCGCGGACGGCGCCGCGTCGGGGCCAGGGTCGTGGATCTCGGCGTGCAGCCGCACGCGGTCGGTCGTCTTGACCGATACGACGGTGCCGGGCAGCTCACCGAACGGTTCGTCGACCCACGGGTCAACCGCCCGACGGAACGAGCGGCCGACGGCGTACCGCTCGGCAGCCAGTCCGATCGCAGCGCCCGCCGCCACCACCCCCGCTGCCGCGCCGACGACGCCGGCCTTCTTCCCCCAGGCCGGGACCGGAGCCAGCCGCGGCCGGCTCATCCGGCGCCACCGATCGCATCCGCCCCGACGTAGACCCGCGGCACCCGCGGTCCGACCCGGGTGACGATCTCGTACGAGATGGTCCCGGTGGCGTCGGCCCAGTCCTGTGCGGTGGGCTCACCGGCATCGCCCGGTCCGAACAGCACGACCTCGTCACCCGCGGCCGCCGCGTCGTCTCCGACGTCGACGACGAACTGGTCCATGCAGACCCGCCCGGCGATCGTCCGTCGCGCCCCGGCGGCGAGGACCTGCGCCGCATTCCCGGCGCTGCGCGGCACACCGTCGGCGTATCCGAGCGGGACCAGCCCCAGGGTCGTCTCGCGCTCGGTGGTGTACGCGTGCGCGTAGGACACGCCGCTTCCTGCGGGGACCCGCTTGGTCAGTACCAACCCTCCGGTCAGCGTCATGGCGGGTCGCAGCCCGTACGCGGACGGACCACCGACGTCCGGTACCGGACTGAGCCCGTAGACCGCGATGCCGGGTCGCACGAGGTCGTAGTGGTGCTCGGGAGCTGTCAGGGTGGCTGCCGAGTTGGCGAGATGGCGCACCTCGGGCCGCAGGCCGGCCCCCTCGGCGTGCTCGACTGCCCGGTCGAACTCCTGCGCCTGACGGCGGATGGTGTCGTGGCCGGGGGCGTCGGCGTAGGCGAAGTGCGACCACAGCCCGACCACGCTCACCGAGCCGTCGGCCTCGGCCCTGCGGGCCGCATCGACGAGATCCGGCCACTCCGCCGTCGCTGCTCCGCCCCGGGACAGCCCGGTGTCGACCTTGAGATGGATGCGTGCCGTGCGGCCGGCCTCGCGGGCCGCGGCAGCGACCTCGGCGAGCCCCCAGGTCGCGTTCACCGACAGGTCGACGTCGGCGTCGATCGCTGCGCCCACCGCCTCACCCGGTCCCAACAGCCAGGCCAGCACCCGGGGGCCCGTGATCCCCGCTGCGCGCAGGGCCAGTGCCTCCGCCACCAGCGCCGTGCCCAGCCAGGTGGCGCCTCCCGACACCGCGGCGCGAGCGCTGGGCAGCAGCCCGTGGCCGTAGCCGTCGGCCTTGACGACCGCCATCAGCTCGGCGTCGGTGCGCAGGCGCAACGCCTCGACGTTGCCGCGGATCGCGGCGAGATCGACGCGCGCGCAGGCGTGCCGACGCGCCGGGTGCCCCACCGGGGCTGGGTCTGTCACTCCGACAGTTTCCCAGAGCCGTCGGCGAGCACCGTGAAGGCCCGCGGCAACGCCGCCAGCAGGTCACCGGCCGAGATGGGCGTGCCGTCCCGCGCGGCCAGCCGACCGGAGAGCCCGTGCAGCCATGCGGCGACCGAGCCGGCGTCGAACGGGTCGAGCCCGCCGGCCAGCAGCGCGCCCGCGAGCCCGGCGAGCACGTCACCACTGCCGGCGGTGGCCAGCGCAGCAGTCCCGGTCGGGTTGACCCGCACCCGGCCGTCGGGGTGGGCGACGAGCGTCGTCGATCCCTTGAGCAGGACGACTGCGCCGAGCTCGGTTGCCGCACGACGGGCGTGCTCCAGCCGGCGTGCCTCGACGTCGGCCCGCTCGACGTCGAGCAGCCGGGCCAGCTCACCGGCGTGCGGGGTGAGCAGCGCGGCGATGCCGGCCGGGCGGGTCTCCGCGTACGCCGCGAGAGCATCCGCGTCGACCACCACCGGCACGCCGTCTGCGCCGGCCCGCTCCAGCCGCGCGGCTGCGTCGCCACCGCCGCCGGAGCCGACCGTCCAGGCCTGCACCCGGCCCTCCCCGACGACCACCTCGGGCCAGCGGCGCCGGACCAGGTCGGCGGGCTCGTCGGCGCCGAGGTAGCGCACCAGCCCGGCGCCCCCCTTCACGGCGCCGCCGGTGCACAGCACCGCCGCTCCGGTGTACTGCGCCGAGCCCGCCGCAACACCGATGACGCCGCGGCGGTACTTGTCCGACTCCCGGCCGGGTCGCGGCACGAGGGCGGCCACGTCGGCCGCCGACATGACCTCGATGGTGGCCGCCGGCAAGGTCAGGCCGATGTCGACCAGCTCGACCACGCCGGCGTGCTCGGCGCCAGGGTCGACGAACAGGCCGGGCTTGTGCGCGCCGAACGTGACCGTGACGTCGGCCGTGACTGCAGCGCCGGCGACCTCGCCGGTGTCGGCGTCGACCCCGCTCGGGATGTCGACCGCAACCACCCACGCGGTGTCCGGGAGCGCCGCGACGACGGCCGCAGCTCGCTCGCGCAGCCCCCCTCGGCCACCGATGCCGAGGATCCCGTCGACGACCAGGTCCGCGTCGTCACGGTCCTCGTCGTTCACGGCCCCCGCATCGGCGACGCGACCACCCGCCAGGCGCAGCGCGGCTAGCCCCTCCTGGTGCGCCGAGTCTGCGACCAGCAGAGCTCGAACCGCTGCGCCTCGTCTCGCGAGCAACGCTCCCGCGAACAGCGCGTCGCCGCCGTTGTTGCCGCCCCCGACGAGCAACAGCACCTGTGACCCGTAGACCCGGCCGAGGACGCGCGCGCAGGTGACTGCCAGGCCGTGCGCGGCGCGCTGCATCAGCGTCCCGTCCGGCAGCTCGTCGAGCAGCACCTGTTCGGTCTCCCGCACCGTCGCCACGTCGTAGACCCCGCGCATCACCCGGACACACCGACCCACACCATGGACAGCCGCGGCATCCGTCGATCAGGAGTCTCCCGCGCGTGGCTCATCTAGTCCTCCACGATCACAACTGCCGACGCGATGCCCGCGTCGTGGCTCAGGGACACGTGCGTCCTCGCGACCCCCAGCTGCTCGGCGCGGGCGGCGACCGTGCCGGTCATCGCCAGGTGGGGACGCCCGTCGGCACCACGGTGAACCTCGGCATCCGTCCAGTGCAGGCCGACAGGCGCTCCGAGCGCTTTGGCCAGCGCTTCCTTCGCAGCGAACCGGGCGGCCAGCGACGCAGGCGGCAGGTGCTGCTCGCCGGCGGTGAAGAGCCGGTCCAGCAGCCGCGGCGTCCGCGCGAGCGTCGCACTGAACCGATCGACGTCGACCACGTCGATCCCCACGCCGATGATCACGGCGTACAGCCTGACACGACGATGGCCCGGTGGTCTCACCACCGGGCCATCGCTGCGCCGTCACCCAGACGCGGGACTCAGAACGCGCCGTTGCGCCAGGGACCCCAGATGGCAAAGGTGCGGGCTGGCTCCACCCGTTGCTGGAGGTTCACGAACAGCGTCGAGCCGTCGTGGCTCCAGCAGGCACCGGCGAACTCCTCCTTGGCGTCGACCGAGATGTTCTTCGCGAAGTCGAAGATCTCCCCGCGCGGCGTCAGCCCCCGCAGGAACTGGACCGTGTCGTTGCCGTCCTCGCAGAGGATGAAGGTGCCGTGCGGGCTCACGCCTATGTTGTCCGGCATGTCCAGCAGGTCAGCGCTGGGCGACTCGTAGACCATCGTGAGCGTGCGGCGCTTCGGGTCGTAGGCCCAGACCTGGCCACCGCCGTCGCCGAGGCCGCCCTTTGTCCCCTGCGGCTCGCCTCCCTGGGTCGAGGTGAACCAGACGGCACCGTGGCTCCACACGGCACCTTCGAGCCGGGAGAAGAAGCAGGCGCCGCGCGCCAGCCCCTGGTCGGCGACAGCGCGGATCGCTTGGTCGTTGGTCGTGCCGGTGGGGAACGTCGGGTCCGGGTCCTTGATCTTGACCCATCGGGTGCGGAACGTCGTGCCGTTCGGGATGTGCCCGGTGAGGTCCAGCTCAGGTTGTCCCACGACGGCGAGCATGTCGAGCCGGCCACCGTCCTCCAGCCGCCGGGACCGGCCGTGCTTCCAGTCGCGACGACGGTCGTCGTCCCCGTCGTCACCGTGCCCGCCGTGCCCGCGACCCTGCGGCGAGAGGTAGCGGTAGAAGCCGGACGGGAACGCGAAGTCGTCCTCGGTCATGTAGAGGACGCCGGTCTCCGGGTCGACCGCGACGCCCTCGTGGGCGAACCGGCCGGCCGCGGTGATCGGCCCGCTCGGCGTCGAACCGTCGGTGGGGACCTCGTACACGTAACCGTGCTTCTCGGTCAGGGTCTGGTTCGAGCTGCCGGTGAAGTCCGGGCCCACGTCGGGCCCGTTGATGCTCTCCTCGTTGGTGAGGAAGGTCCCCCACGGCGTCGGCCCGGCAGCGCAGTTGCTCATCGTGCCGTTCATGGCCACCCAGCTGCGTCGCAGGTGCCCGTCGAGCGTGACCTCCAAGCCGGCGACGCCGGCGGCAGTCGATGCGTCGTAGTCGCTGGTCCCACCTGGGGGCGCGAACAGTGGGCCGGTGTTGCCGATCTCGTGGTTGCGCAGCAGGACGACCGAACCGCCCCGTCCCCGGTACGCCGCCATGCCGTCCGGCTTGCCCGGGACCTTCGCGCCATCATCGGTCAGCTCGCCCGTCAGGCCGAAGGACCGGTAGGCGAATCCGGCGGGGAGTGCCAGCCGCTCCGCGCTGTCACCCTCGCGGAGGTCAGCGACAGGGGCCAACGGCCCGTACCCGAGTCCGCCGTGACGCCCCCTGCCCCGCTTCTTGCGCCGGGCTGCGGCGGGACCGGCGGTCAGGCCGACCAGCGACCCGCTGGCGGCCACACCGCCCGCAGTTGCCGCCGCGTTCCGGAGGAAGGTTCTGCGGTCGAGCTCGCTCATGCCAACGTCTCCTTCGTCGAGGATGGGCCACCGTCACCCTAGACCGGCGGGTCGGCCGGTAAAACCCCTCGACAACGCGGTGCGTTCAGCACGGCACGCGCAGTTACTCGACGGTCACCGACTTCGCCAGGTTGCGCGGCTGGTCGACGTCGTGCCCACGCGCATCGGCCATCTCACAGGCGAAGATCTGCAGCGGGACCGTCGAGAGCAGCGGTTGCAGCAGCGTCGGTGCCTGGGGGATCCGGATCAGCAGGTCGGCGTAGGCCTCGACGGCGTCATCGCCCTCCTCGGCGATCACGATCGTCCGGGCGCCCCGGGCGCGGACCTCCTGGATGTTCGACACGATCTTGCCGTGCAGCACGTCCCGGCCGCGCGGGGAGGGCACGATGGCGATCACCGGCTGACCCTCGTCGATCAGGGCTATCGGACCGTGCTTGAGCTCACCGGCGGCGAAGCCCTCCGCGTGCATGTACGCGAGCTCCTTGAGCTTCAGCGCACCTTCGAGCGCGGTCGGGTAGCCCACGTGCCGGCCGAGGAAGAGCACCGACGTCGCGTCCTTGAGCTCGCGGGCGAGCGAGCGGACCTGGTCCATCGACGCCAACACGGACGCGATCTTGTCCGGCATCTCCCGCAGGTCGTCGACGACAGTGCGGATCTCGTCGCCGAACTTCGTGCCGCGCACCTGCGCGAGGTAGAGGCCGACGAGGAAGCACGCGACGATCTGGGTGAGGTAGCCCTTGGTCGAGGCCACCGCGATCTCCGGACCGGCGTGCGTGTAGAGCACGGCATCGGACTCCCGCGGGATCGTGGAGCCGTTCGTGTTGCAGATGGCGAGGACTCGTGACTTCTGCTCGCGGGCGTGCCGCAGCGCCATCAAGGTGTCCATCGTCTCACCGGACTGCGAGATCGCGACGACGAGCGTCGACCGGGTGAGGACCGGGTCCCGGTAGCGGAACTCTGAGGCCAGCTCGACCTCGCAGGGGATCCGCGTCCAGTGCTCGATCGCGTACTTCGCGACGAGGCCGGCGTGGAACGACGTGCCGCACGACACCACGATGATCTTGTCGACCTCGCGCAGGTCCTCGTCGGTGAGGCGCATCTCGTCCAGGTGCAGCCGACCGTCGTCGGTGAGCCGGCCCAGCATCGTGTCGGCGACCGCCTGCGGCTGCTCGGCGATCTCCTTGAGCATGAAGTAGTCGAAGCCACCCTTCTCGGCGGCCGAGAGGTCCCAGTCGACGTGGTACTCGCGGACGTCGCCCGCGTTGCCGTCGAAGTCGGTGACCGTGATCGCATCTCGGGTCAGCTCGACGACCTGGTCCTGGCCGAGCTCGACCGCGTTGCGCGTGTGCGCGATGAATGCCGCGACGTCGGAGGCCAGGAAGTTCTCACCCTCACCGCGACCGGCGACAAGCGGTGAGTTCCGCCGAGCACCGACGACGACGTCGGGCGCCTCGACGTGGGTGGCCACCAGCGTGAACGCACCCTCGAGCCGGCGGCACACCCGGCGCATCGCCTCGGCGAGGTCGACGGTGCCGTCGGCACCCGCGGTGGTCCGGGTCTCCTCCTCGAGCAGGTGCGCGACGGTCTCGGTGTCCGTGTCGGACACGAGCTCGTGGCCGCGCTCTGCGAGCACGGCCCGGAGAGAGGCGAAGTTCTCGATGATGCCGTTGTGGATGACCGCGACCGCGCCGGTGCAATCGACATGCGGGTGGGCGTTGCGGTCGTTGGGCGCACCATGGGTGGCCCACCGGGTGTGTCCGATGCCGGTGGTGGAGGCGGGCAGCGGGAACTCGGCCAGGGCGTTCTCCAGGTTGACCAGCTTCCCGGCCCGCTTCTGGGTCACCAGCTTCCCGTCGGCCAGCAGCGCGACGCCGGCGGAGTCGTAGCCTCGGTACTCGAGTCGGCGGAGCCCCTCGACCACCACCTCGAGCGCGGACTGTTCCCCGACGTAACCCACGATGCCGCACATGCGTGCCAGGGTATCGGCCCGTGAGGAGTCAGCCGGAGATCAGATCGCCGTATGTCGAGCTCGACCGGGCGGCCTGGAGCGCCCTGCGGGCTGCCACGCCGCTCCCCCTGACCGTCGACGACCTCTCCAGGCTCCGCGGCCTCGGCGACGAGGTCGACCTGGCCGAGGTCGAGGAGGTGTACCTCCCTCTGTCCCGTCTGCTGAACCTGCAGGTCCGAGCCGCCCACGACCGGCAGGCCGCGACGTCGACGTTCCTGGGCGAGACGTCCGCACGCAAGCCGTTCGTCATCGGCGTCGCGGGCAGTGTCGCGGTCGGCAAGAGCACCACGGCGCGACTGCTCCGCGAGCTGTTGGCCCGCTGGCCGGACCACCCCACCGTGGCGCTGGTGACCACCGACGGGTTCCTCCTGCCCAACGCCGAGCTGGAGCGGCGTGGCCTGATGGAACGCAAGGGCTTTCCCGAGTCGTACGACCAACGAGCCCTGCTGCGCTTCCTCGTGACGGTCACGTCCGGTGCGCCGGAGGTACGCGGCCCGGTCTACTCCCACCTGACCTACGACGTGCTGGCGGACGAGCAGGTGCTCGTGAGCTCGCCTGACGTGGTGATCGTCGAGGGGCTCAATGTTCTGCAGCCGCCGCGGGTGCGGGCCGACGGCAGGTCCAGCCTGGCCGTGTCCGACTTCTTCGACTTCTCCATCTACGTCGACGCGGCGATGGCCGACATCAAGCGGTGGTACGTCGAGCGGTTCCTCCGGCTGCGCGAGACTGCCTTCACGGACCCCTCCTCGTACTTCCATCGCTTTGCGGGGCTGGACGACGCCTCCGCGCGCGAGACGGCGACCCGGATCTGGCACGAGATCAACGAGCCCAACCTGGTGGCGAACATCGTGCCCACTCGCGGCCGGGCCAGCCTGGTGCTGGAGAAGAGCGCCGACCACTCGGTGCGCCGGGTCAGGCTGCGCAAGCTCTGAGGGTCGCGCGTCATCTCGGCGGTGGGTGCGGTGCGCTGCAGCGCCTACGGCCGGGCGAGCTCGGTTCGCACGACCTGCGCGAGCCTTCCGGCGACGGCCTCGGCCTGCTCGGGGTTCGCGGCCTCGACCATGACGCGCACCACCGGCTCGGTGCCCGACGGGCGCAGCAGCACCCGTCCTGTGCTGCCCAGGGTCTGCTCGGCGTCCTTGACGGCCTGGGCCACGACGCCGTTGCCGCCGACGCCGCCACGGTCGACGCCGCGCACGTTGACCAGCACCTGGGGCAGCCGCTGCATCACCGAGGCCAGCGTGGCCAGCGAGGAGCCGGTCGCGGCGACCCTCGCCAACAGGTGCAGTGCGGTCAGCACACCGTCGCCCGTGGTGGCGTGGTCGAGCATGATCACGTGACCGGACTGCTCGCCGCCCAACGAGTAGTTGCCGGACTTCATCGCCTCGAGCACGTAGCGGTCACCGACAGCCGTCTCGACCACCGTGACGTTCTCCCGCTCCATCGCGAGCCGGAAGCCCAGGTTGGACATGACCGTCACGACCGCCGTGTCCGCACGGAGCCGGCCCTGTTCGCGCATGGCCACCGCCAGGATCGCGAGAATCTGGTCGCCGTCGACGACCTCGCCGGCGGCGTCGACGGCAAGACAGCGGTCCGCATCGCCGTCGAGCGCGACCCCGGCGTCGGCACCGTGCTGGACCACGGCCTTGCGCACCTGGTCCAGGTGCGTGGAGCCGTAGCCGTCGTTGATGTTCAGGCCGTCCGGTGCGTCGCCGATGGAGACCACCTCTGCGCCGGCGGCGCGCAGGACCACAGGCGCAAGGGCGTGAGCGGCGCCGTGGGCCGCGTCGGTGACGACCTTGAGGCCGTCGAGCCGGTTCGGGAGCGTGCTGAGCAGGTGGTCGGCGTAGCGACCTGTCAATGCATGGTCCTGACGGATCCGGCCCACGGCGGCACCGATCGGGCGCTCCCAGTCCTCGCGCAGCCGCTTCTCGATCGCGCCCTCGAGGTCGTCGGCGAGCTTGTGACCACCGCGCGCGAGGAACTTCAGCCCGTTGTCGGGCATCGCGTTGTGACTCGCGGAGATGACCGCGCCGAGGTCGGCGCCGAGATTCGCAGTCAGGTAGGCGACAGCGGGGGTCGGGACGACGCCGACATCGACGACGTCGACGCCAGCACTGGCGAGCCCGGCTACGACCGCCGCCGTCAGGAACTCCCCCGACGCGCGCGGGTCCCGACCGACGACCGCGACCGGCCGGTGCCCCTCGAACGCACCGACCTCGCCGAGGACGTGCGCGGCCGCCACCGACAGGTCGAGTGCCAGCTCTGCCGTGAGGTACCGGTTGGCGAGACCGCGGACACCATCGGTGCCGAAGACACTTCCCATCGTCGCGACCCCCGCGCCGCCGATCAGCGCTTGCTGTACTGGGGCGCCTTGCGAGCCTTCTTCAGGCCGTACTTCTTCCGCTCCTTGGCCCGCGGGTCACGAGTGAGGAAGCCGGCCCGCTTCAGCGACGCCCGGTTGCCCTCGGTGTCGATGGCGGTCAGGGCACGCGAGATCGCCAGCCGCAGCGCACCGGCCTGGCCGGAGATGCCGCCGCCGTGGATGCGCGCGATGACGTCGAAGCGGTCCTGGGCCTCGAGGGTCACGAACGGCTCGTTGACCAGCTGCTGGTGGACCTTGTTCGGGAAGTACTGGTCGAGCTGACGATTGTTGACCGTCCACTGGCCGGTGCCCGGGACGAGCCGCACGCGTGCGATCGCCTGCTTGCGACGACCGGTCGCCGCGCCGGGCGCGGTGACGATCTCGCGCGGGGGCGCAGCAGGAGCAGAGTCGGACTCGGTGGTGTAGCTCTCCGGCGCGGGCTCGTTGTCGCCCGGGTCCGCCGTGTCGCTCGCGTCGCGCGTGGTGCTCATGGCGGGGGTCGACTCAGCGGGGGTCGACTCGGCAGGGGTCGACTCAGCAGGGGTCGACTCGGCGGGGGTCGACTCGGCGCTGCTCGGCTCGGTGCTCTCGGGCGTCTCAGGGGTCGTCTCGGCCACGATGTCTGACATCTCTCTCGTCTGTACGGCGGTGGGCAGCTCGCGCTTACTGCGCGATCTGGGTGATCTCGAAGGGCTGGGGCCCCTGGGCCTGGTGCGGGTGCGCAGGGCCGGCGTACACCTTGAGCTTCTTGAGCATGTTCCTGCCGAGGGTGGTGTGCGGCAGCATGCCCCGGATGGCCTTCTCGACGGCCTTCTCGGGGTGCTTCTCGAGCAGCTGCGAGTAGCGGACGCCACGCAGACCACCCGGGAAGCCGGAGTGCCGGTAGGCCATCTTGGTCTCCCGCTTGTTGCCGGTGAGGGCGACCTTCTCGGCGTTCACGACGATCACGAAGTCACCGGTGTCCACGTGCGGGGCGTAGACCGGCTTGTGCTTGCCGCGCAGCAGGGTGGCAGCCTGCGTGGCAAGGCGGCCGAGCACCACGTCGGTGGCGTCGATGACGAGCCACTGACGCTGGACGTCGCCGGGCTTGGGGCTGTACGTGCGCACGATGAGGCCTTCTGGTGATCGGGGCTGGACGTTCCTTGCAGGAGTCGGCGCGCTCAACCGGACGTACGTCCGGCAGGCAGGCGCAGGCGACCTCGTACGATACCGGCCGGGTCGGCAAGGGGTCAAAGCGAGCGGGCGCCGGAGCAGCTGGCCGGGCCCGGGCACCCCGGGCCCGCCGCCCTCGAGAAAGCCGGTGGTTCTCCTCCGCTGGCCTCAGGGCACGGTCGGCTTGCTGGTGTAGATGGTCGGGTCGCCCTTCACGATCCAGACCTCCGCGCTGTCCAGCGGCACGAAGGACCGGTCACCGCCCGGCTCGCGGGTGCTCGGGACCGAGTCCCCGCCGGGCAGGTGCATGATGAAGTTCACCGGCTTCGTGGCGTCCACCAGCGGGATGCTGTACTCCGCCCAGCCGTCGACCACACCGCTGCGCGGCCACGGCTTCTCCCACGCGATCTGGGACAGGACCGCCGGGTCGACGGCGTCGCCCCACATGTGCAGGCCCCAGCCGTCAGCGGGTGGGTCGCCATAGTCCCCGGCGGCCCGGAAGTAGCGCAGCGTCGCGACGGTCGGTGGCGGTCCGGCGACCTCGACCGTGCGCGTCGCCGTGACGGTGCCACCGCCGGCCAGGGCAAGTGTCGCTCGGTAGGTGATCGCAGTTCCCTCGGCCAGGTCGAGCGCACCGATGTCGTCGAACACCGTGTAGACCGGCGACGAGTCGTCGCTGCCGATGTCGGTGAAGGCGCCGCCGTCGACGCTGCGCGCGAAGTGCACGACGTGGTCCGACCGCTCAGGGTCGGCCACCGCGCGGACCTCCAGAATTCCGCGCACCTTTGCACTCTCGCGTGGCGCCTCGATTGTCAGCACGGGCTCCGGCACCGTCGCCGACCGGGACGAGCTCACGTCGGTGCGGCCACTGTTGTCCAGCACGATCGCGCGGTACCGGAGCGGAGTGCCCGGGTCGAGGCCGGCCACGTCGTGATAGACGCGGTAAGGAGCGTTGTCGTCGGTGCCGATGGGCTGCCACGAGCCGTTGCCCACCTTCGCCTGGAAGGTGACCTCGTAGAACGACGAGCCGTCGACGTCGGCGACGATCTCCATGCGCCCGCGCGACTCGGCGGCCGGTGCGACGCTGTCGAGCGAGACGTCCGGGGCCGACTTCGAGCGGGGGATCCGGCCGTTGAGCTTGTAGACCACAGCCGAGAGCGGCGGCACGGTGAGCCCGAGCGTGCGGTCCGAGCGCGTCTTCACCGACCGCGGCCCGACGCCGTACACCCGCTTGAAGGTCCGATTCCGGACGTACGTCGGGATGGCGGCCGTCGCCGGCTCCTCGGAGTTGTTCAGCGCCACGACGTACTCCCGCTGGTGCCTGCGGTCGATCCGGGAGAACGCGACGAGACCGGCGTCCGTCGACGCGTAGCGGACCTGCTGCGCGCCGTCGCGCAGAGCGGGATGCCTCCTGGTCACGGCGGCAAGGTCGCTGATCGTGCGGTACAGCGGGTGCGAGGTGACGAAGTTGTCCTGCGCGTGGGTCGCGGCCGTGCCCAGCAGGTCGTCGTCGAGGTAGTCCGGCACCTGGCTGGCGAACATCGTCTGGCGCGCGACCTGGTCGCCGCCCGAGCCGGTGAAGCCCTGCTCGTCGCCGTAGTAGACAACCGGGTTGCCACGCGAGAAGTACATGAGCTCGTGCGCCAGCCGGTCACGGGCGACCAGCTCCTCGTCGTCGGCGTCCGGGTTGTCCGAGGACACGAAGTGTCCGATCCGCCCCATGTCGTGGTTCCCGAGGAACGTCGGCAGCTGGTAGGCGTTCGAGTCGGCGTCGGTGTACCAGTCGTCGTTGGCGAAGAAGGTCGCGAGCTGGCTGTTTCCCTGCCCGCGGGAGGCGAAGTTGCGCGCCGCGTCCTGGAACGGGAAGTCCAGCACCGCCTGCATCTCGTCATGGGTCGTGTAGTGCGAGGTGAAGCTCTTCGCGGCGGCATCGCTGCCGTCGAGGGCGACCTCGCCGAACATGAAGAACTCCGGCTTGCCGTGCGACCGGGCGTAGTCGAGCACCTCGGGGCCGAACTTCTGCCAGAACTCGTCGTTGACGTGTTTCATCGTGTCGATGCGGAAGCCGTCGATCCCGACGTCCTGGACCCAGGTCTCGTAGATGTCGATCATGCCGTCGACGACCCGGTGGTTCTCGGTGAAGAGGTCGTCGAGACCGAAGAAGTCGCCGTACTGCGAGTTCTCGCCGACGAAGGTTGTGTCTCCCCGGTTGTGGTACAGCGTCAGGTCGTTGAGCCACCCCGGCACCTTGAGGTCCGTCTCGTCCGCGTCGAGGACTGGGGTGTAGGGGAAGGACAGCGACGGGTCGAGGGCCGGGAAGCTGTCGGTGCCGGCGTAGTCGCGGTCGTCGAAGACCTCGCCGGACGCGGTGCGGTAGGGCGCGACGTCCTTGGAGACGTAGGGCTGCCGAGCACCCTCCTCGTAGCCGATCACGTCGGCAGTGTGGTTGGTGATGATGTCGAAGTAGACCTTCATCCCCCGGGCGTGCGCGGCGTTGACGAGCGCCGCCAGCTCGGCGTTGGTGCCCAGGTGCGGGTCGATCTGGGTGAAGTCGGTGATCCAGTAGCCGTGGTAGCCCGCGGACGGTCCGTCCTCGAGCTGGACCGCCTTGTTCTTGAAGCTCGGCGTCAGCCAGATCGAGGTCGTCCCCAGCCCCTGGATGTAGTCCAGCCGCTGGCGCAGGCCGGCCAGGTCGCCGCCGTTGTAGAACCCCTTGGCGGTCGGGTCGAAGCCGGAGACCAACGGGTCGTCGCCCAACCCGCCGGTGTCGTTGGAGGTGTCGCCGTTCTCGAAGCGGTCGGCCATCACGAAGTAGAAGTTCTCGTCGGTGACCGGGGAGCGCAGCGAGTGCAAGGCCTTGGCCGTGCCGCCCCTCTTCTTCTCCTTCGCGACGGCTGGTCCGACCGTGGGACCGGCCAGCCCCACGACGAGCGCGAGTGCGGCGAGGACGGCCAGCAGGAGGCGGGCGATCGGGACACGACGGCGCATGGCGGTCTCCACGTGAGGGGTGACGAAGATCCGGTGCAGCGCAAACTAGTCCTAACCAGGCGAACCGGGAAGCCCCCGACCAACCTGTGACTTCCCACTCGTCAGCGGGCCCGCTGCACCCGGCCCTCGTCCCAGACCGGCTCGTCGGACTCGAACACGGTCCCGTCCGCGCCGAACACCAGGAACCGGTCGAAGCCGCGGGCGAACCACCGGTCGTGGGTGACGGCAAGCACCGTGCCGTCGTAGGCCGCGAGCCCCTCCTCCAGCGCCTCGGCAGAGACGAGGTCCAGGTTGTCGGTCGGCTCGTCGAGCAGGAGCAGGGTGGCGCCGGACAGCTCCAGCAGCAGGATCTGCAGCCGGGCCTGCTGCCCACCCGAGAGCGAGTCGAAGGTCTGCTCGGCAGCCTCCGCGAGCTCGTACCGGTCCAGGGCGCGCGACGCCTCCTCGCGGCCACGTCCGGCCCGGTGCGCGTCCCCGCGCCAGAGGATGTCGAGCAGGGTCCGGCCGACGAGTTCGGCATGCTCGTGGGTCTGCGCGAACCAGCCCGGCCGGACCCGGGCACCCAGCCGGGCCCGGCCGGTGTGCGCGACCGGTGCCAGGCGGACGTCGTCGACGGGGCGATGCTCGGCGTCCGGGTCCGAACCTCCGGCAGCGAGCAGCCGAAGGAAGTGCGACTTGCCCGATCCGTTGGACCCGAGGACCGCAACCCGGTCGCCGTACCAGACCTCGATGTCGAACGGGCGCATCAGGCCCGTGAGCTCCAGCCCCGTGCATACCACTGCGCGCTTCCCGGTGCGCGCGCCGCGCAGCCGCATCGTCACGTCCTGCTCGCGCGGGATCGCTTGCGGCGGGCCTGCCTCTTCGAACATCCGCAACCGGGTCACTGCCGCCTGGTAGCGCGAGGCGAGCCCGTCGTTGTAGGCGGCCTTCTGCTTGTACATCGCGACCAGGGCTCTGATCTTGGCGTGTTCTTCGTCCCACCGACGGCGCAGCTCCTCGAGCCGCGCGAAGCGGTCACGACGAGCATCGTGGTAGGTCGCGAAGCCACCGCCGTGGGTCCACGCCGTGTTGCCCGCGGCCCCGAGCTCGACGGTCACGATCCGCGTGGCGGTCCGGTCGAGCAGCTCTCGGTCGTGGGAGACGAAGAGCACCGTCTTCGGGGTCTCGCGCAGTGACCGCTCGAGCCAGAGCTTGCCGGGTACGTCGAGGTAGTTGTCCGGCTCGTCGAGCAGCAGCACCTCGTCGGGACCGCGCAGCAGGGCCTCTAGCACCAGCCGCTTCTGCTCGCCGCCGGAGAGGGTGCGGATCTCTCGCCACTGGGCCTTCTCGAACGGGACACCGAGCGCGGCCACGGTGCAGGTGTCCCAGAGCACCTCGGCGTCATAGCCACCGGCATCCGCCCAGTCGGCAAGCGCCTGCGCGTACTGCAGCTGGGTCGGTTCGTCGTCACGTTCCATCATCGCGAGCTCGGCGCGCTCCACGGCGTCGGCGGCGCGACGCACGGCCGGCGGGGCGACGGAGACGAGCAGGTCACGGACCGTGCCCTCCCCAGGTGTCGAGGGCCCGGCTCCCGCGGCCGCGTCGTCGCGTTCGGTGCGCAACCGCGTCCCCGTCGTCGCCGCTCCGATGAACTGGCGCATCACACCGAGCCCGCCCGAGCGTCCGATCGAACCTTCGTGCGGGTCGAGGTCGCCCGCGACGATCTTCAGCAACGTCGTCTTTCCGGCGCCGTTCGCCCCCACGAGAGCGACGATGGCCCCGTCGGCCACCCGGAAGGCGATGTCGGAGAGCAGCCGCCGCCCATCGGGTAGGTCGAAGCTGATGCCGTTGACGTCGACGTGTCCCACGAAGGACGAGTGTGACGGCCTGCGGCCGAGCGCGCGAGGTAGTTCCCGTCGTCCAGGTGGCTACAGTCTCCGGGCGTGGACGTCGTCTCGCGGGGCTACCGAACCGATCTGGCGCTGCTGCGCCTCGGTGGGAGCACGATCGAGGACCTCGGCGACCACCTCGTGGTGCGCACGCCGGACAACCCGACCTTCTGGTGGGGCAACTTCCTCCTGCTCTCCGACCCGGCTGCGGCGCGCGACGCCGACCGCTGGCTTGGCCGGTTTGCCGAGGCCTTCCCCGGTGCCCGCCACGTCGCGATCGGTGTCGACGGGACAGGCGGGCAGGCCGGCGATCTGGCGACGTACACCGGTCGTGGTTTCACGGTCGAGGCCTCGACCGTGATGACGGCGGCCTCGGTGCACCCGCCGGCGCGGCCCAACACCGAGGCCACGTACCGGCGCCTGATGACCGACGCGGACTGGGCGCAGAGCGTCGGACTCCGCCTCGCCTGCGACGAGGAGGAGGACTACGGCGACAACCACCATGAGTTCGTCCGGCGCCGGACCGCCACCAGCCGCGTACTGTGCGAGGCGGGGCACGGAGACTGGTGGGGCGCCTTCCTCGACGGGTCGCTGGTCAGCCAGCTGGGGCTGATCGCCGCCGGCACCGGACTCGCGCGGTTCCAGACGGTCGAGACGTCACCGGCGCACCGGGGATCCGGGCTGGCGGGGACGCTCGTGCACCACGCGAGCCTGCGGGGGTTCGACGAGCTCGGCGTGCGGACGCTCGTCATGGTCGCGGACCCCGGCTACCTGGCCGTCCGGGTCTACCGGTCGGTCGGCTTCGTCGACGACGAGACCCAGCTGGGGGCCGCGCGACGGCCGACCACCTCGTCGACGGCGGCGGCGTCCTCGCCGCCATCGCCGGACCCGAGTCCGCCGGAGTGAGGCTCAGCTCAGCGCGCGCGGGGTCTGCGGGTCGCTGAGGTCGACGACGACGTCGGCCCGCGACCACGGGTCGTTGCGGTCCTCGTGGAGCGACCAGGCCGCGAAGTACCTGCGCAGATAGCGCTCGCGGACCTGCTCCGGACCGCCCAGCTCTGCGTCCCGCGCCACGGCACGCGCCAGGACCTGCTCGGGATCGGCGACCAGCAGGACCGCGAGGTCCCAGAACTCGGCCAGGGCAGCGTCGAGAAGGAACTCCCCCTCGACGACCACGACCGACCCCGCGGGCAGCTCTTCCCCCGGCGGGTCGACCGGGTGGTCGGAGGCCAGGTCGAAGCTCGCCGTGCGCACCTCGCCGCCGTTGACCGCGGGGTCCAGGACGCGCTCGCGCAGGGCTGCGGCGTCGTAGCTGTCCTCGAGATATCCCTCGGCCGAGAGCCGGCCGCGTCGTCGTCGGACCTCGGCCGGGTGGTGGAAGTCGTCGTAGGACACTGCGAGGACAGGGATGTCGGCCGAGCCCAGCAGAGACGTGACCTCGGCCGCCAGGGTGGACTTGCCCACGCAGGACATCCCGTCGATCGCCACCAGCCGGGGCCGGTCGTCGGGCATCGCCAGGATGCGCGCTACCAGGTCGACCAGCAGCTCCTCGCGGGTCATCGGGGACCCTCCCCGCGGCGGCGCCGGGTCAGCTCGGCCCTCGCCGCGAGGCGGCCGGTGTCCGGGTACCGGACTTCCTCGAGGCTGAGCCCGCGGGCGGCTGCGACCTGGACCGCCGGGTCCCGCGTCCCGGCGGCCAGCAGCCGGGCCGGCCAGCCGCGGACCTCGCGACCATCGCCCACGGCCAGAGTCGAACCCACCAGCGAGCGCACCATGCTGTGACAGAAGGCGTCGGCCCGCACGGTCGCGACCGCGAAGCCATTCTCGTCCCGACACCAGGACAGCTCGATCAGCGTGCGCACCGTGGTGGCTCCCTCCCGGCGGCGGCAGAAGGCCGCGAAGTCGTGCTCGCCGAGCAGGGCCTCGGCCGCCTGGTCCATCGCCTCGAGGTCCAACGGCCGACGGTGCCAGAGCACATCGAAACGACGCAGCGGTGCGACACCGTGGCGCTCGTCGCAGACCCGGTAGGCGTAGCGGCGCCAGAGCGGCGAGAACCGGGCGTGGAAGCCGGCTGGTGCGGGCGCAACGGTGAACATCCGGACGTCTGAGGGAAGGACCCCGGCCATCCGGTCGCCGAGGCTGGCGGCGACCTGGGCGTACGCGGCGACGGGGACGTCCGCGTGGGCCACCTGGCCGCCGGCGTGCACACCGGCATCCGTGCGCCCGGCGCACACCAGCCGTACCTCGGGCACCCGCAGGACGGTCGCGAGACCGACGCCGAGGACCTCCTCGACGGTCCGCCGGCCCGGCTGGCGCGCCCAGCCGGAGAACGCCGTCCCGTCGTAGCCCAGGTCCAGCCGCAGACGGACGAGCCCGCCGTCCCCGGTCTGGGGATCGGCGGGCTCGGTCACGTCGGGAGTGGAGTCCGTCAGGACTCGTCCTCCGCACCGTCGTCGGCGGCCGTGCCGGCGAAGCCAGCGGCCTCGGCGTCGGCCGCCGTCTTGAACCAGACCTCGGCCACGGTGCGGCCGTAGTACGGGCTCTCGGGCGTGTGGTACTTCATCGAGTCGGCATTGCCCTTGACCGGGAACCCGTCGGGCGCCGCGTCCGCGTCGTCGAGGGGTGCGTGCGAACCCTCGCCGTACGGGTGGTCGGTGCCCCAGCCGGTCGGCTCGAAGCCGGCCTTCTCGGCATCCTCGGCCGTGGCGAACCACACCTCGGCCACCGTGCGGTCGTAGTGCGGACTGCCGGGCACGTGGTACTTCTTCGAGTCCTCGTTGCCCTTGATGTCGAAGCCGTCGGCCTGGGTGGCTGACGAGCCCGCGCCGTATGCGGCTTCGGCGGCGGCGTCCGTCTCGGTGACAGAGTCGGAGTCGGTGCCGGCGTCCTCGACCGTGGTCGTGTCGGCAGCAGTCGCCTTCTTGGCGGCGGCCTTCTTCGCCGGAGCCTTCTTGGCGGTCCGCTTGGTCGACGCCTCGGCCTCGCGCACCGTCTCGGCCTTGGCCGTCAGCGCCTCGACGAGCTCGATCACGGCCATCGGGGCGTTGTCCCCCTTGCGAGGGCCGATCTTGGTGATGCGGGTGTAGCCGCCCTGGCGGTTCTCGTAGCGCGGACCGATGGCGACGAACAGCTCGTGCACGACGCTCTTGTCGCGCACGACGGTCATCACCCGGCGCCGCGCGTGCAGGTCACCGCGCTTGGCGAAGGTGATGAGTCGCTCGGCGAGCGGGCGCAGCCGCTTCGCCTTGGCCTCGGTGGTGGTGATCCGGCCGTGCTCGAACAGTGCCGTGGCCAGGTTCGCCAGCATCAGCCGTTCGTGGTCCGGACCGCCGCCGAGGCGTGCGCCCTTCGTGGGGGTAGGCATGGTCGTTCTTCTCCAGTCCTCGAGCGGTCAGTACGGGGGGATGGCCGGGGCCTCCCTCAGTACTGCTCGTCCTCGACGTAGGCCATGTCGTCGTCGGCGCCGTAGTTGTCCACGGCGGTGCTCGGGTCGAACCCGGGGGGGCTGTCCTTGAGGGCCAGACCCATCGAGATCAGCTTGGCCTTCACCTCGTCGATCGACTTCGCGCCGAAGTTGCGGATGTCGAGCAGGTCGGCCTCGCTGCGGCTGACCAGCTCGCCGACCGAGTGGATGCCCTCGCGCTTGAGGCAGTTGTACGAGCGGACGGTCAGCTCGAGGTCCTCGATCGGCAGCGCCAGGTCGGCTGCCAGCGCGGCGTCGGTCGGCGACGGGCCCATGTCGATGCCCTCGGCTTCGACGTTGAGCTCGCGGGCCAGCCCGAACAGCTCGACCAGGGTCTTGCCGGCCGAGGCCATCGAGTCCCGCGGCGTCATCGAGCGCTTGGTCTCGACGTCGACCACGAGCTTGTCGAAGTCTGTGCGCTGCTCGACCCGGGTCGCCTCGACCTTGTAGGTCACCTTGAGCACCGGCGAGTAGATCGAGTCGATCGGGATGCGCCCGATCTCCTGTCCGGCCTGCTTGTTCTGCACGGCCGACACGTAGCCGCGACCGCGCTCCACGGTGAGCTCCATCTCGAGCTTGCCCTTGCCGTTGAGCGTGGCGATGTGCAGGTCGGGGTTGTGCACCTCGACACCGGCGGGCGGCGCGATGTCAGCAGCGGTGACGACGCCAGGGCCCTGCTTGCGCAGGTACATGACGACCGGCTCGTCGACCTCGGAGCTCACGACGAGTCCCTTGATGTTCAGGATGATCTCGGTGAGGTCCTCCTTCACGCCGGGCACGGTGCTGAACTCGTGCAGGACGCCGTCCACACGGATGCTCGTCACCGAGGCACCGGGGATGGAGGAGAGCAGGGTCCGCCGGAGCGAGTTGCCGAGGGTGTATCCGAAGCCGGGCTCGAGCGGCTCGATGATGAACCGGGACCGGAAGTCGTCGACGACCTCTTCGGAGAGACTGGGGCGCTGTGCGATAAGCACGTCAGATGTCCTTTCCACCGGCGTCCGCTATATGACGCCATGTGCAGTGGTGCGCCCGGCGGCGGCCTCGGTATGCCGCCACCGGGATGGTGCTACTTGCTGTAGAGCTCGACGATCAGCTGCTCCTGGACCTGCGTGTCGATGACCTGACGCGCCGGCAGGGAGTGCACGAGGATCCGCATCTTGTTGGGGATGACCTCGATCCACGCCGGCACCGGACGCTCGCCGGCCTCGGCCCGGGCAACCACGAACGGGGTCAGCTCGAAGGAGCTCGGGCGGACCTCGACGATGTCGTTCTCGGTCACGCGGTAGGACGGGATGTCCACCTTGTGGCCGTTGACCTTGATGTGGCCGTGCCGCACGAGCTGGCGGGCCATGTCGCGGCTCTTGCCGAAGCCGGCCCGGTAGACCACGTTGTCCAGCCGGCTCTCGAGGATGCGCAGCAGGTTCTCGCCGGTCTTGCCCTGCTTGCGGTTGGCCTCGTCGTAGTAGCCACGGAACTGCTTCTCGAGTACGCCGTAGATGCGCGCGCACTTCTGCTTCTCACGCATCTGCAGCAGGTACTCGCTGTCCTTCGTGCGACCGCGACCGTGCTCACCCGGGGGGTAGGGACGGATCTCGATCGGGCACTTCGGCGACTCGCACTTGCTGCCCTTGAGGAAGAGCTTCATCTTCTCTCGACGGCACCGCTTGCAGTCCGGCCCTGTGTATCTCGCCATGTTCCTTCTCCTCCCGTCAGACCCGGCGCCGCTTGGAGGGGCGGCAGCCGTTGTGCGGGACGGGGGTGACGTCCTGGATGGTCCCGACCTCGAGACCAGCCGCCTGCAGCGACCGGATCGCGGTCTCACGGCCCGAGCCCGGGCCCTTGACGAACACGTCGACCTTGCGCATGCCGTGCTCCTGCGCCCGACGGGCGGCACTCTCGGCGGCCATCTGCGCGGCGTACGGCGTGGACTTGCGCGAGCCCTTGAAGCCGACGTGACCGGCGGAGGCCCACGCGATCACAGCGCCCATGGGGTCGGTGATCGAGACGATCGTGTTGTTGAACGTGCTCTTGATGTGTGCGTGGCCGTGGGCCACGTTCTTCTTCTCCTTGCGGCGCACCTTCTTGGTGCCCGCGCCTTGACGGCTCTTCGGAGGCATCGCGTCAACTACTCCTGTGGCTGGTGGGAGGTCGGGTGGTCCGCAGTGCGGTGGGCGGCCATGGGGCCGTCATCCCGACGAACGGACTTACTTCTTGCCGACCTTCTTCTTGCCGGCGATGGCCTTGCGCGGGCCCTTGCGGGTCCGGGCGTTGGTGTGGGTGCGCTGACCGCGGACCGGGAGGCCACGCCGGTGGCGGATCCCCTCGTAGCAGCCGATCTCGACCTTGCGCCGGATGTCGGCCTGCACCTCGCGGCGCAGGTCACCCTCGATCCGGAAGTTGGCCTCGATGTAGTCGCGCAGCTTGATGAGGTCGTCGTCGCCGAGGTCGCGAACCCGGGTGTTCGGGCTCACCCCGGTCTGGACGAGCGCTTCCTCGGCGCGGCTGCGGCCGACACCGAAGATGTAGGTAAGGGCAATCGCCACCCGCTTCTCGCGCGGGAGGTCGACGCCTACGAGGCGTGCCATCGGGCGGTTCTCCTTCTGCTGTCCAGGCCCTGCGCGCCGCTCCCCCACCCCGCCCGGGGTGGATGGCCCCGGCCTGGTCCGGGGGTGACCCGTCGCCCTCCGTGGGAGGACTTCGGGGCGCGATGCGCGTGTGCAGTTGTCGGTCAAGAAGCCTGTTCACGGCTCGGGGGCCAGCTGGTGGTTCGGCTAGCCCTGGCGCTGCTTGTGACGTGGGTTGTCGCAGATCACCATGACCCGCCCGTGACGGCGGATCACCTTGCACTTGTCACAGATCTTCTTGACGCTCGGCTTGACCTTCATAGGGACGTCTTCAGCCTCGTGTCGAGAACGGTTGGTTACTTGTAGCGGTAGACGATGCGGCCGCGGCTGAGGTCGTACGGGCTGAGCTCCACCACGACCCGGTCCTCAGGGAGGATCCGGATGTAGTGCTGGCGCATCTTCCCGCTGATATGCGCGAGCACCTTGTGGCCGTTGGTCAGCTCCACGCGAAACATCGCGTTCGGCAGTGCCTCGACCACGGTGCCCTCGATCTCAATGACCCCGTCCTTCTTCGCCATGTCCTCCGCAATCGGTATCGGTCGGTGGTGCTTGGGCGCAGGAGGAGAGACCCCCTGCCGGGGTGGCGCACTCATGACGTGGTCACCCATGCCAACCCAGCCGCGGGGCATGCGTGACGTGGCTCGTGAGCCAGCGCATGAGTCTACGACACGCTGGGCTGATCGGGAAATCGCGGGAAAACCGCAGGTCGCCGGCGCTGCCCGCTCGCCGGGCCGGCCCGGGTCGACCCGGTCACCCCGCTGCTGCCGCGGGCCCGGACCCGGACCCGGAGGACAGCCGCTGCAGCCTCTCCACGCCGCCGTCGAGGGCCGTGAGGACCCAGGGGCCCTCCTCGGTGAGGGTGAACGTGTGCTCGTAGTGGGCCGAGACCGACCCGTCGACCGTGGAGACCGTCCAGTGGTCGTCGAGCTCCCGGGTGGCCGGGTGCCCGAGGGTCAGCATCGGCTCGACGGCCAGGACCAGGCCTCGGACCAGCTTGGGACCGCGCCCCGCGCGCCCGTAGTTGAGCACGTGCGGCTCCTGGTGCATCTCGGTGCCGATGCCGTGGCCGCCGTACTCCTCGACGATGCCGTGGTCCCCCTGGGAGCGGATGTAGGCCTCGACGGCGTGCGAGATGTCGCTCACCTTGCCGCCGAGCCGGGCGGCGGCGAAGCCCCGCCACATCGACTCCTCGCACACTCGCATCAGCTCGCGGACCTCGTCGGGGACGTCTCCGATCGCGACCGTGATGGCCGCGTCGCCGTGCCACCCGTCGAGGATGGCGCCGCAGTCGATCGAGATGATGTCGCCCTTGATGAGGGCCCGGGCCCCAGGGATGCCGTGGACGATCTCGTCGTTGACCGACGCGCAGATCGTGCCGGGGAAGGCCGGGATGGACGGGTGGGGCTGATAGCCCTTGAACGAGGGGACGGCGCCGGCGTCCCGGATACTCGCCTCGGCGATCTGATCCAGCTCCAGGGTGGTCACGCCCGGGACCGCCGCCGCGCGCAGCAGCTCGAGGGTCCGGCCGACGACCAGCCCGGCCTCGCGCATCAGCGCGACCTCGGAATCGGACTTGATCTGGATCATTCGCTGTCTCTTTCGGAACACGATGGTTGCTGCCTCTGCTCGACCACGGCTCAGTCGCCGAAGCGGCGCAGCGCGTTGATGGCCCGGTCGGTCACGTCTTCGACCGGCCCGGTGGCGTCGACGCCGCGCAGCACGCTGCGGTCGCCGTAGAAGCCGATCAGCGGCGAGGTCTGGTCGGCGTAGACCTCCAGCCGGTGGCGGATGGTGTCCTCGCGGTCGTCGTCACGCTGGAAGAGCTCACCGCTGCACCGGTCGCACCGGCCGCCGATGGCTGGCGGGTCGAAGTCCAGGTGCCAGACGTGTCCGCACGCTCGGCAGGTCCGCCGGCCGGACAGGCGCCGCACCACCTCTTCCTCGTCGACGACCAGCTCGAGCACGACGTCCAGTGCGGTGCCCTTGTCGGCGAGCATGCCCTCGAGCACATCGGCCTGCGCCACGGTGCGCGGGAAGCCGTCCAGCAGGAACCCCTCCGACGCGTCGTCCTGGTCGAGCCGGTCGCGGACCATCCCGATGGTGACCTCGTCGGGGACCAGGTCACCCGCATCCATGTACTTGCGCGCCTCGAGCCCCAGCTCGGTCCCGTTGCTGACGTTGGCCCGGAAGATGTCACCCGTGGAGATGTTCGGCACCGCGAACCTCGACGCGATGAACTGCGCCTGGGTCCCCTTACCCGCCCCGGGTGGCCCCACGAGTACGACCCGCACTAGCGGAGGAAGCCCTCGTAGTTACGCTGCTGGAGCTGGCTCTCGATCTGCTTCACCGTCTCCAGGCCCACGCCGACGATGATGAGGATGGCGGTGCCACCGAACGGGAAGTTCTGGTTCGCGCCGAAGAGCCCGAGGGCGATCAGCGGGACCAGGGCGATGGAGCCGAGGTACAGCGCGCCCGGGAGAGTGATCCGGGACAGCACGTAGTCGAGGTACTCGGCGGTCGGCCGGCCAGCCCGGATGCCGGGGATGAAGCCGCCGTACTTCTTCATGTTGTCCGAGACCTCGGTCGGGTTGAACGTGATCGCCACGTAGAAGTACGTGAAGAAGACGATCATGCCGAAGTACAGGGCCATGTAGATCGGGTGGTCGCCGCGGACGAGGTAGGTCTGCACCCACGTGGCCCAGAACGGCGGGTTCTGCCGGTCGGTGAGGTTGACCGCGAGCGCGGGCAGGTAGAGCAGCGACGAGGCGAAGATGACCGGGATGACGCCGGCCTGGTTGACCTTGAGCGGGATGTACGTCGACGAGCCGCCGTACATCCGCCGGCCGACCATCCGATTGGCGTACTGCACAGGGATGCGGCGCTGAGCCTGCTCGACGAAGACCACCAGCGCGA
>JBBRVU010000043.1:0-24832 GCA_038246575.1 Actinomycetes bacterium | reverse complement strand
GGTCCCCCCTAGTTACCCCCGGTTTCCCCCTGCCCCCCGGCAGGTGGAGTCCGTTGAGACGACCATCGTCCACATCGGCCGCCGTGCCACTCGTCCGTTCGCCCGACCACGCATCCTCCCATCGGCGGCAGCCGCCGCTTTCTCCCTCCGCCCCCGCCGACGTCTCACCCTGCGTGCACTACCCCGGCCCACCGGCCTGCTCCTCCTAGGCTCCTGGCAATCGACGGGACAGAGCTCACAGCAGACGGCGAGGCGACCGGCCAGGACCACCAGGCGGCGCTGCGCAGTGACGTGCGCCGGTTGGGCAACCTGCTGGGCGAGTCGCTCGTCCGCCAGGAGGGACCCGAGCTCCTGGACCTGGTCGAACAGGTCAGGTCGCTCAGCCGCCACGAGGCGACCCGGGACTCCGGCACCCTCGCCGCCCTGCTGGAAGGCGTGGATGTCGCCACCGCAGCGCTGCTGGTGCGGGCCTTCGCGGCGTACTTCCACCTGGCCAACGTCACCGAGCAGGTGCACCGCGCGCGGACGATGCGCGAGGAACGCCAGGTCAAGGGGGGCTGGCTCGCCCAGGCCGCCGATCGCATCCGGGCAGCCGGTCTGCCGGCCGAGGAGATCGCCGACCTCGTCAGCCGGCTGGCCGTGCGCCCGGTCTTCACAGCCCACCCCACCGAGGCGGCGCGGCGATCGATCCTGTCCAAGCGGCGCCGGGTGGCCGAGCTGCTGGACGCACCGGACGACGCCCGGACCGACCGACGGATCGCCGAGGTGATCGACCTGCTCTGGCAGACGGCCGAGCTGCGGCTGGACCGGCCTGAGCCGCTGGACGAGGCTCGCAACGCCGCCTACTACCTGGACGAGCTGATGCTCGACGCTGCCGGCGACGTTCTCGAGGACCTCGCCGACACCCTTGCCTCCCTAGGGGTCGCACTTCCGGCGACCGCAAAGCCGTTGCGCTTCGGCAGCTGGATCGGCGGCGACCGGGACGGCAACCCGAACGTGACTCCCCAGGTCACCCGCGACGTGCTGATGCTCCATCACGGTCACGCCATCCGGGATCTGCAGGCGCTGATCACCGACCTCCTGGGCGACCTCTCCTCGTCGACCCGTCTCATCCCGGCCAGCGACGAGCTCCTGGCCAGCGTCGAGCACGACCTCGGCGTCCTGCCCGACCTGGATCCTCGCGTGCGGCGCATCAACGCCGACGAGCCGTACCGCCTCAAGGGTCGTTGTGTCGGGGCGAAGCTGGAGAACACCAGACGGCGCATCGCCGAAGGCGCGCCGCACGTCGAGGGACGCGACTATCTCGGCACCGCCGACCTCGTGGCCGATCTCATGGTCATGCGCGACTCGCTGGCCCGCAACCGCGGCGGGCTCGCGGCCGGCGGGCGGGTCGACCGGACGATCCGAGTGGTCGCTGCCTTCGGACTGCACCTCGCGACCCTCGACGTGCGCGAGCATGCCGACGCCCACCACCACGTCCTGGCCCAGCTCTTCGACCGGCTCGGCGAGCTGTCGTGGCGCTACGACGACCTGCCCAGGGCCAGCCGGCTCGCCTTGCTCCGCAAGGAGCTCGACGGGCTGCGACCGCTGTCCCCGACGCAGGTGAGCCTCGACGAGGCGGGGGCGCGCACGTTGTCGGTGTTCACCACGATCCGGGAGGCGCTGGACACCCTGGGACCCGAGGTGTGCGAGAGCTACATCGTGTCGATGACCCGGGGGGCGGATGACGTGCTGGCCGCTGTCGTGCTGGCTCGCGAGGCCGGTCTCGTCGACCTGCACGCCGGCGTGGCCCGGATCGGCTTCGTGCCGCTCTTGGAAACGGTGAGCGAGCTGCGGGAGGCCGGCCGGGTTCTCGACGACCTGCTCGGCGACAGGTCCTACCGGCGACTGGTGGCGCTGCGCGGCGACGTGCAAGAAGTGATGCTCGGCTACTCGGACTCGAACAAGGAAGCGGGCATCGCCACGTCGCAGTGGGAGATCCACCGCGCCCAGCGCCAGCTGCGGGACGCCGCCGGGCGGCACGGCGTACGACTGCGGCTCTTCCATGGGCGCGGCGGAACGGTCGGTCGTGGCGGTGGCCCCACGCACGACGCGATCCTCGCCCAGCCGTGGGGAACCCTGGACGGCGAGATCAAGGTGACCGAGCAGGGCGAGGTGATCTCCGACAAGTACCTGCTGCCCGCTCTGGCCAGGGAGAACCTCGAGCTCACGCTGGCAGCCACCCTCGAGGCCACCGTCCTGCACCGGCTGCCGCGAACGACCGGTGACGAGCTGGAGCGCTACGACGAGGCGATGGACGTGCTCTCGGGGGCGGCGCACGACCACTACCGGGCGCTCGTCGACGAGCCGGACCTGCCGGCGTACTTCGTGCAGTCCACCCCGGTCGAGCTGCTCACCGACCTGAACATCGGCTCGCGCCCGTCGAGACGGCCGGACAGCGGCGCGGGGCTCGAGGGACTGCGAGCCATCCCGTGGGTGTTCGGCTGGACCCAGTCGCGCCAGGTGGTGCCGGGCTGGTACGGCGTCGGCGCGGGGCTGGCAGCGGCGCGCGAGGCCGGTCTCGGTGACCTCCTCGACGAGATGTACACCAGCTGGCACTTCTTCCGGACGTTCCTGTCCAACGTGTCGATGACCCTGGCCAAGACCGACCTGCGCATCGCGGCCAACTACGTCGACTCGTTGGTCGATGACGACCTGCGCCATGTGTTCGACCTGGTCCGGGCCGAGCACGACCGGACCGTCCGCGAGGTGTTGGCCGTGACCGGGGAGGCCACCCTGCTGGGCTCGAACCCGCTGCTGGCCAGGACGCTGCAGGTTCGCGACGCCTACCTGGACCCGATCAGCTATCTGCAGGTGTCGCTGCTCCGTCGTGCCCGCGCGGCCCGGGACGCGGAAGACGAGACCGACCCCAGGTTGCGCGAGGCCTTGCTGCTCACCGTCAACGGGGTAGCCGCCGGGCTTCGCAACACCGGTTGAGCCGCGGCGGGCGCTAGGTCAGCCGCAGGTCGGCGTAGAGCGCGGCGTGGTCCGACGCTGCATCGACGGCCAGCGTGACCGTGTCGTAGTGCGGCCAGAGGGTGCCGTTCTTCCCACCCCAGGCCCCCATCCGGAAGATCCCGCCTCCCGTCGCCTTGGCGAACAATGCGGGCGACAGCAGGATGTAGTCGATCTTTCCGGATGCGGTGCCGTTGCCGAAGGTGCCCGGCCGCCCGCCGTCGTCGAACGACGGGTGCTCGCTGATGTCGCGCAGGTCCGTGCCCGCGAGCAACGGTGCCAGCGCTTCGGCTGCCGGCGTGTCGTTGAGGTCACCGATCACCGCGACGTAGACCACACCGTCGCCGCGCAACCGCGCGTAGATGTCTGCGATCCGCTGCGCCTGTCGCCTCCGGCGGCGGTCGTTGTCGGACTGCCGGCCGTAGCCCTTGGACTTGAGGTGGTTGACCAGCACGACGAGGCGATGACCGCCCGGGGTCCGGATCTCGTACTCGGGGCAGTCGCGGCCGAACACCACGCCGCTCTCGTCGGTGTCGTCGACGTGCGAGCGGATCGAGCCGAGCTCCCAGCCGTCCTGGGTGAGGACGCCGACGTCTATCCCCCGCTCGTCGTTGCCGTCGATGACCATGACGTGCGGGTAGAGCGGCTCTACGCCGTCGCGCAGGCGGGCGTCGGAGAAGTGCTTGAGCACGACCCGGTTCTCGGCCTCCACCACACCGAGCACGTCGGATCGGAGGTCGGCGATGACGCGTGCGGTGTTGTCGATCGCGGCTCCCTTGACCGGCTCGGTGGTGAGGTCGACCCAGCCGACCCAGTCCCCACGTCCGGTGGCCACGACCTCGACCGAGCCGGATCGGGGCCGCCGCACCAGGCGGCCGCGGACCTGGCGCAGCACGGCCAGCTCTGCCGAGTCCGAGCGGGTCAGGCCCAGGACGCCCAGCAGCTCGAGGATGCGCACCTTGTCGTCGGGGCCGTAGGTCGCCGCAGCGAGCAGCGTGTTCAGCTCGGCGTGGGCTTCGAGCACCGCCCGCCCGGCCGCCCACGTCTCGGCGTTGAGGGCCTTGGCTCGCGCGAAGAAGTTCTCCACGTTGAAGCAGGTCAGCCGCACTGGTGCCGCCCTCCCGATCGCCGCTCGGGCGCGGCATCGACCTGCAACGAGTCAGGTGTTGTAGGTGTTCTGAGCGTAGTCGAGGCCATGGCCGACCAGCGCCTCCACCGCATCGGCGGCGCGGTCGACCTCGAGGTCGAGCTCCTTGCGTTCGGCTGCACCGAAGTCGCGCAGGACGAACGCGGCAGCGTCCATCCGGCCCGGCGGACGACCGATGCCGAACCGGACGCGGTGGAACTCCCCGGAGCCGAGGGAGCGGCGGATGGACTTGAGGCCGTTGTGCCCGTTGTCCCCGCCACCGAGCTTGAGCCGGAGACCACTGAAGGGCAGGTCCAGCTCGTCGTGGACCACCACGATCCGCTCGAGGTCGGCCTTGAAGAAGTCGCGCAGCGCGACGACCGGGCCGCCGGACTCGTTCATGTAGCTGCGCGGTTTGGCCAGCACGACCCGGGCGTCACCGAGTCGTCCCTCAACGATGTCTGCGCGGGCCTTGTGAGCCTTGAATCGGCTGCCCATCCGGGTCGCGAGCAGGTCGGCGACCATGAAGCCGACGTTGTGCCGGTTTCCGGCGTAGCCGTCGCCGGGGTTGCCGAGCCCGACGACCAGCCAGACCTCGCCGCTCATGACACCAGTCTGCTCCGTGCTCTCGCGAGCCCGGCGGGACCGGAAGAGCCTCAGCTCTCGGCCTTCTCGCCCTCGCCGTCGGCCGGCGCGGCGTCGCCCTCTGCTGCGGCGCCCTCGCTCTCGGCGGCCTGCTCCTCATCGGTCGCCTCGTGCACGATGCCGACCTCGGACTCAGCCTCGGCCAGCTCGGCCTCGAGCTGCTCGGCGGTGGGCGCAGCCGTGACGTTGACGACCAGCGCGTCGTCGTCGGTAACGAGAGTGGCACCGTCGGGAAGAGTGACGTCCTTGGCGTGGATCTGGGTGCCGATCTCCAGGCCCTCGACCGAGACCTCGACCGCGCCGGGGATGTTGGTCGCCTCGGCCTCGATCGACAGCTCGGAGTGGTCGAGGTTGACCAGCGAGCCGGGAGCCGCGTCGCCGACCACGTGCACCGGGATGCTCACGGTGACCTTCTCGCCACGGGTCACGACGACGAGGTCGACGTGCTCGAGGAAGCCCTTGATCGGGTCGCGCTGGACGTCCTTGGGCAGCGCCAGCTCGGTCCCGCCGTCCAGGGCGATGTTCAGCAGCACGTTGGGTGCCTTCAGCGCCAGCATGAGCTCGTGGCCGGGCAGCGAGATGTGCCGCGGGTCGGTGCCGTGGCCGTACAGGACGGCCGGGACCTTGTCGGCACGGCGGACCCTGCGGGCAGCACCCTTGCCGAACTCGGTGCGCGACTCGGCGGTAATTCGGACCTCGGACACGGGGGCAGGCTCCTTGGGGCGTTCGAGCGGTGGTCTGGGCGCGCGGGAAGGCGGGTCTCTCGACCACCGCGTCGATCACGGAGGCCGTCAGGCTTCCCTCGCCGGGCAACCGCAGCAGTCTAGCCCCGGTCCGGGCAGGCGCCCAAACCCCGCCATCGGCCCAGCGAGAGCGCCGGAGGCCTAGCCCAGAGCCTCGACTGCCACCCGGTCAGCTGTGCCCGTCGAACAGACTGGTCACCGATCCGTCGTCGAAGACCTCGCGGATGCCGCGGGCCAGCAGCGGGGCGATCGAGAGCACCGTCAGCTTGTCGAACAGCTTGTCCTCGCTGATCGGCAGTGTGTCCGTGACCACGACCTCGCTGATCCGCGAGTTCTTCAGCCGGTCGACGGCGGGGCCGGACAGCACGGCGTGCGTCGCGGCGACGATGACGTCGGCGGCGCCTGCCTCGAACAGGGCGTCGGCCGCCTTGCAGATCGTGCCACCGGTGTCGATCATGTCGTCCTGCAGGATGCAGGTGCGGCCGTCGACATCGCCGACGACCCGGTTGGCCTTGGACTCGTTGGGGATCAACGGATCACGGGTCTTATGGATGAACGCGACCGGAGCCCCGCCCATCGACTCCGCCCAGCGCTCGGCCAGCCGGAGGCGACCAGCGTCCGGTGACACGACCGTCACCTTGGACCTGTCGACGCGCCGGTTGACGTGCGCCGCGAGCAGCGGGAGGGCGAAGAGGTGGTCGACCGGACCGGTGAAGAACCCCTGGATCTGCGCGGTGTGCAGATCGACCGCCATCAGCCGGTCGGCACCCGCGGTCTTGAAGAAGTCGGCGACCAGCCGCGCCGAGATCGGCTCGCGACCGCGGTGCTTCTTGTCCTGCCGGGCGTACCCGTAGAACGGGATGACCACCGTGATGCGCTTGGCCGACGCGCGCTTGAGCGCGTCGACCATGATGAAGTGCTCCATCAGCCACTGGTTCATCGGCGCGGAGTGGCTCTGGATCACGAACGCGTCGCAGCCGCGGACGGACTCCTTGTAGCGCACGAAGATCTCGCCGTTGGCGAAGTCGTAGGCCGTCGTCGGCGTCAGCTCGATGCCGAGCCCCTCGGCCACCGACTCGGCGAGCTCCGGGTGTGCACGGCCGGAGAAGAGCATCAGCTTCTTCTCGCCCGTGGTCTTGATGAAGCTCATCGAGCCGACCCCTCTTCGTCGCGTTGCTGGTTGGTCTTCTCGTCGGCCTGATCGGCCTGATCGGCCTGATCGGCCTGATCGGCCTGATCGGCCTGTGCGTCGGCTGCGGCCTGGGCCGCTCGCGCCGTCCGGGTCCCGGCGCGCCGACGGGCCACCCACCCGGCGATGTTGCGCTGCTTGCCGCGCGCGACCGCGAGCTCCCCAGGCGCCACTGGCGACGTCACGGCCGAGCCCGCGGCGACGTAGGCACCGTCCGCGATCTCCAGCGGGGCGACGAGCACCGAGTTGCTGCCGACGAAGGAGTGCGCGCCGACATCGGTGCGGTTCTTGGCCACCCCGTCGTAGTTGGCGAAGATCGTGCCCGCGCCGATGTTGGCGCCCTCGCCGATGCTCGCGTCCCCGGCATAGCTCAGGTGTGGCACCTTGGCGTTGTCCCCGAGCTGCGCGTTCTTCAGCTCGACGAAACCGCCGGCCTTCGCACCGCGGCCGAGCCGGGTTCCCGGCCGCAGGTAGGTGTAGGGACCGACCGACGCCTCCGGCCCGATGACCGCGCCGTACGTCGTGGCGTCGGCGACCGTTGCGCCCTCGCCGACAGCGGTGTCCACGACGAGGCAGTTGGGCCCGATCTGCGCACCCGAGGCGACGGAGGTCGACCCGCGCAGCAGGGTGTTCGGCTCGAGGACGACGTCGCGAGCCAGGGTGACGTCGGCGTCGATCCACGTTGTCACCGGGTCGATGACTGTCACGCCGGCGCGCATCCACCTCTCGACAGTGCGCCGGTTGAGCTCCCGGTGCAGCGTGGCCAGCTGGACCCGGTCGTTGACACCTTCCACCGCCCACGTGTCCGCGACGACAACTGCGCCGACCCGGTCGCCCGCGACGTTCGCGTGCCGGACCACGTCGGTCAGGTAGAGCTCACCCTGCGCGTTGTCAGTCTCCAGCCGGTCCAGCCCGGCACGGAGCACTGCAGCATCGAAGGCGTAGACCCCGGAGTTGATCTCGCGGATCGCGCGTTGTTCGTCAGTCGCGTCCTTCTGCTCGACAACCTCGGTCACCGTCCCGTCCTCGGCGCGCAGGACCCGGCCGTAGCCGCTGGGGTCCTCGACCATGGCCGTCAGCACGGTGACCGCATTGCCCTGGTCGGCGTGGGCGGCGAGCAGGTCGGCCAGGACCGACGTGGTCAACAGGGGGACATCGCCGTACGTGACGACCACGGTGCCGCTCAGCTCGGGCAGCTCGGCGAGGGCGACCTGAACGGCGTGTCCGGTGCCCAGCTGCCGCTCTTGCACGGCGGTCACAGCCTTCGGCGTGACCTCGCCAAGATGGTCGATGACCTGGTCCCGGCCGTGGCCGACGACGACAACCAGGTGCTCGGGATCGAGCCCGGCTGCCGCCGCGACTGCATGGTGGACGAGGCTGCGGCCACCGATCGGGTGCAGCACCTTGGGGATCGCCGAGCCCATCCGGGTCCCCTCGCCTGCGGCAAGGACGACCACGGCGGCCGGTCGGGCGGGGCTCACGGGCGGAGCGCTCCTCGGCGGGCGGCGGACGGGAGTCGGTGCACCGCCGAGGATACCCGCCGGACGTTGCGCCTCGAGCAGGAGAGGGGCCGAGGCTCCCGGGGGAGGGATCGAACCTCCGTTAGTGGATCCAAAATCCACCGTCCTGCCATTGGACGACCCGGGACTGCGCCACGGGCGCCAAGGCTAGAGGGTGGCGCCGGGCCGCTGCCCCGATGGCTGTTGCGCCCGGTCGGGCCGCGGCAGCTTCGACCACTACGCGACCGTAGGTTACCGTCGCGTAGGTAGGGAGCAGCAGAGCAACCGCGACGGAGGACTCCTGTGAGATGGCTCCAGCAGGATCATCTCGACGCGCGACGGGCGGCCTGAGTGCCCGACGGAACGCCGGCGGCGCCCGGCCAGTCCAAGGTCCGACGCAACGCACGAGCCCGGATGACCGGCAAGGAGCGCCGCGAGCAGCTGCTCGACATCGGCCGTTCGCTGTTCGCCCAGAAGGGCTTTGATGCCACGTCGGTCGAGGAGATCGCTGCCACGGCCGGCGTCTCCAAGCCGGTCGTGTACGAGCACTTCGGCGGCAAGGAGGGGCTCTACGCGGTCGTCGTCGACCGCGAGATGCGCGCGCTGCTCGAGGCCATCACCGGTGCCCTCACCAGCAGCGGGCAGCCGCGCGACCTTCTCGAGCGCGCCGCCTTCGCGCTGCTGGACTACATCGAGTCCTCGACCGACGGCTTCCGCATCCTGGTGCGCGACTCACCGGTGGCGCAGTCGACCGGAACGTTCGCGTCGCTGATCAGCGACGCCGCCACCCAGGTCGAGCACATCATGGTCAATCAGCTCAAGGCCCGCGGGTTCGACCCGAAGTTCGCGCCGATGTACGCGCAGATGCTCGTCGGCATGGTGGCGCTCACCGGGCAGTGGTGGCTCGACGCCCGGCGGCCGAAGAAGGCCGAGGTGGCGGCCCACCTCGTCAACCTGGCCTGGAACGGCCTGTCCGGGCTCGAGACCAGGCCCGCGCTGCACGACCCGGGACCGGCCGCCGGCTAGTCACTGCGGTTGCATCAGCTCGAGCCTGTTGCCGTGCGGATCGGTGACGTAGCAGCGGTCGAACCCCGGGAAGTCGTCGTCCCAGGTGACCACCACCCCGGCGATCTCGAGGCCGGCCGCGAACGCGCGCAGGTCGTCCACCAGCAACCCCGGGTGTGCCTTGCGAGCCGGGCGGGAGTCCGCCTCGGCGCCCACGTGGATCTCGACGTACGACGACCGGAACCACACGCCACCACGGGCTGCCAGCGTGGGCGGCTTCACCACCTCGGGCAGGCCGAGCACGGTGCCGTAGAAGTGCCGGGTCAGCTCCTCCGAACCGGTCGGCGAGGCAAGCTGGACGTGGTGCAGGCCGACAATCCCGGTCACCGCTGCGCCACGACGAAGATGCGGCGGTAGGGCAGCACCGTCCCCCACTCGTGCTCCGGATAGGCGGCGCTGGTCAGCTGTCGGTACGCCTTCAGGAAGTCGTCCGCGTGGTCGGAACCGAGCGCGGCGAGCGCGGGGCGCAGGCCGGTGCCGGTCATCCAACGAACCACCGCATCGGGGCCTTGCAGCACCTGCAGGTAGGTCGTCTCCCAGACATCGACCCGGCCGCAGTGCCCAGTGAGCGCGTGCAGGTAGGTCGCCGGCTCCTCGGACTGCGGGCGAGCGACGTCGACGCCGGCCAGCCGGTCGGCCCACGGCTGCTCGGCGGTCAGCTCGGCGATGGCGGTGTGCGTCCGCTCGCCGAAGTTGCCCGGGACCTGGAAGGCGAACCAGCCGCCGGGTCGCACGCCCGACACGAGTCTCGGCAGCAGGTCGAGGTGCTCGGGCACCCACTGCAACGTGGCGTTGCAGGTGAGCACATCGACCGGGTCGTCAGGGGTCCACTCGCGAAGGTCGCTCACCTCGAACCGCAACGTCGCTGTCTCCCCCTGGCTCACCGCGCTGGCCACCATCTCCGGTGAGCTGTCGATGCCGTGGACGTGCGCCGAGGGCCACCGAGCGGCCAGCGCCCTGGTGAGGTTCCCGGGTACCGCAGCCCAGGTCGACCACCGAGGCCGGGAGGTCTCCCTCGTCCTCGGGCCGCACCCGCTGAAGCAGATCAGCGAACGGGCGCGCTCGCTCGGCACCGAACTCGAGGTATCGCTGCGGGTCCCAGCGCATCACCACTCCCATCTATCTCGATGTCAAGATAAATGTCGTCGATCGAGTCTCTCGATGTCAAGAGTTCCGGCTACCCTGCTGGCCGACGGCAGGCTGGAGGGCGCAGTCGTGGCAGACGAGGTCGACCGGCTGGTCGCGGCGTGGCAACGGGAGCGTCCCGACCTCGACGTGCGCCCGCTCGACGTGCTCAGCCGGGTGACCCGGCTGGCCCGGCACCTGGACCGGGCGCGGCGCCACGCCTTCGAGTCCCACGACCTGGAGGTGTGGGAGTTCGACGTGCTCGCCGCACTCCGTCGGGCCGGCCATCCGTACGTCCTCTCCCCCGGTCAGCTCCTCGAGCAGACGATGGTCACGTCGGGCACGATGACCAACCGCGTGGACCGCCTCGAGGACCGCGACCTCGTGGCGCGGATGCCCGATCCGGCGGACCGGCGCGGTGTGCACGTACGCCTGACGCCTGGTGGCCGGACGCTCGTCGACGACGCGCTCGCCGACCTGCTGGACCGCGAGCGAGCCCTGCTCGGCGACCTGTCCCCAGCGGACCAGGAGGTGCTCTCGGATCTCCTGCGTCGCCTCGTGGCACCCTTCGAGGAACCCGACACGCAGCGATAGCACGGCAGGCGCGCCATCGGCCCTTCGTCAGGCAGCGATGAAGCGACCCTCGACCAGGGTGGGCACCACCTGGCTGACGTCGACCTGACTCGCGATGCGTACGTCGTCGGCGTAACCCTTCTCGATCAGCTCGATGCCCGACGCGCAGGTCGCCAGCGGTCGCAGCGCGCGAAACGCCAGCGCGGCAGCCTCCGCCTCGGGAGCCAGCACGACCTCGGGATCCAGGCCCTGCAGACGGTCGACGATGGCACCGGCACCGACCAGGTCCTCGTACGCCGGACGCAACGAGCCGTCCGACCAGCGCTCACCGGCTGGCACCAGGCCGACCCGGCCGACGTCGCGCAGGTGGTGCGCGACCGCGGCCGCATTTCGCAAGCAGCCGGCGATGACGCGCACGGCGCTGTTCACCGCGGCGAAGGCGATCGACGAGCCGTTCGGTGAAGGCAGGACGAGCCGGGTGTCCGGAGCGAGATCATCCAGGCTCGCCGGGGAGAGCGTGATCCCCTCGTGCGACGACCGGTTGCCGGCGAGGATCGCCCCGATGTCGCGGGCCAGCAGTCCCGCGGACTCCCCGCCGGTGTGCGGCCACACCATGGCCCCCTGCTCGACGGCGATCGCGAGTGCGGTCGAGAACGAGAGCACGTCGACGACGACGAGCACGTCGCAGCGATCGGCCAGGACCTTGGCGCCCACAGGTCCCCACTCCAGGGCAACCACCATGGCCGCGAGGGTACGCCCGAGCCGGCCCGGTCGCCGCGGCACCGACGGTCAGCCGAGCTGATCGCTGACCTCGGCCAGCTCCAGCCACCGCTCCTCGAGACCGGCGCGCTCGGCGACCAGCGCCCGCAGCTCGGTGTCGAGCTCGAGGACCAGCTCGTGCTCCGCCGCGGCCGCGGCCAGGCTCTCGTGCAACGCCACCTCGCGGGTACGAAGTCGCTCCAACGTCCGCTCGACGCGGGCTAGCTCCTTGCGTGCCTCGCGCACCGCAGCGGCGTCGGAGGCCGCCGCCTTGCGGGGCGCGGCGCCCGTGGCGCTCGGGCCGCTGGTTGCCGCGGCCCGGCGCAGCTTCAGGTACTCGTCGACACCACCGGGCAGGTCCCGCAGCCTGCCGTCGCCGAGCAGCGCGACCATCCGGTCGCACACGCGCTCGAGGAAGTACCGGTCGTGGGAGACCACGAGCAAGGACCCGGGCCATCCGTCGAGAACGTCCTCGAGCGCGTTCAGCGTGTCCGTGTCGAGGTCGTTCGTCGGCTCGTCGAGCAGCAGCACGTTCGGCTCCTCCATCAGCAGCCGCAACACCTGCAGTCGCCGACGTTCCCCTCCGGACAGCTCGCCCACCGGCGTCCACTGCGCGGCGCCGACGAAGCCGAACCGCTCGCAGAGCTGGCTGGCACTGGCCTCCTTGCCCTTCCCGAGGTCGACGACGCCGCGCACCGACTCGACGGCCTCGAGCACCCGCAGCGTCGGGTCGAGCTCGGCCACGTCCTGGGACAGGTAGGCCGGCCGGACGGTCACCCCGCGGACGACCTTGCCGCGCACCGGCGGCAGCAGCCCCTGCAGCAGCCGCAGCAGTGACGTCTTCCCCGACCCGTTGACGCCCACCAGCCCGATCCGGTCGCCTGGGCCGAGCTGCCAGGTCACCTCGGTGAGAAGCGACTTGTCGCCGACCGACATCGCGACGTCCTCGAGCTCGTAGACCGTGCGGCCCAGCCGCGCGCTCGCAAACTTGGCCAGCTCGATCGAGTCGCGCGGCGCCGGCTCGGCGGCGATCAGGGCGTTCGCCGCGTCGATCCGGAACTGCGGCTTGGACGTTCGCGCGGGCGGACCACGGCGTAACCAGGCCAGCTCCTTGCGCAGCAGGTTGGCTCGGCGCGCGTCGGTGGCCGACTGCATCCGGTCGCGCTCGGCGCGCGCGAGGACGTACGCCGCGTAGCCGCCGTCGAAGGCGTTGACCGCGCCCCCGGCCACCTCCCAGGTGAGCGAGCAGACGGCGTCGAGGAACCACCGGTCGTGAGTGACCACGACCAGTGCCTCCCGCCGGGACGAGAGGTGGGCGGCGAGCCACGCGATCCCCTCCACGTCGAGGTGGTTGGTGGGCTCGTCGAGGACCAGCAGGTCGTGCTCGCCGACCAGCGCGGCGGCCAGCGCGACCCGGCGTCGCTCGCCGCCCGAGAGCGGCCCGATCGACCGGTCGAGCATCGCGTCCAGGTCCTCGCGACCGCCGAAGAGGCCGCCCAGCACGGAGCGGACTCCCGCGTCAGAGGCCCACTCGTGCACGGGACCGTGGCCGACGACCGCCGACCGGACGGTCTCCGTCGGGTCGAGCGTGTCCTGCTGCCCGACAGCAGCGACCCGCAACTGACTTGCGTGCGTGACGCGCCCCCGGTCGGGCGTCTCGACCCGGCACAGCAGGCGCAGCAACGTCGACTTGCCGCCTCCGTTGCGGCCCACGACGCCGATCCGGTCGCCGTCGGCAACGCCGAGCGAGACCCCGCCGAGGAGGGTCTTCGTCCCGTACGCCTTGGAGACCGTCTCGAGGTTGACGAGGTTGCGGGGGGCCACTCAGCCCGCCCCGAGCACCCGTGCCCCGGCGACCGGTCCCCGCGCGCGCTTCACCGCACGGCAGGTCCCGGTGGCGCTGAGGGCAACCGCGATGTCGATGGCGTGCTCAGGACTGCGGGCCAGCAGGACCACCGACGGGCCGCTGCCCGACACGACGGCGCCGAGTGCCCCCGCCTCGCGTCCGGTGTCCAGTGTCTGGGCCAGGTCGGGGCGCAACGACAGGGCGGCGTCCTGCAGGTCGTTGCTCAGCGCTGCGCCGAGCGCCGTCGCGTCACCGGATCGCAGGGCCGACATCACCTCGTCGCTCACCCTCGGCTCGCGGACCTTGCCGGCGCCCCGCAACCGGTCGCACTCGGCGTAGACAGCCGGAGTGGCCAGCCCGCCGTCGGCCAGCGCGATGACCCAGTGGAAGCTGCCGCGGGCGAGCACCGGAGTCAGCAGGTCGCCGCGCCCGGTGCCCAGCGCCGTCCCGCCGACCAAGGAGAACGGCACGTCGCTGCCGAGCCCGGCAGCCACCTCGGCCAGCTCGTCTCGAGAGAGCCCCGTCTGCCACAGCGCGTCGCACGCCACCAGCGCCGCGGCCGCGTCGGCACTGCCGCCGGCCATTCCCCCGGCAACCGGGATGCCCTTGGTGATGTGCAGGGCGACGGTGGGCTCGACGCCCGTCCGCGCGGCCAGCGCGGTCACGGCGGCTGCCGCGAGGTTGGTCCCGTCGGCCGGGACGTCGTCGATGTCGACGCCGGTCGCGCCGCTGACGCTGACCGACAGCTCGTCGGCCTCGGTCGCGATGACCTCATCGAAGAGCGCCACCGCGTGGTAGGCCGTGGCCACCTCGTGGAACCCGTCGGACCGCAGCGGCCCGACGGAGAGGTCGAGGTTGATCTTGGCAGGAGCCCGCACCGTCACCGAGGTCATGCGCGGGCGCCCATGGACGTCACCCTAGGTGGCGACCGCGGGTCGGCAGGCGGCCAGGCGGGCGAACGCGGCGACCCCGAGCGACTCGCCCCGGGCGCGCGGATCGATGTCGGCCTGCCGCAGTGCCGTCTCGGCAGCGACAGGCGACCCCGCCCAGCCCGTCAGGGCTGCCCGCAGCGTCTTGCGTCGCTGCGCGAAGGCAGCGTCGATGACGGCGAAAACCTGCGCCCGGGTCGCGGTGGTCGCCGGCGGCTCGCGTCGGGTCATCGCCACCAGGCCGCTGTCCACGTTCGGCGCGGGCCAGAACACGGCCCGGCCGACAGCGCCGGACCGGCGCACATCGGCGTACCACGCTGCCTTGACCGACGGCACGCCGTAGACGCGGCTGCCTGGCGGGGCCGCCAGCCGGTCGGCGACCTCGGCCTGCACCATCACCAGCACCCGCTGCAACGACTCGAATCGCTCCAGCATCGTCAGCAGGACGGGCACGGCGACGTTGTAGGGCAGGTTGGCGACCAGCGCCGTCGGGGCCGGACCGGGGACCGAGTCGAGGCGCATCGCGTCGGCGGTCAGGACGGTCAGCCGCTCGACGTACGTCGAGGCTCGCTGAGCGACCGTGTCGGGAAGTGCCGCGGCGAGCACGGGGTCGACCTCGACCGCGACCACCCGTGCGACCTCGGCCAGCAGGCCAAGGGTCAACGACCCGAGCCCCGGCCCGACCTCGACGACGACGTCGTCCGGCCCGACACCGGCCGAGCGCACGATGCGGCGCACCGTGTTGGGGTCGATCACGAAGTTCTGGCCCAGCGACTTGGTCGGGCGCAGCCCGAGCTCGGCGGCAAGGGCCCGGATCTCGACCGGTCCGAGGAGCGAAACGCCGGACTCGTCGGGGCGGACCACCGTCAGGTGAACAGGTTGCGGCCGCAGACCGGCCACTGCCCGGCGCCGCTGCGCCGGTAGAGGATCTGCGCGCGGTAGGTCTGCTCCGACGCGCTCGCGTCGGTCGGCACCCCGACTCCGCCGACGGACGCCCAGGTGCTCGCTGCGAACTGGTAGAGCCCGTAGTAGGGCCCGGCCGGGTTGTAGGCCTTCGGGTTGCCGCCGGACTCGCACCCGGCCAGCGCCGCCCAGTTGAGGCCGTCCGCAGCCGGTGAGTTCTGGGGCACCGGCTTGGTGCCGACGAGGATGACCGCGGTCACCGGCGCCTCGGCGACCCTGGTCTGCACGAGCTTGCGGGAGTCCAGCTCGCCGTCGAGGTAGGTCTCGACGAAGCGACGCTGCGTGATGCCGACCTGGCCGACCTTGAGCACCTTGGTCTGGCCGACGAAGAGGTCCTTGCTCTTGCGCTTGACCGTGCGGAACTGGATCGGCTTCTCCACCATGACCCGCTTGCCGCGCACGCGGGTGACCCCGACGACCTGCTCCGGGTAAGGCAGCTGCTCGAGGTCGCCCTCGACCCGGTCCTTCTTCCGCAGGCTCAGACCGGACTCGGCCAGGGCGTCGCGCAACGTGGGGGCGGTCGTGGTGACCTCGTGCCGCTTGCCGTCGGCGAGGAACGTCACGTGCCGCGGAAGCCGGACATCGAGAGCCAGGCCGGCCCGGTTGATCCGCCTGCTGCGCGACGCCGAGACGTAGGCACCGTCCCCGCGGACACCGAGCGCCCGTAGGGCTTCGGAAACGCTGCGAGCAGTCGTCCAGACGCGGCGGGACTTGCCATCGACGGTGAGCTGCACCGGACGGCCGTAGCGCACCACGATCGTCTCCCGGTTGCGCAGCCCCGTGTCCGGCATCGGCGTCACCAGGTCGTGCTCGAGGTCGACCTCGATGCCCTCGCTGGCCAGGACCGCACCGACGGTGCCGCCGAAGCTGCGCACCTCGCTGGACCGGCCGTCGACCGAGACCGTGACCGTCTTGTCCTGGGTGACGAACGCCGTGGTCCCGAGGACCAGCGCCACCGCAACGCCTGCTTTCAGGACATGTGACAACGCCCACAGCGGGGACCGTTGCGGTCCCTTGGAGTGACGTCCGGCGCTCATAAGCCGTCGACGGTAGCCAACTGGCGTGACCCGGAGCAACACGGACCCCTCGCGTCACAGACGCTTAGGGTCACTGTGTGAGCGAGCGGGTTGACGTCACGGTGGACGGTGTGCGCCTGGCCTGCCGCCTCGATGGCGCGGCGGAAAGCCCGCCGATGGTGCTGCTCCACGCCCTCGGCGAGGATGCCTCGGACTGGGACGCCCTGGTCGCCGAGTTGTCCGGGTCGTTTCGCACGGTGGCTGTCGACCTGCGCGGACACGGTGACAGCGACTGGCCAGGCGACTACAGCATCGAGTTGATGCGAGACGACGTGCTCGGACTGCTGGACCAGCTAGGGCTGGGCCGGGTGACGCTGGTCGCTCACTCCCTGGGGGGCACGGTCGCCTACCTCATCGCCGAAGATCGGCCTGAGCTGGTCGCGCGCCTGGTGGTCGAGGACGTCTGTCCTCCCTACGAGCGCAACCGGCCAGTACCCGCGCGGCCGGACCAGGCGGTCCCCTTCGACTGGCCGGTGGTGCCGGCGATCGCGAGCCAGGCCGGCGTCTTGGTGCCCGAGTACTGGGACCGGCTCGCCGACATCACCGCACCAACCCTGCTGGTGGCCGGCGGAACCACCAGTCACGTGCCTCAGGAACGCTTGACCGAAGTGGCCGACCGGATCCCCGACTGCACGTTGGTGACGATCCCGGCGGGTCACCATGTGCACCGCAACGCTCCGGACGACTTCGTGAAAGTCGTACGGTCCTTCCTCGTCGACTGACTCACCAGCGACCTAGAGCCGCCTCGGTGTTGGCTGCGATCGCCGTCGCGAGCGTGCCCTCGTCGACACCCTTGACGGCCGCCATCGCGCGCACGGTGTGGGGGATGAGGTACGACGCGTTGGGGCGGCCGCGGAAGGGCATCGGCGTGAGGTACGGCGCGTCGGTCTCGACCAGCAACCGGTCCAGCGGCGCGACCGCCAACGCCTCCCGAAGACCCGTGGCGTTCTTGAAGGTCACCGTTCCGGCGAAGGACAGCCACCAGCCACGGCGCACGCAGTGCTCGGCCATCGCCGCGTCCCCGGAGAAGCAGTGGAAGACGACGCGGTCCGGCGCACCCGCGTCCTCGAGGACCCGCAGCACGTCGTCGTGGGCGTCGCGGTCGTGGATCACCAGCGCCTTGTCATGCCGTTTGGCCATCTCGATGTGGGCGCGGAAGGACGACTCCTGCTCGGCGTGCCTCTCGGGTCCCGTCCGGAAGTGGTCCAGGCCCGTCTCGCCCACTGCCCGTACGACCGGGTCTGCCGCGAGAGCGTCGATGTCGGCCAGCGCATCCTCGAGCCGGCCACCGGCGGCCAGCCGCGGCGCCTCGTTCGGGTGCAGCGCCACGCCAGCCACGACCTGGGCGTGACGCCTCGCCGTCTCGACCGCCCACTGCGCGCCGGGCAGGTCACAGCCGATCTGGACGATCCGGGGAACTCCGACGGCCGCCGATGCGGCGAGCGCGTCCTCGACCGATAAGACTTGGTCGGGATCCAGGGACATGTCCAGGTGGCAGTGACTGTCCGCCACCTCGACCGTCAGCGGGTCGGGCGCCGGAGGCCGGGCGCTCACGCCGGCTCGGGGTCCTCGATGCGCGGGAACATCGGCTCGGTCTTGGTGATGACCGCACCGGCGGGCAGCAGCCCCCAGGCCCCGGTGTCCTGCACCCGCTGGTCCGCGATGGGTCCGAGCGCGTCCTGCGCGCCGAGCGCGCTCCACAGAACCGCGCAGGCCTTCGGCATCACTGGATTGAGCAGCACGGCGACCACTCGCAGCGTCTCGGCCGTCGCGTACAGGATGCGGTCGAGGTCCGCAGCCCTCGACTCGTCCTTCGCGACCTGCCACGGTGCGTTGTCGGTCACGTAGTTGTTGACCACGCGAACGAGGTCCATGGCCGCCAGGATCGCGCCCTGTAGGTCGACGACGTCGATGGCAGCCTCAGCCCGCGTGACGGCGGCACGCGCAGCCTCGGCCAGCAACGGCTCGTCGACCGGCGCCGGCAGCACACCGTCGCGGTAGCGGCCGACCATCGAGGTCAGCCGCGATGCGAGGTTGCCGAGCTGGTCAGCGAGCTCGGCCTTGTAGCGCGCCGCCATGTCCTCCCAGGAGAAGGAGCCATCCTGACCGAACGGGATCGCGCGCAGGAAGTAGTAGCGGAACGCGTCGGAGCCGAAGACATCGATGATCGCGGACGGGTGGATGCCGGTGAGCTTGGTCTTGCTCATCTTCTCCCCGCCGACCAGCAGCCAACCGTTGGCGAACACCTGCCGCGGTGGCTCGAGGCCGGCGGCCATCAACATCGCCGGCCAGATGACGGCGTGAAAGCGCAGGATGTCCTTGCCCACCAGGTGCACATCGGCCGGCCACAGCCGCTGGAACCGCTCGGGGTCGGTGCCATAACCAGCGGCCGTCGCGTAGTTGAGCAGCGCGTCGATCCACACGTAGAGCACGTGCGAGTCGTCCCAGGGCACGGGGATGCCCCAGTCGAACGTGGACCGGGTGATCGAGAGGTCCTGCAACCCGGCCCGGACGAAGGACAGGACCTCGTTGCGAGCACTCTCCGGCTGCACGAAGCTCGGGTTCTCCTCGTAGAACGCGAGCAGCTTGTCGGCGTAGGTCGAGAGCCGGAAGAAGTAGTTCTTCTCCGAGAGCATCTCGACCGGCCGGTGGTGGATCGGGCACAGCTTGGCGCCGTCCTCGCCGTCGAGCAGCTCGGCCGGGAGCTTGAACTCCTCGCAGGGCACGCAGTAAGGCCCCTCGTAGGCGCCTTCGAAGACCTCTCCGTTGTCGTAGAGCGTCTGCCAGAAGTCCCGGACCCGTTCGGAGTGCCGCTCCTCGGTGGTGCGGATGAAGTCGTCATTGGCCGCGTCGATCGTCTCCAGGACCGGCTTCCACTCCCCCTCGACGAGCCGGTCGGTCCACTCCTGCGGTGACACGCCGCCCGCCTCGGCAGCCTGCATGACCTTCTGTCCGTGCTCGTCGGTGCCGGTCAGGAACCAGACGTTCTCGCCGCGCTGGCGGTGCCACCGGGTCAGGAAGTCGCCGGCCACGGTCGTGTAGGCGTGGCCGATGTGGGGCGCGTCGTTGACGTAGTAGATCGGCGTCGTGACGTAGTACGCCTTGTCCTCGCTGCGCTCGACCATGGCCAAATCCTACGGGCGCGGATCAAACCGTTTCCCGCCGCGCTCTGCTGACACGCAGCGGCGGCGATCAGCCGAGTTTGGGCAGACCGCGCTTGAGGTTGCGCACGGCCTGCACGATGCGCTGCTCGTTCTCGATCAGCGCGAACCGGACGAACCCGTCCGCGGCCGGGCCGAAGCCCACCCCCGGCGACACCGCAACATCGCAGTCCTTGACGATCTTGGTCGCGAACTCGATCGAGCCCATGTCGGCATACGCGTCCGGGATCGGCGCCCAGGCGAACATCGTGCCGCGTGGCCGGTCGATCTCCCAGCCGATCCGCCCGAGGCCGTCGATCAGCACGTTGCGGCGGCGTTCGTACACCGCGTTGACCTCGGCCGGGTAGTCCGACGCCTCGTTCATCGTCACCGTCGCCGCGATCTGGATCGGCTGGAACGTGCCGTAGTCGAGGTAGGACTTCAGCTTGGTCAGCGCCCCGACGACCTCCTTGTTACCGACCAGGAACGCCATCCGCCAGCCGGCCATCGAGAACGACTTGGTCATCGAGTAGAGCTCGACCGCGCACTCCATCGCGCCCTCGCACTGCAGGATCGACGGCGGCAGCCACCCGTCGAAGGCGACATCGGCGTACGCGAAGTCGTGCACGAGCACGACGTCGCGCTCACGCGCCCAGTCGACCAGCCGTTGCAGGTCGGCGAGCTCCACGGTCGCCGTCGTCGGGTTGTGCGGGAACGACAGCACCACCACGCGAGGCTTGGGCCAGCCCAGCTCCCAGGCCTCCATCACGTTGGCGACGTAGTCCTCGCCCGCGCCGATCGGCACCTGCCGGGCGTCGGCACCGGCGAAGTACGGCCCCCAGATGTGGATCGGGTACGACGGGCTGGGCACCAGCGCGGCGTCACCGGCTTGCAGCAGCACCCACATCAGGTGGCTGAAGCCCTCCTTGGCCCCGATCGTCGAGAGCACCTCGGTCTCGGGGTCCAGGGTCACGCCGAACTTGCGCTGGTAGAGCGCGGACACCGCCTCACGCAGCTTCGGGATGCCCCGGCTGGCGGAGTAGCGGTGGTTGCGGCTGTTGTGCGCCGCCTCGGCCAGCTTCTCGACCGCGATCGCCGGCGACGGCAGGTCCGGGTTGCCGAACCCGAGGTCCACGACGTCGCGACCGGCGCGCCGGGCCTCCCGCTTGAGGCCGTCGATGATCGTGAAGACGTACGGCGGCAGGCCCGGGATGCGGCGGAACTCCATCACCCCAGGCTAGTCAGCCCTGTCCAGCCGGTCCGGCGACGGCTCGCGCCGCGAGCACGGCGTCATAGAGCTCGCGCCGGCTGGTGCCGTGCGCCGACGCCACGGCGGCGGTGGCGTCCTTCAGCCGGACACCGTCGGCCACCAGCTCGTCGACCTCAGCGACCAACCCCTCGGCGGAGGCGACAACCGGCTCGGCGCCGGCGACGACCACCGTGATCTCGCCCCGTACGCCGTCGGCCGCCCACGCGGCGAGCTCGGCAAGGCCGGCCCGGCGTACCTCTTCATACGTCTTGGTCAGCTCGCGGCAGACGGCGGCCGGCCGGTCGGCACCGAGGGCCTCGACCATCGCGGTCAACGTCACCGCCAGCCGGTGCGGGGCCTCGAAGAAGACCATGGTGCGCTCCTCGGCGGCCAGCGCCGCCAGTCGCCGGGCCCGCTCTCCCGCCTTGCGCGGCAGGAATCCCTCGAAGCAGAAGCGGTCGACCGGCAGCCCCGACAGCGCGACAGCCGTGAGCACGGCCGACGGGCCAGGCACCGCCGTCACCTTGACCCCGGCCTCGACTGCCGCCGCGACCAGCCGGTAACCGGGGTCGGAGACCGAGGGCATCCCCGCGTCGGTCACCAGCAGGACGCGGGAGCCGTCCTGCATCGCGGCGACCAGCTCCGGGGTCCGCGCCGCCTCGTTGCCGTCGTAGTAGGACACGACTCGGCCGCTGATGGTCGCCTCCAGCGCACCGGTCAGCCGCCGCAGCCGCCGAGTGTCCTCGGCGGCCACGATGTCGGCAGCCGCCAGCTCTGTGACCAGCCGGGGCGAGGCGTCGGCCGGGTCGCCGATCGGCGTACCCGCGAGAACCAGCACACCCGTCACGTCCCCATCCTCGCCCACCGGCCACCGGCCACCGGCCACTGACCGTTTGCTTCAACCGGCCGGTGATCGCCACAGCTGGCGTGCACGCCTGCTGATGCGATCACCCGGCTGCCATACGTGGTCGAACGCGGGAGTGGGGGGCGGCTGCGTAGGGTGGCGGGGTGCTCATGCCCGCCGCCGATCTTGCGCGGATCCGGGAGCGGTTGAGCGCGCCGATGCCGACCGACCGGCTCTGGGGCTGGGTCGGGCCGCTGCTGATCAGCCTCGTCGCGGGCATCCTGCGGTTCTGGGACCTGGCCCGCCCCAAGGCGTTCATCTTCGACGAGACCTACTACGCCAAGGACGCCTGGTCGCTGCTGCACTTCGGCGTCGAGCAGAACTACATCGCGGCCGCGAAGAAGGGGGATCCCGACCCGGCCAACGTCAAGATCCTCGCCGGCGACCTGACCGATCTCTGGACCGGCCAGCCGTCCTACGTCGTGCACCCGCCCGGCGGCAAGTGGATGATCGCCATCGGCGAGCAGCTGTTCGGGATGACGCCGTTCGGCTGGCGGTTCACGGTGGCGGTCACCGGCACGCTCGCGGTGCTGCTCATCGCCCGGATCGGCCGCCGGCTGTTCCGCTCCACCCTGCTGGGCTGCGTCGCCGCCGTCCTGCTCACGGTCGAGGGACTGGCCTACGTCCACAGCCGCACGGCCCTGCTCGACCCGCTGCTGATGTTCTGGGTCCTCGTCGCGTTCGGCGCCCTCGTCCTCGACCGGGACCGGACCCGGCAGCGGCTGGCCGAACGCCTCACCACCGCCCAGACCACCCGGTTCGGCCCCGGGCTCGGGCTGCGACCCTGGCGGCTGGTTGCCGGCGTCTCGCTCGGGCTGGCCTGCTCCACCAAGTGGAGCGGCATCTGGTTCGTCGCGGTGTTCGGGCTGATGACAGTGCTCTGGGACGTCGGCGCGCGCCGGACGGCGGGAGTGCGACGGCCGTGGCTCGGCGCGCTCGTCCGCGACGCATGCCCGGCCCTCGCCGCCATCGTGGTCGTGGCGCTCGGGGTCTACCTCGCGACCTGGACCGGCTGGTTCCTCGGTGGCGACGACGCCTACCTGCGCGACTGGGCCGTGGACAACCCCGGCCCGGCCCTCGTGCCGGACGCGCTCTGGAGTCTTTGGCACTACCACCACGAGGCGTGGAACTTCCACACCGGACTCACGTCGTTCCACCCCTACCGCTCCAACCCCTGGGGCTGGCTGGTGCTGGCCCGGCCGGTGTCCTACTTCTACGAGGGGCCCAAGCTCGGCGAGGCCGGGTGCACCGTCGAGGCGTGCGCGCAGGCCGTCACAGCGCGGGGCACGCCGACGATCTGGTGGGCCTCACTTCTCGCCCTCCCCGTCCTCGTCTACCTGTGGGCCGGGCGCCGCGACTGGCGCGCCGGCGCCATCCTGGCGGGCGTCGCAGCGGGTTACCTGCCGTGGTTCCTGTTCCAGCAGCGGACCGTCTTCTCCTTCTACGCCGTCGCGTTCGTGCCGTTCCTGGTCCTGGCCATCACCATGTGTCTCGGACTCGTGCTCGGCGGGCGCGACACATCAACACGTCGACGGCAGTGGGGCGCCGCCTCGGCCGGTGCGTACGTCATGGTCGCGATCGTGAACTTCGCCTACCTGTTGCCGGTGCTGTCCGCCCAGGTCATCCCCTACGCAGACTGGGCCGCCCGGATGTGGTGGAAGTCGTGGATCTAGGGGGATAGGGCTCCGGGAAGCCGGAGGTGGGACATGGCGTCCGAGAGCAGGGCACGGTGCTGGGCGCCTTCGGGGCGAACCTGGCGATCGCGCTCGCCGAGCTGGTGACCGGTGTGATCAGCGGGTCCAGCGCGATGTTGGCCGAGGCAGCGCACTCCTTCGCCGACACCCTCAACCAGGTCTTCCTGCTCACCAGTCTCAAGGTCGCGCAGCGGCCGGCCAACCGGGAGCACCCCTTCGGCTACGGGAAGGCGCAGTTCTTCTGGGCGTTGCTCGCGGCGGTCGGCATCTTCGTCGCCGGGTCCGTCTTCTCGATCTACGAGGGCGTGCACACCCTCGTCAGCGGCGGCGAGTCGCAGGGCATCATCGCGCCGTACGTCGTGCTCGCCGTGTCCTTCTTTCGCCGAGGGGTTCTCCTGGCTGAAGGCCGTCAGGCAGCTGCGCTCCGAGGCACAGGAGCAGGACCGCGGCTACCGTGAGCACGTCCGCCTCAGCAAGGACCCGACGGTGAAGACGGTTCTGGCCGAGGGCAGCGCCGCGCTGGTCGGGCTTGTGCTCGCCGCCATCGGCATCGGTCTGCACCACGTGACCGGCGACGCGAAGTGGGACGGCTATGCCGCCATCGCCATCGGGCTGCTGCTGGCCTTCGTCGCGTTCGTGCTGGGCCGGGACAACTCCAAGCTGCTGATCGGCGAGACCGCCGAGCCGGCGATGGTGGTCGACATCCACGACCGGCTCGCACTCACCCGGAGGTGACGACGGTGGTCGAGCTGCTCACCATGCACATGGGGCCCGAGTCGGTGCTGGTCGCGGCCCGGATAGACCGAGCCGACCCTGGCGCGGCGGAGGGAACAGAAGAGAACATCCGCGTGCTGCGCGAGATGGCCGACGCTTCGAGGTCCGGATCGTCCGGGTCGGGCCAGCCGCCGACCAAGGGCGGTGCCGTCAAGGCATCGGCCCGCAGGACATCGGCCCGGTGACCGCGCTGCTCGCGCCGATCACCGGGCCGGGCGGGTCCGGTGCTCTGCTCAGACCGGACTGAGGAGGGTGCTCGACGTGGCGCTGCCCGTCGAGCTGGACGAGTCAGGCGAGTCAGGCGAGTTCGTGGAGCCGGGCGTGGGCACGTCGGCGGGCCCGCGTCCACGGAAGCCGCGCTCGGAGCGCACCCCGTTGACCGCGTCGGTGATCCGCGCCGTGAGGCTCGCCTTCATCGTGTCGGCCTGCGCCTGGGTCAGGCGCCCGTCCTTGACTGCGGTCGCGAGGTCGTCCTCCGCCGCTGAGACCATCGCCTTGACGAGAGCGGCGACCGTGACGTTCTTGGTCTTCGCGATCTC
>JBBRVU010000042.1:0-24863 GCA_038246575.1 Actinomycetes bacterium | reverse complement strand
CGGCGGCCGCCAGTCCACCTGCTCCACCGCCACCGCCTGCCCCGACAGGGCGTCGGCGAACAACTGGGCGCCCACGGTGACCACCCGCGGCTCGGCGGACAGCAGACTCACCGCAACGCTCCGGTGACAAGCTCGACGGCGCGCCGGGCAGCGGCCGCATTGGAGACGAACACCGCCGCACCCGCCTCATGCAGCAGCTCAGCCTGCCGGCGGGGGTCCTGCGGCTCGTCGGTGGTCGCGCACAGCGAGATGACGAGGCCGAGGTCGCGACCGTCCGCCCGGGCGGCCTCCCGCGCCTGCGCCAGCGCAGGGGCGAGCTCGGCGGCAGGGTCGGGATGCGCCGCGTGCCCGAGCACGACGTCGAGGAGCAGCACCCCGCAGGTCGGGTCGACCGCCTCGGTGGCGATCCGGTCGAGGCGGCTGCGCTGGTCGATCATCGGATGCGGACGACCCTGCGTGAGCGCGTCGTCGCCGAAGTCGAGCATGAGATGGCCGCTGGCCCGCAGGTCCCTGCCCACCGCCCACTCCGGCCGCAGCGGGATGTTGGAGCGCACTTCGCCGACCGCCTCGCTCACGATCAGCATCGCCTCGTCGCACAGGGTGCCGCCGGCGAACAGGCCGCGCAGGCCGCCGCCGGTCGTCGCGGCCGGCTGGCCGTCCCATGACCACGGCTCCTTCCACTGCACGCCGACCGCCTCCACCGCGCGTCGGGCCACCGAGGTCAGGTCGTCCCGCCCCGGCCCGAGCAAGGCAAGCAGGACAGGAGTGTCGAGCGACTCGGCGTACGCCGTGATGTCCGCGGCCACGGCCGGGTCCGGCGGTTTGGAGATCAGTACCACGAGCTCGGTACCCGGGTCGTCGTCGAGCAGCGCGAGCGCGGCACGCGTGGAGCGGCCGCCGACCGCGGCGGACAGGTCACGCCCGCCCACGCCGAGGCAGGCGCTCACCCCGACCTCTCGGGTGTCGAGCAGGCACATGACCTGCTGGGCGCCAGTGCCGCTGGCGGCGACCAGGCCGACCGGCCCGGGCCGAACCGCATTGGCGAACCCCAGCCCTACCCCGCCGACGACGGCTGTGCCGCAGTCGGGCCCCATCACGAGCAGCCCTCGCTCGGCGGCGGCGTCCTTGAGGCGGACCTCCTGCTCCACCGGCACGTTGTCGCTGAACACCATCACCGACAGACCGGCCTCGAGTGCGTCGAATGTCTCGACAGCTGCGGAGGTACCGGGCACGGAGACCAGCGCCATGTTGGCGTCGAGCCGGCGGGCGGCCGAGGCGACGGTGCGGGCCGGCGCCGCCTCGGCGGGTCCGCCCGATGTCCCGCGCGCGAGCGCGGCCAGCTCGGCGTCGACCGCAGCCCGGCCCCGGTCGAGCGCAGCACCGTCGTCTCCGCGCACGGCCACCAGCAGGTCGGCGGCGCCGGTCGCGGCGGGCACCACGAACCCCATGCCCCGCAGCAGGTCGAGGTTGAGCTCGGTGCCCATCGCCACCAGCGCGCTGGCGACGCCTTCGACCTGCGTCGCCGCCCGGCTGACCTGCATGAGGCTGACCGAGTCGTGATAGGCGCCACGACGCAACTCGACGAGGCTCGGCACGGGTTCCTCCTGGGTGTGGTGGCGGATCAGGGCAATGCGCGGGCCGGCTGTCCGGGTCGCACCGTGCGTGCGGTGAGCCGGACCACCACCGACGCGCCGGCAACAGCGCCGCGGGCCAGGTCGACTCCTGAGGTGTGCCCGACCCGCGTCAACCCGGCGAGGTCGGCGCGGAGCGGACCGTCCTGCCCCAGTGCATCGAGCAGGACCAGCAGCTCTGGGACCGCCTCGCCGAGCGTGGCCCAGGCCAGCAAGGCGCTCGACACCGGGCTCGTCCTTGCCCTCGCCTGCTCGGTCAGCGCCGCGCCCAGCACGGCGATGTCGTCGGCGGTGTCTGGCAGCAGCCGGCGTACGGCGACCAGCGCGCCGGCTACCAGGTCGTCGCCGCTCGGGGTGAGACCCGGCCCCAGCCCGAGCAGCGCCTCGGCGGCCGCGCGGCAGCGCAGCACCTCGTCGAGCGTGTGCCGCAGCCTTGGTCGCGCCGCGAGCGCCTCGAACAGCGCGTCGGCGAAGCCGTCCAACCCACGGCGCAGCCGCACCTCGAGGAGCCCCACGTGCGGGGAGGGCAGGAGTCGGTCGCCGAGCCGGCGCGCCGCGGCGTCCAGGACGTCGGGTCGGGCCGGTCGGACTCGGGCGGAGGCCCACCAGCGGGTCGGGCGCACGACGAGGTCGCCGATCTGCAGGACGCCGCAGCCGACCGCGGCAGGCGCGTCCGGGCCGTACGCCGCCAGCGCCAGGTCCCCGGCGGACACGCCGAGCACCAGCGACCCCGGCAACCGCACCGCCTCGGCGGCTAGCAACGACACCGGCGGCTCACCGACGATCCCCAGCACCACGGCGGTCCGCGTCGCCGCGAGCGGATGTGCCGGACGGGTGGGGCCGCGCAGCAGCGGTCGCAGCGCCTCGTGGGCGGCGGCGCCGACGTACCCCATGCCCGTCCTCCTCGTAGCCCTCCCCGCACCGAGACGCTAGCGCCCGCCTGCGCGGGCGGCCAGGGCGGCCGCCCACCACCGAAACCGACCCGGCACCCACCCATGTCGATCACGTCAGGCTGCCGAGGGTGCGAAGGCCGAGAAGGGGTAGACCTGACCCGTGAAGCCAGCACCCTTCGCCTACTCCGCGCCGGGCACAGTCGACGAAGCTCTGGCTGTCCTGGCCGAAGCCGGTGGCGGCGGCAAGGTCCTCGCCGGCGGGCAGAGCCTGCTGCCGCTGCTGTCCATGCGGCTCGCGGCGCCGGAGCGGCTGGTCGACATCAACCGGCTCGCCGAGTTGGCGACCGTCTCGGTGGAGGGCGCACAGGTGCGGGTGGGTGCACTGGCAAGGCACGCCGAGGTCGAGCGCGACGAGGCGGCGTACGCCGCGCAGCCGCTGCTCCGCCAGGCGCTGCGCCTGGTGGCGCATCCGACGATCCGCAACCGGGGGACGACCGTCGGCAGCATCGCCCACGCGGACCCTTGCGGGGAGATGACCGCGGTGCTCATGTTGCTCGGCGGCACCCTCGAGGCGGCCTCGACGGCGGGCGTACGTGAGATAGCCGCCGCCGACTTCTTCCGCGGACCGCTGGAGACCTCGCTCGCCGAGGACGAGCTCGCGCGCGCCGTACGCTTCCCCGTGCGGGACCCCAACAGCGGCACGAGCTTCGTCGAGGCGGCCCGCCGGCACGGCGACTATGCGATGGTCGGCGTCGCCGCGCAGGTGGTGCTCGACGACGACCTGCAAGTGGCGACCGCCCGGGCGGCCTACATCGCGGTCGGGGCCACTCCGCTGCTGCTCGACCTCACCGCCCCGGTCGGCGGTGCCTCCTACGACGCCGCAGACTGGGCCGCGGCGGGTCGCTCCGCCGCCGCGCAGACCGAACCGGAGGCCGACATCCACGCCAGCGCCGACTACCGCCGCCACTTGGTCGAGGTGCTCACCACGCGCGGCGTCGCGCAGGCCGCCCGGCACGCCGCCGGCGTCGAGGCCGCAGCATGACCGACGTGAGCGAGCAGACGCAGGTGGCGGGCGAGCAGGTGGCGACCGTGCGGCTGCGGGTCAACGGCGTCCTGCGCGAGCTCACCCTGCCGGTGCGGCGGCTGCTCTCCGACGCGCTGCGCCACGACCTGCGGCTCACCGGTACCCACGTCGGGTGCGAGCACGGGGTGTGCGGGGCGTGCACGGTCCTGCTCGACGGAGCCCCGGTGCGAGCGTGCCTGTTGCTCGCCGTCACCGTCGACGGGCGCGACGTCACCACGGTCGAGGGGCTGACCGGCGCGGACGGCTCGTTGCACCCGGTGCAGCAAGCGTTCCGCGAGTGCCATGGCCTGCAGTGCGGCTTCTGCACGCCAGGGTTCCTCACGACTGTCGCCGCCTACCTCGAGAGCGAGCCGGACCCGACACCGGAGCGGGCCCGCGAGGCGATCGGCGGCAACCTGTGCCGCTGTACCGGCTACCAGAACATCGTGCGCTCGGTGCTGCGCGCCGCAGAGATCCGGCGCGAGCATGCGGGGGAGGCGCTGTGACCACCCGGATGTTCGGCGCCCCGGTGCAGCGCAAGGAGGACGGCCGGCTGGTCACCGGGCAGGGCCACTACGTCGACGACCTGGGCCAGACCGCGCTGGCCGTGGCGTTCGTGCGGAGCCCGCACGCCCACGCCAAGGTGCTCGACATCGACGTCACCGCGGCCTGCGACGTCGACGGCGTGGTTGCGGTGTTCACCTATGACGACCTCGAAGGCCACGTCGCCGAGCCGCTGCCCTTGCTCATCCCGCACCCGGCGCTGCACGCGCCCCGCACCGGCTACCCGCTGGCCCGCGACGAGGTCAACCACGTCGGCGAGGCAGTCGCCATGGTCGTGGCGCGTGACCGCTACCTCGCCGAGGACGCGGTCGGGCGGATCAGCGTCGAATACTCGGTGCTGCCACCCGTCGTCGGCGTGGCGCACGCCCGCGCGGCGGAGCGGCTCGTGCATGACGATGTGCCCGACAACGTGTCCGCGCGGATGCTCCAGGAGGTCGGCGACGTCGACGCTGCCATCGAGGCTGCGCCCCACGTGCTCGAACTCGATTTCGACGTCTCGCGCAGCGCCTCGACGCCGCTGGAGGGCAGGGGCGTCTACGCCCGCTGGGACGCCGAGGACTCCAGCCTGCGCGTCTACTCCTCCACGCAGGCGGCCACTTCGGTGCGCGCGGCGGTCGCGGCCAAGCTAGGGCTGCCGCCTACCAAGGTGGAGTGCATCGCCCCCGACGTCGGCGGCGGGTTCGGTGTCAAGATCATGCACCCGTGGCCGGAGGAGGTGCTCGTCCCGTGGGCGGCGCGACGGCTCGCGCCGATCGCCCCCGACGGGCTCAAGTGGGTCGAGGACCGCCGCGAACACTTCGTCTCCAGCGCCCACGAACGCCAGCAGCTGCAGCACGTTCGCGTCGGGTTCGACGACCTGGGCCGGCTGCTCGGGCTCGACGTCAAGCTCTGGCACGACAACGGCGCCTATACGCCGTACGGCATCATCGTCCCGATCATCACCTCCACCCAGCTGCTCGGGCCATACAAGCCAGGCGCCTACCGCTGCGAGTTCTGGTCGCTCTACACCAACACCGTCATCTGCACGCCCTATCGCGGCGCCGGGCGGCCGCAGGGGGTGTTCGCGATGGAGCGCACGATGGACGCCATCGCCGACTTCCTCGGCCTCGACCGCGCCGACGTTCGGGTCGCCAACTTCATCCAGCCCGACGAGATGCCTTACGACCACGGGCTCCTCTTCCAGGACGGCCGTCCGCTCATCTACGACTCCGGCGACTTCCCCGCCACGCTGGACAAGTTGAAGAAGCTCGTCGGCTGGGACGACTTCGCGGCCTACCGCGAGCAGGCGCGCGCGGATGGGCGGCGGGTAGGCATCGGCATCGGCTGCTATGTCGAGGGCACCGGCGTGGGGCCGTACGAGGGCGGGCACGTGCAGGTGGAGACCAGCGGCAAGGTGAAGGTCGCTACCGGGCTGACGTCGCAGGGGCAGGGCCACCAGACGGTGTTCGCGCAGATCGTCGCGGACGGGCTCGGCGTGCCAATCGAGGACGTCGAGGTCGTCACCGGCGACACCCGGCGTTTCGGCTACTCCGTCGGCACGTTCGCCTCGCGGGCAGCCGTGATGGCGGGCAACGCGGTCGCGCTGGCCGCTGGCAAGACCCGTGCCAAGGCGCTGCGCATCGCCGGCGAGGCGTTGGAGGTCGACCCGGCGGACCTCGAGGTCGTCGACGGCACGGTGCGCGTCAAGGGCGTGCCGGAGGCGTCGATCCCGCTGTCCACGGTGGCCGTGTTGTCCAACCCCCTGCGCTACGCCTTCGACGAGGCGTCCAAGGCGGCGACGCAGTTCGTCGCGGTCGACCTCGACAAGCCGCCGGTCGCCGAGGGGGAGGAGCCAGGCCTGGAGGGACGCGCCTACTACTCACCGACCCAGTCGACGTTCGCCAACGGGATGCACGCGGTCGTCGTGGAGACCGACCCCGACACCGCCGAGGTGCGCATCCTGCGCTACTGCGTGGTCCACGACTGCGGTCCGCTCATCAACCCGATGATCGTGGAGGGCCAGGTGCACGGCGGCGTCGCCCAGGGCGTGGCCGGCGCGCTGTACGAACGGATGGACTACGACGAGGCCGGCCAGCTGCTCAATGCCTCGTTCATGGACTTCCTCATGCCGTACGCCAGCGAAGTGCCCACGATCGAGATCGACCACCTCGAGACGCCGTCGCCGCTCAACCCGCTCGGCATCAAGGGTGCCGGCGAGGCTGGCGTCATCCCGGGCGCCGCCGCGATCGCCTCCGCGATCGAGGACGCCGAGGGCTTCTCGATCACGCGCATGCCGATCAGTCCCAGCGAACTGTTCGACCTGCGGCGGCAGCACGAGGCCGGGGAGCTTCCCTCGCTGCGGCGCGCGGAACCCCGTACCCAGGAGGCCCGTCCATGAAGATCAGTGGCACCGCCAACCTCAGCGCTCCGCCGGAGCAGGTCTGGCAGGCGCTCAACGACCCCGCCGTACTCGTGCGCACGATCCCCGGCTGCGAGCAACTCAAGGAGGTGGCGGCCGACCGTTACCGGATGACCATCACCGCCGGCGTCGCGTCGATCAAGGGGACCTACGACGGGGAGGTCGCGCTCCTGGAGCAGAATCCCCCGGGCGCGTTCACGCTCCACGCCTCCGGTGCCGGAGCGCCAGGCACTGTGCAGGCCGAGGTCAAGGTCAACCTCATTCCCGACGGTGCGGGCACTCGGCTCGACTACGACGCGGACGCGGTCGTCGGCGGCATGGTCGGTGGGGTCGGGCAGCGGATGCTCACCGGGGTGGCGAAGAAGACCGCGGGGGAGTTCTTCAGTGCCGTCGACGGGGTCCTCACCGGCGCGGCGCCCGAGGCCGTGCCGGTTGGCGCGGGGGTGGGTCCTGGCGTCGCGCCGGCTCCGGGCGCGCCGGCCCTGGGCGCCGCGGCCAGTCCGCGCGTCTTCAGCGCACCTCCCAAGCCGCCGTCGGCCCGCGGCGCCCCCGAGGCGCTGCCGTTGCTGGCCGCATTCGGCGCCGGCGCCTTCTGGTCCCTCGCCGGCGTGGTCATCGGCTACGTGCTGGCCCGCCGCGCGGCTCGGACCTGACGATGGTCCGCTGGTGAGGGCGTTCACCGCGGCGGCCGTGCAGATCGCGCCGCTGCCCGGCCCGCTGACGCCGGAAGTCGTGCGGGCCAACACGACGAAAGGCGCCGACTGGGTACGGCGCTGTGTCGGGGACAGCGGCGCCGAGCTCGTGGTGCTCCCGGAGTCGGCCTCCACCGGGTTCACGCCCGGCTGCCCGCCGGGGCAGCTCTGGGACCTGGTCGGCGCCATTCCCGGGCCGGTCACCGAGCCGCTGCAGGAGGCGGCCCGACGTACCCGATCCCACGTCGTGTGGGGCACCTACGAGCGCGGGCCCGAGCGTGGTGTCGTCTACAACGCCGCCGTCCTCATCGGCCCGACCGGCGACGTGCTCGGCGTCTACCGCAAGACCCACCCGTTCTGCACCGAGACCGCCGCGCGTGGCGGCTGGGTGACCCCGGGAGACGAGGTCTGCGTCGTCGACACCGACCTGGGCCGGCTCGGGATGGTGATCTGCTTCGACGGCGACTACCCCGAGCTGGCCCGCATCCAGGCCGTGCGCGGCGCCGAGGTGATCGCCCGGCCGTCGGCGCTGCTGCGCTCCGCGGACATCTGGGAGCTCACGTCACGGGCCCGCGCGTACGACAACCACGTCTACGTCGTCGGCGCCAACGCCACCGGCACCGACCCAACCGGCGTCCTCTTCTTCGGCAACTCCCACATCGTCACGCCCATCGCCGAGGTGGTGGCCCGCGCCGCCACACACGAGTGCTGGGTCAGCGCGCGGCTCGACCCCGAGCGGGCGATGGCGTCGCTGACGCCCGGGTCGAGCGTCCCGCAGGTGTTCGACCACCTCGCCGACCGCAACCTCGACCTCATCCGGCGCTACGCCGAGGACCTGCAGGCCCCGGCACGCACCTCCTTCCCGCACAAGGCGCCCGACGACGAGCTCGTCAACTGAGCCGGCGGGCGATCATGAGACGTTCCTGGCGCGATGGCACCGACACCGTATGAAGATCCGCGGGCAGGGCGGGCACGAGCGGTGAGGGAGGTGGGCATGGTGCGGCGGATCCGCATCGGCATCGACACCGGCGGCACGTTCACCGACGCGGTCGCCGTCGACGAGGACACCGGCCAGCTCGTGACCGCCAAGACTCCCTCGACGCCGGCCGACCCGGCCGACGGCTTCATGACCGGTGTGCACCAGGTGCTCGACCGGCTCGGCGTCGGCGGCGACGCGGTGAGCGCGGTCAGCCACGGCACGACCGTGGCGACGAACAAGCTGCTCGAGGGCAAGGTCGACTCGCTCGGCTTCGTCACGACCGAGGGCTACGAGCACGTGCTCGAGATCGCCCGCCAGTCGGTCCCGGACGGCTACGGCAACAGCTACTTCTGGGTGAAGCCGCCGCGCATCGTCCCGGCCGACCGGGTCCGCACGGTACGCGGCCGGCTCGCCGTCGACGGCAGCGAGCTCCGGCCGTTCGACGAGCAGGACGCGGTCGCCGCCGCGTGCTTCTTCCGCAGCCTCGGCGTCCGCGCGGTCGGCGTGTGTTTCCTGCACGCCTACGCCAATCCCGAGCACGAGCAGCGGATGTCGGCGGTCCTCGCACGCGAGCACCCCGACGCCACCGTGTCGCTGTCCTCGCAGGTGCTGCGGGAGTACCGCGAGTACGAGCGCAGCGTGACCACTCTCGTCGACGCCGCCGTCAAGCCGGACGTGCGCCGCTACCTGGCCAACATCACCGCGCGGCTCGACGACTTCGCCACGGCGAAGGGCGAGACACCCGCACATGTCCCCTTCTACGTCATGAAGTCCAACGGCGGGGTGCTGTCCTCCGCCGAGGTCGTGCACCAGCCGATCAGCACGGTGCTGTCGGGCCCGGCCGCCGGAGCGCTCGGCGCGTCGGTGGTCGCGGAGCGGGCCGGCTTCCCGAGCGTCGTCACGCTCGACGGCGGCGGCACCTCCACCGACGTGACGGTCGTCCTCGACGGACAGCCGGCGCTCACGACCGAGGGCACCGTCGGCGCGTACCCCAGCAAGATCCCCATGATCGACGTGGTCACGGTGGGGGCCGGCGGCGGCTCGATCGCCTGGGTCAGCCCGGAAGGCGCGCTCAAGGTCGGGCCGCGGTCGGCCGGCGCCGACCCCGGCCCGATCTGCTACCGCAGCGGCGGCACCGAGCCGACCATCACCGACGCCCACGTGCTGCTCGGCCGGATCCCCCCGCACCTGCTCGGCGGGGAGATCCCGCTCGACGTCGACGCCGCGCGCGGCGGGGTGGGCGCGCTGGCGCATCGCCTCGGGCTCGGGCTGGAGCAGTGCGCTGCCGGCATTCTCGAGATCTCGGCCTGGAACCAGGCCAACGCGCTGCGGCAGATCACCGTCAAGCGCGGGCTCGACGTGCGCGAGTTCACCATGGTGACCTTCGGCGGCTCCGGGTCGCTGCCGGCCTGCCGGCTGGCCGACGTCCTCGGGCTGCGCGCCGTCCTCGTACCGCTGAACCCGGGCAACCTCTCGGCGTACGGCCTGCTCACCGTCGACGTGCGCAACGACTACGTCCGCACCGCGGTCGCGCGACACTCCGCGCTCGACCTCGCCGCCACGCAAGAGGTCCTCGACGCTCTGCAGGCCGAGGCGGACGCGGCGCTCGGGCGCGAGGGCTTCGCGCCGGCGACGCGGGAGTTCGTCCGTACGGCGGACCTGCGCTACTACGGCCAGGCCTACGAGGTGCGCGTCGACGTGCCCTCCGGCGCGGTGTCGGCGGAGCTCCTCGACGGAGTCGCCGACGCCTTCCACACCGAGCACGCGCGGCTCTACGGCTACGACTTCCGCGACGACCCCCGGCAAGAGGTCGAGTGGGTCAACCTGCGGGTCACCGGGGTCGGCCCGATCCGCAAGCCGGAGGTGCGCGAGGTGGCCACCGGCCACGGCTCCGAGACCGCCCGGACGGGCAGCCGCCGGGTCTTCTTCGACGACTGGACCGAGACCGCCATCTACGACCGGGCGCGGCTGGGGGCCGGCGACGTCGTCGTCGGGCCGGCCGTGCTCGAGGAGTTCAGCTCCACGGTGCCGGTGCACGCCGGCTTCGTGGCGGAGGTCGACCGTTACGGCAACCTGCTCCTGCAGCGTGCGGAGGGGACCCGATGAGCGGCCAGCGGCCGTACCGGCTCACCGACGGCGCGGCCGTCGACCCCGTCCTCGTCGAGATCGTCGAGGGCTACCTCGCCTCGGTCGAGCAGGAGGTCGAGACCGCGATCGGGCGCACCAGCCGCTCACCGATGATCCGCGACGCGCACGACTTCCGCGCCGGCATCCACGACCGGCACCTGCGCAAGCTCACCGGCCGCTCCTACTCCGCGTTGGTGCACCCCGTCGCGCGGGACTTTCCGCTGGAGACGATGCGGCCCGGCGACGTCTTCTTCCACAACGACGTCTACCTGTCCGAGGGCGGCATCGGGCACCTTCCCGACCTGTGCGTGACGGCGCCGGTGTTTCACGACGCCGGCGACGGCGGTGAGCCGTGCGTGGCGGCGTTCGTGCAGGCGTTCGGCCACCACGACGACATCGGTGGCGCGGTGCCCGGGTCGATGCCCTCGCACGCGACGAGCGTGTTCGAGGAGGGGCTGATGGTCCCGCCGATCCGGCTGTGGGACGCCGGGGTTCCGAACGCGGCGGCGCTGCGGATCATGACCCGCAACTCGCGGATGCCGGAGTCGCTGGCCGCCGACCTCGACGCGGAGTGCGCCGCCTGCCTGATGGGCGCGCGCCGGCTCGCCGAGCTGTTCGAGCGCTACGGCAAGGACACCGTCGAGGGCTGCTTCGACGCGATCCTGGATCGCACCACCGAGACCTACCGGCGTGAGGTGCTGTCGAGGATCCCGGACGGGACGTACGTCTGGGAGGACTACGCCGAGCACGACGGCGTCGACCCGCCCAGGCTGCACACCCAGCGGATCACGCTGACTAAGCACGTCGGCGGCATCGTCCTCGACTTCACCGGCACGGCCCCGCAGGCAAAGGGCCCGATCAACCACTGCGCCGACTATGCCGACGGCAACTTCCTCGCCAAGTGGCTGGCCCCGATCCTGCGCAACCTCGCCGACACGCCGGAACGGATGGCCGAGCTCGACGTCAACGAGGGCGTGGTCCCGCTGATCCAGATGCGCTTCCCGCCGCCCGGGACCCTGCTCACGCCGGTGTTCCCAGCCCCGACCAACGCCCGCACGTTCGTCATCCTGCGGCTGCTCGGCGTGCTGGCCGGTGTCGTGGCGAAGGCGGTGGACGGCCGGATGCCCGCCGACCAGGAGACCATCCGCTACACGGGCGTGTACGGCACCGACCGCGACGGCAGCCCCTACCTCATGCGCGAGGTGCTCGGCGGCGGCTCCGGCGGGCGCTACTACGCCGACGGGGAGGACACCATCCACGTGGTGCCCGACTCGCGAAACCTGCCGACGGAGTTCAGCGAGTCGCGCTTCCCGTTCGTCGTCGAGCGGCTCGGGCTCGCCGTCGACAGCGGCGGGGCCGGCCGCTACCGCGGCGGACTCGGCTACGAGAAGCACATCCGGATGCTGGCCGACGCGCACTTCATGTCCATCGCCGACCGATCCATCCTGTCCTGCTGGGGTGTCAAGGGCGGCCGAGCCGGCCGGCCGTTCCAGGTCGTCATCGATCCCGGTGGGCCGCGTGAGCGGGAGGTGGACGCGCTCGCCGACGACGAGCCGGTGCGCGCCGGCGAGGTCATCCGGATCCGGACGACCGGCGGCGGCGGCTGGGGTGACCCGCTGGAGCGCCCGTACGCCGACGTGGTGCGCGACGTGCGCTGGGGCAAGGTCTCGGTGCACGGCGCTGTCGAGGACTACGGCGTCATCGTCAGTGGGACGCCCGACGAGCCGGTCCTCGACGAGGCCGCCTCCGACGTGGTGCGTGCCCGGCGGCGCGCAGCTGCGCCGGCGGAGCGGCCGTTCTTCGACCGCGGACCCGGCTACACCCGGCTCTCCGGCGGCGCGACCGCGGCGGACTGCGACTGGCGGTGAGGGCGCTGGACGCCGGGCAGTCCGCAGCCACCCGAGCGCCAGCGTGCATGATGTAGCCTTACATCATGCTGCGCACCCAGATCTCCCTCACCGCCGAGGAACGGCGGATGCTCGACGCCGAGGCCGACCGGACAGGCCGCTCGATCTCTGCTCTGATCCGGGACGCGGTCGAGGCCGCGTACGGTCCGAAGCGCTCCGGCGCCGACGACCTCAAGGCTCTGCGCAGAGGTTTCGGTGCGTGGCGGGACCGCGGCATCGACGGGGCTGCCTGGGTCGACCAACGCCGCTCCGGCACCCGCCTGCGGCAGCCGAACCCGTGACGGCGTTGGTCGACACCTCGATCCTCATCGACTATCTCCGCGGCCACCAGCCAGCCGCACAGCTGCTGGAACGTGAGCGCGGGTTGGGGATCGTGCACGCGAGCGAGATGACCCGCCTGGAGATCCTGGCGGGCATGCGCGCTTCGGAGGAGGCCGGTACCCGGTCTGTGCTCTCCGCGCTCGCGTGGCACCCCGTGGACGAGGATGTGGCCGAGCAAGCCGGGATCCTCGGCCGCACCTGGTTGCCCAGTCACCCGGGCATCGACGGCGCGGATCTCGCGATCGCGGCGACCGCGATCCGTGCGAACGCGCGCCTGTTGACGCTCAATGTCAGGCACTTCCCCATGTTCGAGGATCTGAGCCCGCCCTACTGAGCAGCGACCGAGACGCCGCCACGGGCCGGCGTCGAGCCCTGCCGCGGCGATCGTGGCCTCCGACGAGCTCGTCCGGCTCCCTCATCGGCCCCCCTGCGTCATGACCGGACGGCCGAGGAGTGCGGCAAGCCGGTCGATCGCCGGCGCATCCTCGGCCACCGGCTGTGGCGGCCCGAACGGAGACCGGGTCGAGGAGACGGCGGGGAGCGCCCGGCGGGAGAACTCCAGCTCCGCGTCGACGATGTCGTCAGGGAAGCGTGGCTCCTGACCGGTCGCCTGGGCCAGGTCCCACCCGTGCACGAGGGCCTCGGTGGTGCGAAGGTGCAGCGCCACCGCGCCGGGCACGGTGCCGAACGGCACCGTGAACGACTGCTGCATGACGCCTGGGCCTTCGGCCGCGTCGAGCAGGTCGTCCGCGGCAGCGTGGAAGGCTGCGGGCGGGTCGTCGCCGAGCACGTCGACCTCGCGCGGGTCGACCGGGCCCGGCGCCGGACCGGCACCCCCGTCGGCAACCTCTCCGCGCAGGATCGCGGCGAACATCCGGTTGCCCGACACGATGTGCGTCGCCACCGCGCGGACGTCCCAGTCCGGGCACGGGGTCGGCGTTGTCCACTGATCGGGCCGCACCGCCGTGATCAGGCGCTCGGTCTCCGCGAGCGCGCGACGGAGGGCGTCGATGGTGGCGACAGTCATGGGTTGCCTCCCGTACGCCGACGCCGAGCCGTCCGTGTCGCGCCCGGCTCCGGACACGCTAGAGCGCGCTTCTGACAGTCACGCCCGCCGTTGGGCAGACTGTGGGCTGGCCCGGCTGTCGGCAACCGGGATGCCCCGGGAAGGAGGCGCTGTGCCCCCGCTCGACCTCGGCCCGGCCGCCCGGGAGGTCATCCGGCTGCTGGACGGCGTACGCCAGGACCAGCTGGGCGACCCGACGCCCTGCGCGGGCACCAGCCGGATCAGTGTGACGCTGCTGGGTGGGAAGGTGGCCGAGCGGGGCTTGGACCGGCTGGGTCGGCTGACCGGGGTGGTGTTCAGGCCGTCGGCGGCCGCGGCCGCGGCCGCGGCCGCGGCCGGCACGGTCGCGGTCGGCTATGACGGCGTCGGGCGGGTTACCCGGGTGGTGGATTCGGCGGCGGGCACGTACACGCAGGTCTTCGACGACCTGGACCAGCTCACGGCTGCGGCCGGCCCTCAGGGACGGCTGGACTACGCCTACGACGCGGCCGGGAACCGGGTGTCGGCCACGGTGGCGGGCCGGGCCGCGGTCGGCTACGGCTATGACCCGGCCGGGCGGCTGACCGGTGTGACCCGCGGCGCGGCGGCGGCGGCGTTCGGCTACGACGGGCTGGGCCGGCTGGCGCGGCGGAGTCTGCCGAACGGGACGTCGCAGGACTACGGCTACGACCCGGACGAGCAGGTCACCTCGATCGGCTACCGGCACGGGGCGGCGGTGCTGGGGGACCTGACCTACGGCTACGACGACGCCGGGCGGGTCAGCCACCTCGGCGGGTCCTGGGCGCGCACCAGCCTGCCCGACCCGGTGGACGCAGGGAGCTACGACGACGCCAACCGGATCAGCCGGTGGGCGGGTACCAGCTACACCTGGGACGGCGACGGCAACCTGACCGGCGACGGCACCAGCACCTACAGCTGGGACACCCGCGGCCGGCTGGCCGGGGTGACCGGCGCCGGGTTGAGCGCCGCGTTCGGCTACGACCCGTTCGGGCGGCGGACCAGCCGCACCGTCAACGGCACCACCACCGGCTACCTGTACGACGGGGACAACGCCGTGCAGGAGCACAACGCCGCCGGCGCGGTCACCGCGGACCTGCTCAACGGCCGCGGTGTCGACGACGTGTTGTCCCGCACCGACGACGCCGCAACGGTGGGCTATCTCAGCGACCTGCTCGCCAGCACCGTCGCGTTGACCGATGACACTGGCACGGTTGCGACCAGCTACACCTACACCCCGTTCGGGCAGGGCACCGCCGACGGCGGCTCCTCGACGAACAGCCGGGCGTTCGCAAACCAGCAGGTGCACCTCGGTGGCGTCCTTGAGCCAGCGCAGCACCAGCGTGGCCTGGGTCCAGCCGGTCGCCGCCCACTGCCAGGGCCGGGCGTCGGCGCGGCGGCGGTGGGCCTGCAGCGAGCCGGAGATCCGGGTGACGGTGTCGACGGGACGACGAGGTGGCACGATAGGTGAACACGTGGGGTCCCCCTCGGGGAAAGAAGGGATCTTGGACGAAACCGACCTTGCACCCCAGGGGCTCCACATGCCCCAAGCGACAGGCCGACACAGAAGGTCACAGACCCGAGTCAGCCACCAGCAGTGCTCCCTGGTGAGAACACCACAGTCAACGAGTGAGTGCGCGCGGCGGCGCCGGTGCCGCGGGCGCGGGTGCGGCTGGACGAACGGTAGCTGATATGCGCATCGTGGTCGCGCTCGGCGGTAACGCCCTGCTCGAACGCAAGGACCGGCCCGACGCGGACGTTGAACGCCGCCATGTCCGCGAAGCCGCAGCTGCTCTGGCGCCTCTCGCCAACGAGCACCAACTGATCGTGTGCCACGGCAATGGCCCCCAGGTCGGGCTGTTGGCCATTGAGAGCGAGGCCGACCCGTCACTGACCACGGCGTATCCGTTGGACGCTCTCGGAGCCCAGACGCAGGGGATGATCGGGTACTGGCTCACTCAGGAGTTGCGCAACGCCGGTGTCTCCCGTCCGGTCGTCGCGGTGATCACGCAGACCGTCGTCGACGAAGCAGACCCGGGGTTCGCTTCGCCCTCGAAGTTCATCGGGCGGACCTACACCCGCAGCGAGGCCGAGGACCTGGCTGCGCGACATGGCTGGCAGGTCCGCGCCGACGGCTCGGCCTGGCGGCGGGTCGTGGCATCCCCGCAGCCGCTGGGGATCGTCGAACAGGACTGCATCCAGCACCTGCTGCACATCGGCGCAGTGGTCGTCTGCGGAGGCGGCGGCGGATCTCCCGTCACCCGGGACCTGTCGGGTCGGCTGCGCGGGGTCGAGGCTGTGGTCGACAAGGACTACACCTCCACCCGCATCGCCCTCGATGTGGGTGCGGACAAGCTGCTCCTGCTCACCGACGTCGCGGCGGTCATGCGCGACTTCGGTACCCCGCACGCGCACGCCATCGATCGCATCAGCATCGACGAACTGGCCGAACTGCAGCTCCCAGCCGGGTCGATGGGTCCGAAGGTCGCCGCGGGTGCGCGGTTCACCGCCGCCACCGGCCATCCGTCCGCGATCGGCGCCCTCGCTGAGGCAGCCCACGTCCTGGACGGAAGCGCGGGAACCACGATCACCGGCCGCAACTCGCCGCCGGAAGCGCCCGACAGCACACCTGGTGCAGCGGCGACAACGGCCTCACCCAGGTCACCCCATGGCCAAAGGAGCGACACCATGACTGAACCGACCGAGTCCGTCAACACAGGGATTCCGGTGCCTGGCCTGCCAGGCGCCGATGAGGGCTCAGCGCTGACCTCACCCTTGGATCCTGAACTGCTGTCCCGGATGGGGGCCTACTGGCGGGCGGCGAACTACCTGTCGGTAGGGCAGATCTATCTCTACGACAACCCGCTGCTCAAGCGTCCCCTGGAGTTCGCGGACGTGAAGCCGCTGGTGGTGGGGCACTGGGGCACGACACCGGGCCAGAACTTCATCTACGTCCACCTCAACCGGGTGATCGTCAAGCACGACCTGGACATGTTCTACATCGCCGGGCCGGGGCACGGCGGGCCGGCGCTGGTGGCCAACACCTACCTGGAGGGCAGCTACTCAGAGATCTACCCCGACGTCAGCCAGGACGAAGCAGGGTTGAAGAAGCTGTTCACGCAGTTCTCGTTCCCTGGTGGCATCTCCAGCCATGTCGCGCCGACCACACCGGGCTCGATCCACGAGGGCGGCGAGCTGGGATACTCCTTGAGCCACGCCTTCGGGGCGGTGTTCGACAACCCCGACCTGATCGTCGCCTGCGTCATCGGCGACGGGGAGGCCGAGACCGGACCGCTGGCCACCGCGTGGCACTCCACGAAGTTCCTCAACCCGGTGAGCGATGGCGCGGTGCTGCCGATCCTGCACGTGAACGGCTACAAGATCAGCAACCCCACGGTGCTGGCCCGCATCGAGCACGAGGAGCTGGACCAGTTCCTACGCGGCTGCGGCTGGGACCCGCGCTACGTCGAAGGTGACGACCCCGAGACCATGCATGAACTGATGGCATCCGTGCTGGACCAGACCATCGAAGCCATCCACGACATCCAGGCCCAGGCCCGCACCGGTGACAGCACGACCCGACCACGGTGGCCGATGATCGTGCTCCGTTCCCCGAAGGGGTGGACCAGACCCGAGGTCGTCGACGGTCTGCAGATCGAGGGCACCTTCCGCGCCCACCAGGTACCCCTGCTCGTGGACGCGGACCATCCCGGACACGTCGAGCAGCTGGACGCCTGGATGCGCAGCTACAAACCCGAGGAGCTCTTCGACCAGGACGGGCGGCTGCTGCCCGACCTGGCCGCGCTCGCCCCGACCGGCGAGCGGCGGATGGGCGCCAACCCGCACACCAACGGCGGGCTGCTCCTACGGGACCTGCGGATGCCGGACTTCCGCGACCACGCCGTCACCGTCCCCGCCCCTGGTGCCGTGACGGCGCAGGACACCCACGTTCTCGGCGAGTTCTTGCGCGATGTCGTCAGCGCGAACGAGGATCGACGCAACTTCCGGATCTTCGGCCCGGACGAGACCCTGTCGAACCTGCTCGGCGCGGTCTTCGAGGCCACCGACCGGCAGTGGGACGCGCGCACCGTCGAGGGCGACGAGTCACTGGCGCCGGCCGGTCGGGTGCTGGACTCGATGCTCTCGGAGCACCAGTCCGAGGGCTGGCTGGAGGGGTATCTGCTCACCGGACGGCACGGGTTGTTCAACTGCTACGAGGCGTTCATCCACATCGTCGACTCGATGTTCAACCAGCACGCCAAATGGCTCAAGGTCACCAAGGCACTTCCGTGGCGGCGCGACATCTCGTCGCTGAACTACTTGCTCGCCTCCCACGTCTGGCAGCAGGACCACAACGGGTTCACCCACCAAGACCCGGGCTTTCTGGACCATGTCGTGAACAAGAAGGCCGACATCGTCCGCGTCTATCTCCCGCCGGACGCCAACTGCCTGCTCTCGGTGGCCGATCACTGTCTACGCAGCCGTCACTACGTCAACGTGATCGTGGCCGGCAAGCACGCGATGCCGCAGTGGCTGAGCATGGAGCAGGCGGTGGTGCACTGCACCGAGGGGATCGGCATCTGGGAATGGGCCGGCAACGACCGCGGCGCCGAACCGGATGTGGTGTTGGCCTGCTGCGGAGACACCCCCACCCTGGAGGTGCTGGCCGCCGTGTCCATCCTGCGGGAAAACCTGCCCGACCTGAAGATCAGGGTCGTCAACGTCGTGGACCTGATGAAACTCCAGTCGGCCAGCGAGCACCCGCACGGGCTGTCCGACAGCGACTACGACACCCTGTTCACCCGCGACAAGCACATCATCTTCGCCTTCCACGGCTACCCGACCCTGATCCACCGCCTCACCTACCGCCGCACCAACCGCAACCTGCACGTGCGCGGCTACATCGAGGAAGGCACCATCACCACCGCCTTCGACATGCGGGTGCAGAACCGGCTTGACCGCTTCCACCTCGTGCAGGACGTCATCGACCGGCTCCCGCAACTCGGCGCGACCGGGGACTACCTCAAACAGACCATGGCCGACAAGCTCGTCGAACACAACCTCTACATCGACATCCACGGCCAGGACCTGCCCGAGATCCGCGACTGGGTATGGACCCCACCGCAATGACCGCCACCCCACCGATCCTTACCCGCCAGTGCCCACCCTGCCGTGGCCGGTGGCGTCCTCCTTCGGCCGCGCGATCCAGCAGCCCGCCTTGACGATCTGGGACGGCCAGGACGCGAATGCGGCCCGCGCCCAGCAGGCCCTCCAACGACGGGTTACGTCCGATCGGGATGCCCGCCGCGGCACCAACACCCTTCCACCGGGGCTGGTCGACGTGCGATGAGCACGGCGCGACACCCGTCCCGGGCCAGCACCCATTTCGAGTAGGCGGATGCCCATCATGAGCACTGACAGCACCAAGGCCGCCAAGTCCACGCCGACCGAGTCCACGCCGGGCGGCTCGGCGACATCGAAACCGGACCCGAAGCACGACTTGAAGACGCTACCCATCGCGGAGGTCCAGAAGCAGCTCGACACGTCACCGGAGGGGCTGACCCAGGCCGAGGCAGCGAAGCGGCTCACGCAGTACGGGCCGAACGAGATCACCGAGCACAAGACCAACCCGCTGCTGAAGTTCCTGTCCTACTTCTGGGGACCGATACCGTGGATGATCGAGGTCGCGGTGGTCTTGTCCGGCGCGGTCGGGCACTGGCCCGACTTCTTCATCATCTTGCTGCTGCTGCTGGCCAACGCCGTGGTCGGGTACACCGAGGAGCGCCAAGCTGGCAACGCCATCGACGCGCTGAAAGCGAAGCTCGCCATCAACGCCCGCGCCCTGCGCGACGGCGCCTGGGTCACCCCCGCCGCGCGGGAGCTGGTGCCCGGGGACGTGATCCGGCTGCGGCTGGGTGACATCATCCCGGCGGACGCCCGGCTGCTGGACGGCGACGAGATCGAGGTCGACCAGTCCGCGCTCACCGGAGAGTCGCTGCCCGCGACCTGCACGCCCGGCGATCCGGTGTTCTCAGGATCGGTCGTCCGCCGTGGCGAGATCGGCGCCCTGGTCTACGCCACCGGCACCCGCACCTACTTCGGCAAGACCGCCGAACTGGTCCAGGACGCCCACACCGTCAGCCATTTCCAAAAAGCCGTCCTCAAGATCGGCAACTACCTCATCATCCTCGCGGCAGCGTTCGTCGCGGTGATCGTGCTCGTCTCGCTGCTACGCGGCGACGCGATCCTGACCACCCTGCAGTTCGCTCTCGTGCTGACCGTCGCGGCAATCCCGGTCGCCATGCCGACCGTGCTGTCCGTGACCATGGCGGTCGGCGCCCGGCTGCTGGCCAAGAAGCAGGCCATCGTCAGCCGGCTGGTCGCCATCGAGGAACTCGCCGGCGTCGACATCCTGTGCGCGGACAAGACCGGCACCTTGACCCAGAACTCGCTCACTCTGGGCGATCCTTTCAGCGTTCAGGACATCGCCGCCGCGGACGTGATCCTGGCCGGTGCGCTGGCCTCCCGCGCCGACAACGACGACCCCATCGACCTCGCTGTCCTCGGCGGGCTGAGCGACGAGAAGGCTCTCGAGGCCTACACCGTGACGCACTTCGAGCCGTTCAACCCGGTCGACAAGCGCACCGAGGCCACCGTCACCGGCGCCGACGGAACGATGTTCAAGGTCAGCAAGGGCGCCCCCCAGGTCATCCTCGCCCTCGCCGGCAACACGGCGACGATCAAGCCCGCCGTCGATACCGCGGTGAACGACTTCGCCGGCCGAGGCTTCCGATCCCTCGGCGTCGCCCGCGCCGACGACGACTGGCGATTCCTCGGGGTACTGCCGCTGTTCGACCCGCCCCGCGAGGACGCCAAGACCACCATCGCCACCGCCCGAGACATGGGCGTGACCGTGAAGATGGTCACCGGCGATGCCATCGCCATCGCCAAAGAGACCGCCGCCAAGGTCGGACTCGGCACCAACATCCTCGACGCCGCCGGCCTCGGTGACGTGAAGAAGAAGGAAACCACCGCGGTCGCCAAGTCCATCGAAACCGCCGACGGGTTCGCCCAGGTCTTCCCCGAGCACAAGTACCACATCATCGACGTCCTGCAACAACGCGGCCACATCGTCGGCATGACCGGCGACGGCGTCAACGACGCCCCCGCCCTGAAGAAGGCCGACTGCGGCATCGCCGTCTCCGGGGCCACCGACGCCGCCCGCGCCGCCGCCGCGATCGTGCTCCTCACCCCGGGACTGTCGGTGATCATCGACGCGATCAAGGAAAGCCGCAAGATCTTCCAGCGAATGAACAGCTACGCCATGTACCGGATCGCCGAGACGCTCCGGGTGCTGCTCTTCGTGACGCTCGCGATCCTGGTCTTCAACTTCTTCCCGGTCACCGCGATCATGATCGTGATGCTGGCGCTCCTCAACGACGGCGCGATCCTCTCCATCGCCTACGACAACGTCCGCTACCGGAACCAGCCCGAGGCCTGGAACATGAGGCTCGTGCTCGGTATCGCCACCGTGCTGGGTGTCGTCGGCCCGATCGCCGCATTCGGGCTGTTCTACCTCGGCGACCGAGTCTTCGACCTCGGCCGTCCCCAGCTGCAGACCATGATGTACCTGATGCTGTCGGTCGCCGGGCACCTCACCATCTTCCTCACCCGCACCCGCGGCCCGTTCTGGTCCATCCGCCCGGCCCGCATCCTGTGGATGGCAGTTCTCGGCACCCAGGCCATTGCCACCCTCATCGCCGTCTACGGACTGTTCATGAACCCCCTCGGCTGGGGCTGGGCCGCATTCGTCTGGAGCTACGCCATCATCTGGGCCCTGGCAAGCGACCGCATCAAACTCCTCGCCTACCGCATCCTCGACCCCGCCGAGACCACCACCAATCTGGACGACGGGGGTCTGACCGAGGACACGCCATCACCCGAACACGACTCCACCCACGGCCCGTCCCCGACGACGACGATCGCCGCCTTCTACACCGACACCGACCCCGGCGACCCCGTCTATCACGACAACAACGACTGCCCCTACGGGCAGGAGATCAAGAACCACCACCACGACCACCCCGGCGCCGACGATCGCCGCCGTTGCACCTGGTGCGCCGAACACGACCGATCCGCCCACCAGCGGAGTACTGACCAAGCCCCCCGTGCCGACTGACGGTGTCCCGGCGCGCGTCTCACAGAAGGAACCAGACTCATCATGAGAACCTCGCGGGGGATCGAACGCCCGGCCGGCGGCCCGGGGGATCGGGCCGGAGCGGAGACGATCGCCGCGCTGGGCAGGGCCAAGAACGACATTCTGGTCCGCTGGATTCGCCACGACGGTGTGCAGGCGTCTGCGGGGTCGGTGTGCTACGTGCGGGCGGCGGTGTTCGAGGACGCCCTGTCCGGCGTGCAGGCCGGGCGAGCCGGCGGGTACGGGTTCGTGGTGGGCGTGGACCGGGTCGGGCAGTCCCACGCGCTGCGCGCCGCGGGCGCCGAAGTCCTCGCGGCCGATCTGGCCGAACTGCTGGACCGGGCGTGATCAGCCATCCGGCCTACACGGTCGAGGCGTGGTGTCTGCGCGAGAACGGTCTTGACCTCGACGTGCTGGCGCAGAGCGAGTCGCTGTTCGCGTTGTCCAACGGGCATCTCGGCTGGCGCGGCAACCTGGACGAGGGGGAGCCGCACGGACTGCCCGGCTCGTACCTGAACGGGGTGTACGAGTCGCGGCCGATGCCCTACGCCGAGGCCGGCTACGGCTACCCCGAAGACGGGCAGACCGTCATCGACGTCACCAACGGCAAGCTGATCCGGCTGCTGGTCGATGATCAGCCCTTCGACATCCGCTACGGGCAACTGCTCGCCCACGAACGGGTACTGGATTTCCGGACCGGGCTGCTCACTCGTGAGGTGCGGTGGGTGTCTCCGGGAGGGCGGGGGGTGCGGGTGCAGTCGCGGCGGCTGGTGTCGCTGGTGCAGCGGGCGGTGGCCGCGATCTGCTACGAGGTCGATGCCCTCGACGACGAGGTGCGGGTAGTGCTGCAGTCCGAGCTGGTGGCCAACGAGGCGTTGCCGGCCAGCGGCGGTGACCCGCGGGAGGCCGCCTGGCTGCGGGCGCCGCTGGTGCCCGAGCAGCACGCCTGCGCGGGCACGGGTGGATCGCTGCTGCACCACACCGCCGTCAGCGGACTCCGGGTGGGCGCAGGGATGGCGCACGACATCCACGGCCCAGCCCAGGTGGGCCTGGATCCGATGAAGAATCCAGTTTCGAGGGATCCGGGTTCGGTGCGGGTCGTCGCGGAGAGCACGCCGGATCTGGCGAGGGTGACGCTCACCGCGACCCTGCAGCCTGGGCAGCGGCTGCGGCTGGTCAAGTTCGTCGCCTACGGCTGGTCGGCGGTCCGCTCGCAACCTGCGGTCGCCGATCAGGTCGCCGCCGCCCTCACCGCCGCCGGACAGAGCGGATGGGACGGGCTGGTGGCCGAGCAGCGCGCCTACCTGGACGAGTTCTGGGCCCGCGCCGACGTTGCACTCGACGGTGACGCCGGGGTGCAGCAGGCGGTGCGGTTCGCGTTGTTCCACCTGCTGCAAGCCGGCGCGCGGGCCGAGGGGCGGGCGATCCCGGCCAAGGGCTTGACCGGCCCCGGCTATGACGGGCACGCGTTCTGGGACACCGAGACCTACGTGCTGCCGGTGCTCACCTACACCGCCCCCCAGGCCGCGCGCGACGCGCTGCGGTGGCGGCACTCGATCCTGCCCCAAGCGCGCGAGCGGGCCACCGAGCTCGGGTTGGCCGGGGCGGTGTTTCCGTGGCGCACCATCGCCGGACACGAATGTTCCGGGTACTGGCCGGCCGGAACCGCGGCCTTCCACCTCGGCGCCGACATCGCCGACGCGGTGGTTCGCTACCTCGAGGTCACCGGCGATGCGGCGTTCGAGAGTGATATTGGGCTGGAGCTACTGACCCAGACGGCGCGGCTGTGGTGCTCGCTGGGGCACTATGACGCGCGGCACAGGTTCCGTATCGACGGGGTGACCGGCCCCGACGAGTACTCGGCGGTGGCCGACAACAACGTGTACACCAACCTCATGGCGCAGCACAATCTCGCCTGCGCGGCCGACGCCGCCGGGCGACACCTCGACCAGGCGCGACACCTCGGCATCGACGCCGAGGAAGTCGCGGCGTGGCGTACCGCGGCGCGATCCATGGTCATCTGCTACGACCACGACCTGGGCGTGCATCCACAGGCCGAGGGGTTCACCAGCCACGAGATCTGGGACTTCGCCGCCACGACCGACGAGCAGTACCCGCTGCTGCTGCACGTGCCCTACTTCGACCTCTACCGCAAACAGGTCGTCAAACAGGCCGACCTGGTGCTCGCGATGCACCTGCGCGGTGAGGCCTTCACCCCCGTGCAGAAGGCCCGCAACTTCTCCTACTACGAAGCCCTCACGGTGCGCGACTCCTCCCTGTCGGCCTGCACCCAGGCGGTGCTGGCCGCCGAGACGAGCCACCTGGAACTGGCCTATGACTACCTGACCGAAGCCGCCCTTATGGACCTGCACGACCTCGAACACAACACCCGTGACGGCCTGCACGCAGCGTCGCTGGCCGGGACCTGGATCGCGCTCGTCCCCGGGCTGGCCGGGCTGCGCGAACGCGAGGGCACCCTCGCCTTCACCCCCCACCTCCCCGCCGGCATCACCCGCCTGGCATTCGCCCTCTGCGTGCGCGACCGGCGCCTAAGCGTCGAGATCACCCCGCGCACCACGACCTACCGCCTGCACGACGGCGACCCGCTGCGGCTGCTGCACGACGGCGGCCCCCTCACCGTGACCTGCGCGAACCCGATCACCCGGCCCACCCCCGCGACGCCGGACCACCAGGAACCGACCGGCGCGGCACCGGCACCGACCCAGCCACGCGGCCGGGCCCCGGTCCGCCGGCGACCCGACCGGATGATGCCCCCGACCACCGGCAGCGGCGACCACGGCCATGACCCGTCCACCGGGCCGGACGAGCTGCCCTGAACCGTACGATTTCCATGCCGCTCTCATGCGGGCTGCTCCTGCGGGATGAGGCAGGGCCCCGGCAAAGTCGTGCTTCATGAGGTCAGCAGGGCGATGGGACGTTGTGGGTCTGCGGCGTGATGTCGCAATGCGTGGGCGATGTTGGTCCAACCGGCGAGTCGGAGCAGGCTGATGACGGTGTTGCGGAGGGT
>JBBRVU010000041.1:0-26144 GCA_038246575.1 Actinomycetes bacterium | reverse complement strand
CTGGTCTGGGCGGCCCTGGCCCTGCTCACCTTCGAGAGCCTGCGCAACCGCCGCCGGGTACGGCGGGATGCGCGGGGTGTGGACCCGACCCCCACGTACCTCTGAGGCGACCGGGCTCGTGACAAGGGGTGGTGTCCGGGGGTCGGTCTAGCGTCGGGTCATGGATCACCAGTCGGGTCACCGCGACGGCAACGGGGCACCGGGGTCCACCCCTGCGGATCGCTGCGGAGCAGGCGGCTCAGCTGGGGCTGGTGGCCGAGCTGGGCCGGCGTTGTGAGGGCGAGGCGATGCGGGTGCTGGCCGCCGCGGCGCGGGTCCCGGCCAGTCCGGGGACATGGACCTGGCCCGGTCCACCACCGCCGGCGAGCTGATGGGCGCCCTCGGGATCACCCGCGGCGCCGCGCAGGGGCTCGCGGAGCTGGTCCGGCGCCTGACCCTGGTGCTGCCCGACGCCCTCGCCGCGCTGGCCGCCGGGCGCCTGGACCTGCCCCGCGCGAGGGTGCTGGCCGAGGCCACCGAGCTGCTCGATGCCGCCGCCGCCCGCCGCCGCCGCGACCGGGGACGCCCCCTGGGCCGGGCCGTCCCCGCGGGGGTGGCGCTCGCGGGTCGAACGCGCCGTGATCACCGCTGACTCCGCCGCCGCCCGCCGCCGCCGCGTCCTGCCCCACCTCCCCGTCCGCCGCGCCCGCGAGATCGGCCTCGTCCTGCACGCCGACACCTTCTTCGACCACCCAGGCGAGGACCACGACGACCAGCACGAGCACGCGGAGGGCGACGGGCATGAGGAACGGGACGCGGGCGACACAGGCGCAGGCGCGTCGGCGCCCCGAGGACCGGCCGCCCACGCCCCTGGGCCGCTGCGCGGGCTGGGCCTGCCCGCCCCGATCGACCCGGCCAGCGCCCGCGAACTGATCGCCCACGGCCGGGCCGTGCAGGTCCATGCTCACCGGCATCACCGTCCGCACCCGACCAGAACACCTCCCCGGCTACGGCACCCGCGAAGGCCACGACACCACCAGGGCATCCTTCGTCGGGTGAGCCCGGCATCGCGGGTGCGGGCTGGCCCGGCCGCGCCAGTTGCTCCGCCGGGTTGTCGCGGGGATGCTGATCGGATGACATCGCACCCCCAGACGTTCGCGGAGGACGTCACCGATCAGCCGGTCCGGGCACAGTTCGAGGCGTTCATCGACGAGCACCGGCGGGGCCTCGAGGGGTGCTTGGAAGGACTCACCGAGGAGCAGGCACGCCGAGCATTGGTGCCGTCCCGGACCACGCTGCTGGGCTTGGTGAAGCACGCGACCTTCGTCGAGCAGGTGTGGTTCGACGAAGCCATCACCTGCCGGTCTCGCGCCGCGATGGGCATCCCCGCGACACCGGACGAGTCGTTCGTTCTCGATGACGACGACACCATCGCCACTGTCCGACGCAGGCATCGCGAGGCCTGCGAAGCTGCACGCCGGGCGACATCATCTCTCGAGCTCGACGACCTGGTCCACGGCAACCGCCGAGGTCCGCTCCCGCTGCGCTGGGTCTATCTCCACGTCTTGCGCGAACTCGCCCAGCACTGCGGACACGCAGACATCCTGCGCGAGCAACTGCGCAGCGAGTAACCCACGAAAGCACTCCTACGGCGTGGGTGAGGCAGGAGACAAGCAGTCGACGTCCTTCCGTTCTCAACATATAGCGCACCAGGGGGCTTGCGGCAAGACCCCGGTCGTGCCGCAGAATCGCCCGCCGTGACAAGAGTCTGCGGACACTGGGGGCCGCGAGATGCGTGTGTTCACTAGCGCGTTCGACCTTCCCGACCACCTGGCCGCCAAGGCTGACCCGGCGCTGACTGCCGGCGACGAGCAGCACTTCGCGGCCATCGCAGCGAGCCTCGAGCAGTCGATCAACGACCTGTCCGACCGTCTCGAGGTCGAGCGCAAGGCGCCTGGCGGCGGGGGTCAGGAGGCGATGGACCGGGACATGGAGATCCACCGGCTCAGTGCCCGCCTGCGCGCTCTGCGTCGCTTCGGTCTGGACCTGTGCCTCGGGCACATCGTCCGGGACGACAACCAGGAGCCCGTGTACATCGGGCGGCTTGGCCTATCAGACGGATCCGGTCGGCGGCTGCTGCTGGACTGGCGCACGCCGGCAGCTGAGCCGTACTTCGGCGCGACCCATGCCAACCCGATGGGACTGGCGAGCCGCCGCAGGTATCGCTGGACCCGAGACCGCATCAGCGACTACTGGGACGAGGTGTTCACGCCGGACGGGCTGGGCGGACATGCCTCGTCGCTCGACGATCAGTCCGCCTTCATCGCGACCCTGGGCAGCAGCCGGTCGTCGCGGATGCGCGATGTGCTCGGCACCATCCAGGCCGCCCAGGACGCCATCATCCGCGCGGGATCCCGCGGCGCGCTCGTGGTCGACGGCGGTCCGGGCACGGGCAAGACCGTCGTCGCCCTGCACCGCACCGCGTACCTCCTCTACTCAGACCCGCGGCTCGGCCACAACCGGGGCGGCGTCCTGTTCGTCGGCCCGCACCAGCCCTACCTGGCCTACGTCGCCGACGTTCTTCCTAGCCTGGGAGAGGAGGGCGTCCAGACCTGCACCCTGCGTGATCTTGTTCCCGAGGGAGCCGCGGCAGCCATCGAAGCGGATCCGACCGTCGCCCAGCTGAAGGCGACCGCGGAGCTGGTGACGGCGATCGAACCGGCGGTCAGGTTCTACGAGGAGCCACCTACCGCGGGGATGGTGGTCGAGACCGACTGGTCCGACCGCTGGCTCGGCGCCGACGACTGGGCGGAGGCTTTTGCGTCGCCGGACCCGGGGACCCCGCACAACGATGCTCGCGACCAGGTCTGGGACGAGCTGCTGATGATCCTGGTGGACAAGCGGGGCGACGACGAGGACGTCTCGCCGGACCAGCTCCGCCGCTCGCTCCGCCAGAACGCAGCGCTGGTGGAGGCCTTCAGCCGCGCGTGGCCGCTGCTCGAGGCCACAGATCTCGTCGCGGACCTGTGGTCGGTCCCCGCGTACCTGCGCAAGTGCGCTCCCTGGCTGGACGCCGACGAGGTCCGAGCCCTGCAGCGTGGTGACCCCTACGCATGGACGGTGTCCGACCTCCCGGTCCTGGACGCGGCACGGCAGCGGCTCGGTGATCCGGACGCGTCACGACGCCGCCGTCGCCACGATGCAACCATCTCCGCCGAGCGCGAACAGATGACCCTCGTCGTGGACGACCTGATCGCAACTGACGACTCCGAGATGCTCGTGATGTCGATGCTGCGCGGCCAGGACATCCAAAGCGTCCTGGTCGACAAGGCCGTGTTGCCGAGTGCCGATCACGACCTGCTCGCCGGACCGTTCGCGCACATCGTGGTGGACGAGGCTCAGGAGCTGACCGACGCAGAGTGGCAGATGCTGCTGCTCCGCTGCCCGTCCCGGAGCTTCACCATCGTCGGGGACCGTGCCCAGGCCAGGCAAGGGTTCACGGAGTCGTGGCGGCAACGGCTCGAGCGGGTCGGGCTGGACCGGGTCAACCTGGCCTCCTTGAGCATCAACTACCGCACACCGGAGGAGGTCATGACCGAGGCCGAGCCGGTCATCCGGGCGGTGCTCCCGGACGCCAACGTGCCGACGTCCATCCGCAGCACCGGGGTTCCTGTCATCCACGGATCAGTGTCGAAGCTGGGCTCGATCGTCGACACCTGGCTCGCCGCCCATGCCGACGGCATCGCGTGCGTCATCGGCAATGGTCACATGGAAGCTGGCACGATCCCGGCGACTCCACGCGTCAGGTCACTGACACCGGCGCTGTCGAAGGGGCTCGAGTTCGACCTGGTTGTCCTCGTCGACCCGCAATCGTTCGGCGAAGGCACCGAGGGAGCAGTCGACCGCTACGTCGCGATGACGCGAGCGACCCAGCAGCTCGTCATCCTCACCGACCCCTGACGCCGCCGTCTCCCGTCAAGACGATGGCTCGACGATCTTCCTGACGACCCACCGATGCTTGCCGATCATGCGGTCCCGGGCAAACCCCAGATTCTCGTACGTCGAGAGCGCCCCGTTGTAGAGGAAGCCAGCAGGGACCGAGGACGCATCCTCCGGGAAGCCCTCGACCGTCCCGCCGCCCTGGCCGGCGATCAGGTCGAGCGCGCCGGCCAGCGCCGCGGTCGCCACGCCCTGGCGACGGAGTCCCTTGCCGACATAGCAGCACGCGATGCGCCAGTCCGGGGGCTCGGTCTGTCCCCGCTCGTAGGTCGCGCGACTCTTGATCCGCGGTAGTTCCGCCGGCTCACCGAACTGGCACCAGCCGAGGCAGTCGTCGCCGTCGAACACGAGCGCAGCGTGCGTGGTCCCCGCGCGCACGCGACTCAGCTTGCGGTCGCGGTTCTCGGCCGGAGTCGACTTGCCGACCCCCTCAGCGTGGAAGCCGATGCACCAGCAGCCGCCGAAGATCCCGTTGTTGGCCTCGACGAGCTCGGCGAACGCATCCCAGGTGTCCTCGTCGAGCGGTCGGATCGAGTAGTCCATCCCAGCCCCCTTGTCTTCCCGCTAGCCGGCCGGCGCGACCGTGGGCAGTGCGGCGTGGGCGCGCCAGTCCCCGCCGAACACCCCGTTGTGCCGCTCGGCGAGCCCCGCGAAGGCGTCCCAGGTCTCGGGGCTGAGCGGCCGGATGGTGAGCTCGCCCGGCACAGCCTTCGTCGGGGTCATTGCCCGAGGGTAGGACCGTTTGCGGACGATCACCGTCCGGAATCGGTCTTGCTTCCGGGCACCTCCGGGTTCCGCCATGGTCGGCCCCTACGGTGTGGCTGACCGGGTGTGGCTGACCGGATGTGGTTGACGGGCACGGGGCCGACCACCACATACCTCTTTCGAATCCTGGCTGGTGAGCGATCCTCCCGGATGGCTCTCGAGCGGCTCCCCCTGCGCCGGGTCACCCTGCACCTCCCGACCGAGGAACGCCCCTATCTCTGGCACGCGGCACGATAGCGGCCACGGCGGAGCCCGTACCCGGGACGAGCGCATAGCCATCACCTGTGACGAGCGCGTCGCGGTTGCTCAGGTGGTGCGACCGACCACCTGGTCGCACAGGGCGGCCAGGGCCGACTTGGCCGGGCCGTCGGGGAGCGGCGCCAGGACGTCGCGAGCGTCGTCGGCCCACCGGCGTACCTCGTCCTGCGCCTCGGCCATCGCCGGGTGGGCCCGCAGGAGTTGCAGCGCCTCGGCGTGCTCACCGTCGTCGGCGAGGGCGTGATCGAGCAGGTCGGCGAGACGTGCGTCCTCCGCGCGGGGTGAGCGGCGCATCAGCAGCACCGGCAGGGTCGGCACCCCTTCGCGGAGGTCGGTGCCCGGGGTCTTGCCTGACTCGGCAGTCTCGGACATCACGTCGAGCAGGTCGTCCGAGAGCTGGAAGGCGATCCCGATCCGCTCGCCGTAGCGAGTCATGATGTCGACGACGGACTCGTCGGCACCGGAGAGCATCGCGCCGAAGCGGCCCGAGGTCGCGATGAGCGAGCCGGTCTTGTCTGCCAGCACCGAGAGGTAGTGCTCGACCGGGTCAGCACCCTCGGCCGGACCCACCGTCTCGCGGATCTGACCCGTGACCAGGCGCTCGAACGTCCGGGCCTGCAGCCGAACCGCTTCCGGCCCGAGGTCGGCGAGGATGTCGGACGCCCGGGCGAAGAGGAAGTCGCCGGTGAGGATGGCAACGGTGTTGTCCCACCGCGCGTTGGCCGACTCCGCACCGCGCCGGATGTCGGCCTGGTCCATGACGTCGTCGTGGTAGAGCGTGGCCAGGTGGGTGAGCTCGACGACCACTGCGGCGGGAACGACACCACGTGCCTCAGGGTCGCCGAACTGCGACGCCAGCAGCACCAGCATCGGGCGGAACCGCTTGCCGCCGGCGTGGACGAGGTGGCGCGAGGCCTCGGTGACGAACGGGTACGTGCTCTTTACCGTCTCGTGCAGCATCGTCTCGACCGATGCCAGGCCCGAGCGGATCGAGGCCTCGAGAGCCGGGTCACCCGCCTGAGCGAGGAACGGGCCCGGCGTGGTCATGGTCGTCACCGCAGGAACTGCGATGCTTGGCCCGCCAGGTCGAGCACCTGGGTGGGATAGACCCCGAGCAGCAACGTCACCGCGGCACAGACGGCGATCGCCGCCGTTGTCAGTGGCGACGGCACGACCACCGACGGCCCGTCAGGTGTCGGCGACGAGAAGTACATGAGCACGATCACCCGGAAGTAGAAGAAGGCCGCGACCGCGCTCAGCACGACGGCGATGATGACCAGCACTCGCGCATCACTGGCCCACGCCGCGCTGAAGACGGCGAACTTGGCGGTGAACCCGCTGGTGAGCGGGATGCCTGCAAAGCCAGCGAGGAAGAAGGTGAACACCCCAGCAGTGAGCGGCGATCGTTTGGCGAGCCCGGCCCACTGCGACAGGTGGGTGGCCTCCCCCGCCGCGTCGCGCACCAGCGTGATCACGGCGAACGCGCCGATCGTCGAGAAGCCGTAGGCGACGAGGTAGAACAGCACCGACGACACCCCGAGCAGCTGTCCGTCGTTGTTCGTCGCGTCGACCCCGACCAGTCCGACCAGGATGAAGCCGGCGTGCGCGATCGAGGAGTAGGCGAGCATCCGCTTCACGTCGGTCTGGGTCAGCGCGACGATCGACCCGACCAGCATGGTCAGGATCGCGATGCCCCAGACGATCGGCTCCCAGACCCAGGACAGGCCACCGAGCCCGACGTACAGGACCCGCAGCAGTGCACCGAACGCGGCCACCTTGGTGCACGCAGCCATGAAGCCGGTGATCGGAGTCGGAGCGCCCTGGTAGACGTCCGGTGTCCACGAGTGGAACGGCGCCGCGCCGACCTTGAACAGCAGCCCGACGGTCAGCAGCGCCGTCCCGACGAGGAGCAGGCTGTCGTTCCCGGTCTGTGTGCTCACCGCGTCGGCGATCCCGGACAGCCGCACGGTCCCCGAGTAGCCGTAGAGCAGGGCCACGCCGTAGAGGAAGAACGCGGACGAGAAGGCGCCCAGCAGGAAGTACTTCAGCGCCGCCTCCTGGCTGAGCAGCCGGCGACGGCGGGCCAGCCCGCACAGGAGGTACAGCGGGAGCGACAGGACCTCGAGCGCCACGAACATCGTGAGCAGGTCGTTGGACGCCGGGAAGAGCAGCATCCCGCCGATCGCGAACATCAGCAGCGGGAAGATCTCGGTCTGGGTGACGCGCTCCTCGACCAGCAGTCGCTCCTGGGAGGAGCCCGGCATCGACGAGCCGGACGGGGCGAAGGACCCACCGACGTCTACCCGCCGGTCGGCCGCGGTGAGCACGCCGGGGATCGCCAGCAGCAGGATCGCGCCTTGCAGGAACAGGGCGGGACCGTCGACCGCGATCGAACCCCCCGCCGCGATGGCCCGGTCCCCGGCCAGGCCGACCACCGCGGCGAACGCGGCCACCAGCCCGACCAGGGTCAGTCCGAGCTGCGTCTCGTGCCGCAGAGGTCGCGGCATGAAGGCCTCGATGAGGACGCCCATCAGCGCCACACCGAAGACGATGAGCATGGGCAGGAGCTGGGTGTACTCGACCGACGGTGTCTCGAACGGAGCGGCCAGCAGCGTGGAGTTCATCGCGACGCCGCCCCTTCAGCGGCCGGGACGACGGGCTTCGGGTCGGTGACCCCCACCTGTTGCATCGTGCGCTCGACCGCCGGGTTGATGACGTCGAGCAGCGGCTTCGGGAACACACCGGCACCGATGAGGATGGCGAGCAGGGGCGCGACGACCCACGCCTCGCGGAGGTTGAGGTCGGCGAACTTCGCCGTGGCCGCATTGGGCTCACCAGTCATCGTGCGCTGGTACATCAGCAGGATGTACAGCGAGGCGAGGATGATCCCGGCGGTGGCAATCACGGCCACAGCCTCGTACCGGGAGAATGTCCCGATCAGCACGAGGATCTCGCTGACGAAGGGCGCCAGGCCCGGCAGCGCCAGCGACGAGAGCCCGGCGACGAGGAACGTCCCGGCCAGGACCGGCGCCACCTTCTGGACGCCGCCGAAGTCGCGGATGAGCCGGGAGCCCCGGCGGCTGATCAGGAACCCGACGATGAGGAACAACGCCGCCGTCGAGAACCCGTGGTTGACCATGTACAGCGTCGCGCCCGACTGGGCCTGCGAGGTCATCGCGAAGATGCCCAGCACGATGAACCCGAAGTGCGAGATCGAGGTGTACGCGATCAGCCGCTTCATGTCCGTCTGCGCGATGGCGAGCAGCGCCCCGTACAGGATCCCGATGACCGCCAGCGTCAGAACGACCGGAGTCGCCCAGCGCGATGCGTCAGGGAACAGCGGCAGGCAGAACCGGATCATGCCGAACGTGCCGACCTTGTCGAGCACCCCCACGAGCAGCACCGCTCCCCCTGGCGGCGCCTCCGCAGCGGCGTCGGGCAGCCAGGTGTGCACCGGCCAGAGCGGGGCCTTGATGGCGAACGCGATGAAGAACCCGAGGAAGAGCAACCGCTCGGTGCCGGTGCCCATCTGGGTTCCGAGCAGGTTCTCGAACAGGAACGCCTGCGGGCCACCGTCGGACACGACGTAGAGACCGATGACCGCCGCGAGCATGAGCAGCCCGCCGACCAGGCTGTAGATGAGGAACTTCACTGCGGCGTACGAGCGCTGTGCGCCACCGTACGAGCCGATAATGAAGTACATCGGCACGAGCATCGCCTCGAACAGGACGTAGAACAGGAACACGTCCGTGGCGGCGAACACGCCGATCATGAACGTCTCGAGCATCAGCAGCAGCGCGAAGTAGCCCTTGGGACTGCGCCGCGTCGCGTCGACGTCGTGCCAGGACGCGAGGATGCACACGGGCGTGAGAACCGTTGCCAGCGCGATGAGAACCAACGCGATGCCGTCCACACCGAGCGCGTAGCTCACCCCGAACTGCGGGATCCACTGGTGGGTCTCGGCGTACTGGAACTGCGCCTTGCTGGTCGAGTCGAACCCGAGGGCGAGGGCGACGGCACCGGCCAGCACGACCAGCGAGACGCCGAGTGCGACCTGCTTGGCGAGCAGCTCACGGGCCGAGGGCAGCGCAGCGACCACTGCCGCACCGACGAGCGGCGCCGCGGCGAGGATCGTGAGCCAGGGGAAGTCGTTCACGTCAGAGCCTCACCAGCAGCATGGCGCCGACCACCAGAGCGGCTCCGGCGAACATCGACAGGGCGTACGACCGGACGAACCCGGTCTGGATCCGGCGGACCCGACCTGAGGTCCCCCCGAAGAGAGCGGCGAGGCCGTTGACCGCCCCGTCCACCCCCCGGTTGTCGAAGAACACCAGAGAACGGGTCAGCCACGCACCGGGGTGCATCAGCAGCGACTCGTTGACGGTGTCCTGGTAAAGGTCGCGGCGGGCCGCGCGGGTCAACCAGGAGCCTCGCGGCGCGATGGTTGCGACGGCCCGGCGGTCGTAGGTCAGCCAGGCGAACCCGGCACCACCGATGACGAGCACGACAGTCAGGACCGTCAGCAGCACGACCGGGATGACAGGGGTCTCCTCACCGTGCTCTCCCACGACGGGGGCGAGCCAGCTGGTGATCGCGCCGGTCGGACCCAGCGCAAGTCCGAGCAGGGCCGAACCTATCGCGAGCACCATCAACGGGATCGTCATGATCTTTGGCGACTCGTGCGGGTGCACCTCCTCGGTCCACCGCCGGCGACCGTGGAAGGTCATCGCGAACAGCCGGGTCATGTAGAACGCCGTGATGCCGGCGCCAATCAGCGCGGCCATGCCGAACACCCACGGCCGCCAGCCCTCGCCGACGAACGCGGCTTCGATGATCTTGTCCTTGCTCCAGAAGCCGGACAGGCCGGGGAAGCCGATGATCGAGAGCCAGCCCAGCCCGAACGTGATCCAGGTGACCTTCATGACTCCGGACAGGCCACCGAAGCGACGCATGTCGACCTGGTTGTCCATGCCGTGCATGACCGAGCCGGCACCGAGGAACATGCCGGCCTTGAAGAAGCCGTGGGTCAGCAGGTGGAAGATGGCGAACGCGTAGCCAACCGGGCCAAGGCCTGCGGCCAGCATCATGTAGCCGATCTGGCTCATCGTCGACGCGGCGAGCGCCTTCTTGATGTCGTCCTTGGCCGCACCGATGACGGCGCCGAAGAGGAGCGTCACCGCGCCCACGATGACCACGACCAGCTGAGCGTTGGGCGCCCCTTCGAAGACCGGCGCCGAGCGCACCACGAGATAGACACCGGCGGTGACCATCGTTGCCGCGTGGATGAGCGCCGACACAGGCGTCGGGCCAGCCATCGCGTCACCGAGCCAGGACTGCAGCGGGAACTGGGCCGACTTGCCGCACGCCGCAAGCAGCAGCATCAGCCCGATCGCGGTCAGGGTGCCCTCACTGGCGCCCTCCGCCCCACGGAAGACCTCCGCGAAGCTGACCCCGCCGAACTGCGCGAACATGATCATGATGGCCACGGAGAGACCGAAGTCGCCGACCCGGTTGGCGACGAACGCCTTCTTGGCCGCGGCTGCGTAGGTGGGGTTGTAGCTCCAGAACCCGATCAGCAGGTACGACGCCAGACCCACGCCCTCCCAACCGACGTAGAGCACGAGGTACGAGTCGGCGAGGACGAGCAGCAGCATCGCCGCGATGAACAGGTTGAGGTAGCCGAAAAAGCGGCGACGGTCCGGGTCGTGCTCCATGTAGCCGATGGAGTAGACGTGGATCAGCGTCCCGACGAACAGGATCAGCAGGACGAAGCACATGGACAAGGGGTCGAGCAGAAGTCCGACGTCGACGTTCAGACCCCCGACCGGCACCCAGCTGAAAAGGTGGCTGCCGACCGAACGCTGCTCGGCGTCACGGCCCAGCAGCGCGATGAACTGGGCCAGGCCGACGAGGAAGGCCAGGGCGGGCGCGGCCGTGCCGAGCAGGTGTCCCCACCGGTTGGTGCGCCGGCCACCGAGCAGCAGCACCGCAGCGCTGAGCAGCGGCAACGCGATCAGCAGCCAGCCCAGCGACAGGACGCCACTGGCTTCGGTCGCAGACTGAGCTGCCCCCGAGGCTGAGAGGTAGGTCGACATCGGTGCGCAGGCCCCTCTAGTACTTCAGCAGGTTGGCGCCGTCGACCGAGGCCGACCGACGGGAACGGAAGATCGTGATGATGATGGCCAGGCCGACAACGACCTCGGCGGCCGCCACGACCATGACGAAGAACGCGATGACCTGGCCGTCGAGGTTGCCCTGGATCCGGGCGAAGGTGACGAACGCCAGGTTGCACGCGTTGAGCATCAACTCGACGCTCATGAACACGACGATCGCGTTGCGCCGCAGCAGCACTCCGGCCGCACCGATCGAGAAGAGCACGGCCGAGAGGAACACATAGTTCATCGGGTTCATGCGTCATCACCTGTGCGGTCGATCTCGCCGGTGGGTGTGAACGACCCAGGGATCGCCTTGGCATCACCGCGGGCGATGAGCACCGGCGACACCGACTGCTCGGCCGGGGTGCCGTCGGGCAGCAACGCCGGAGTGTCCACCGCGTTGTGCCGCGCGTAGACGCCGGGCGGGGGCAGCGGGGCAGGCTCCTGCCCGCCGCGGAACCGCTGCACCGACAGCTCGCGCTGGGTCGGCCGGGACCGGAAGCTCTCGCGGTGGGCGAGAATCATGGCTGCCATCGCCGCCGTGATCAGCAGCGCACTGGTCACCTCGAAGACGAAGACGTAGCGAGAGAAGATGAGGTTGGCCAGCCCCTCGACGTTGCCGTCGGCGTTCGCCTGCTCCAGGCCCTGGTTGCTCGTGACCGCATCGCCGATCGCGAACACCAGCAGTGCCCCGAAGCCGATCGCGGTCAGCACGGCGGCCACCCGCTGTCCCCGCAGTGTCTCGACCAGAGAGTCGGCCGAGTCCACGCCGACGAGCATCAAGACGAACAGGAACAGCATCATGACCGCGCCGGTGTAGACCACGACCTGCACGACACCGAGGAAGGGAGCGTCCTGCGCCAGGTACATCACCGCGAGGCTGAGCATCGTCACGGCCAGCAGCAACGCGCTGTGCACCGCCTTGCGGCTGGCCAGCATCCCCAGCGCCGCGAGCGCCGACAACGGCCCCAGGAGCCAGAAGACGACGGCCTCGCCGGTCCCCGTGTCGGTCGCCGCGGCGAGGACGGTGGTTGTGCTGCTCACGAGCCGTCACCGTCCTCGGCGGCCGCTCGGCGGGCGGCAACCACGGCCAGCTGCGCTGGTGTGGCCCGACTGACCTCGCCGCGGTAGTAGTTCTGGTCGTCCATGCCCTCGACCATCGGGTGCGGCGCCTCGGCCATACCGGCCAGCATCGGGGCCAGCAGGTCCTGCTTCTCATAGATGAGCTTGGCCCGGCTGTCGTCGGCCAACTCGTACTCGTTGCTCATCGTCAGCGCGCGGGTAGGGCAGGCCTCGATGCACAGCCCGCAGAAGATGCAGCGCAGGTAGTTGATCTGGTAGACGCGGCCGTAGCGCTCACCGGGGGAGAAGCGCTCCGCGTCGGTGTTGTCCGCACCCTCGACGTAGATGGCGTCGGCCGGACAGGCCCACGCGCACAACTCGCAGCCGATGCACCGCTCCAGCCCGTCCGGGTGCCGATTGAGCACGTGGCGGCCGTGGAAGCGTGGCTCGGTCGGCTTCTTCTCCTCGGGGTACTGCTCGGTGACCACCTTTTTGAACATCGTCGAGAAGGTGACACCGAAGCCCCGCAGCTGGGTCGGCAGCTGGATCACCGTGGGTCCTCCGTCTGTGACGTGCCGGCAGCGGCCAGCTCGGGCGGCTCAGGCAGCTCAGGCAGCTCGGGGACCTGCTGCCCGGGCATCGGTGGCACCGGGTGCCCACCGGCCATGGGGTCCCACTCCGCGGTGACCTCCGCCGCTTCCTCGTCGCCGTTCCTGGCGGCGGCGAGGTCCCAGGCGTACGTCAGCGCGATGAGCACCACAGCAGCGATGCCGCCATAGATCAGGACCTGCCGGGTGTCGAAGGTGTACTCGGCGTTGACCGCACGGACGGTGGCCACCAGCAGCAGCCAGCCCAGTGCCACCGGGATGAGGACCTTCCAGCCCAGCTTCATGAACTGGTCGTAGCGCATCCGCGGCAACGTGCCGCGCAGCCAGATGAACACGAACAGGAAGAGGAACAGCTTGGCCGTGAACCACAGGATCGGCCACCAGTTCTGGTTCGCCCCGTCCCACAGGGACAACGGCCACGGTGCCCGCCAGCCGCCCAGGAAGAGCGTCGTCGCCAACGCCGAGACGGTGACCATGTTGATGTACTCGGCCAGGAAGAACAGCGCGAACTTCAGCGAGCTGTACTCCGTGTGGAAGCCGCCAACGAGCTCGCCCTCTGCCTCCGCAAGGTCGAAGGGCGCCCGGTTGGTCTCACCGACCATCGAGATCACGTAGATCGCGAACGACGGGAAGAGCAGCACGGCGTACCAGTAGTCGCCCTGGGCCGCCACGATCTCCGAGGTGGACATGCTCCCCGCGTAGAGGAAGACACCCACGAAGGACAGGCCCATCGCGACCTCGTAGGAGATCATCTGGGCCGTCGAGCGCAGCGCGCCGAGCAACGGGTAGGTCGAGCCGCTCGACCAACCGGCGAGCACGATGCCGTAGATGCCGACCGATGCGACGGCCAGGATGTAGAGCACCGCCACCGGCAGGTCGGTGAGCTGCAGGTTGGTGCGCTGGCCGAAGATCGAGACCTGCGGCCCGAACGGGATGACCGCGAAGGCCATGAATGCCGGCGCTGTGGCGAGGATCGGCGCGAGGATGAAGACCGCCTTGTCGGCGGCCTTCGGGATGATGTCCTCCTTGAGCGCGAGCTTGATCCCGTCGGCCAGGCTCTGCAGGAGCCCGAACGGACCGACTCGGTTGGGGCCGATGCGCTGCTGCATCCGGCCGACGACCCGGCGCTCGGCGTAGATCGTGAACAGCGTCATGACCACGAGGAAGCCGAAGATCGCGACCGCCTTGATGAGCACGAGCCACCAGGGGTCGATGCCGAAGCCTCGCACCTCCGGCGACGCCAGCAGCGTGGCGTTCATCGCTCCCCTCCCCTGTCGGCGATGCTCACTCGGACCCGTGCTCCGTTGACCGCGCCGAGCTCACGCCGCACCCGCGAGGGACCCGAGTTCGTCGGCACCCAGACAACACCGTCGGTCATGTCGGTGATGGCCAGCGGCAGCGTGATCTCACCACGGTCGGTGGATACGGTGACAGACGAGCCCACGCGCAGCCCCAGCCGGTCCGCGGTGGCCGCCGACAGGCGGGCCACCGGCGTGCGCGCGGTCCCGGCGAGATACGGCTCGTCGTCCTGCAGTCGGCCGGCGTCCAGCAGCATCGACCAGGTGGAGAGGACGACCTCACCGATCGCTGGCGAGGTGCCCTGCTCCGCTGCGGCGGCCGTGAACGGAGCCCGCTCCCCGTCCCAGGTGCCCAGCTCGGCGAGCTCGTCGCGGGCGGCAGCGACATCGGGCAGACCCAGGGCGACGTCCATCTGGTCGGCGAGCGTGTGCAGAACCCGCAGGTCGGGCATCGCATTTGTCCCACGCAGCGCCGCGTCGAAGGGTCGGGACCGACCTTCCCAGTCCAGGAAGGTCCCTGCCTTCTCCACGACCGGTGCCACCGGCAGGACGACATCGGCGCGACGAGTCACCGCCGACTCGCGCAGCTCGAGGCTGACCACGAAGCGCGCGGCGTCGATCGCGGCCCGCGCCCCGGCCGGGTCGGGCAGGTCATCGGGGTCCACACCGCCGACGACGAGCGCGCGGACCTCGCCGGTGTGCACGGCAGCGAGCATCGCCGAGGTGTCCCTGCCTGCGGCGTCGGGGAGCCCCACGACGCCCCAGGCCGTGGAGACGTCGACCCGCGCAGCCGCGTCGGCAACAGGGCGGCCGCCGGGCAGCAGCGCCGGAAGGGCGCCCGCCTCGAGGGCGCCGCGCTCGCCGGCCCGCCGCGGCACCCACGCCAAGCTGGCACCGGTGGCCTCGACGAGGCGCACGAGAGCCGAGATCGCACCCGGCGTGGCCGCGAGCCCCTCGCCGACGAGGACGACGGATCCGGGTCCGCGCAGCGCCGCGGAGGTCGCGGCGACCGACTCCGCACCTGTCCGCAGCTCGTCGAGCAGCGCGGCCTCCGCTCCGGGCACCGTCGGGAGCAGCGTGGCGTCCAGCTTGGCCAGACCGCGGCTGGCGAACGGTGCGACGGCGTGCACCGACAGCCGCCCCGATCGCGCGGCCTTGCGAAGCCGCAGGAAGACGATCGGTGACTCCTCTTCGGGCTCGAGCCCGACCAGCAGCACTGTGGACGCCTTCTCCAGGTCGTCGTAGGTCAGCGTCATCGGTCGCCCGGCGACGTGGGCTGCGAGGAAGGACTCCTCCTCGGCCGAGTGCGGGCGGGCCCGGAAGTCCACGTCGTTGGTGGCCAGCGCCACCCGGGCGAACTTCGCGTACGCGTAGGCGTCCTCGACCGTGACCCGGCCGCCGACCAGCACACCGGTCGCACCGCGGCTCGCGGACAGGCCGCGGGCCGCCACGTCGAGCGCGTCGGCCCACGACGTCGCGACGAGCTCACCGGACTCGTCACGCACCATGGGCGAGGTCAGCCGGTCCTGCGCGGTCGCGTACTGGAACGCCCAGCGGCCCTTGTCGCAGTTCCACTCCTCGTTGACAGCGGGGTCGTCGCCTGCCAGCCGGCGCAGCACCTTGCCGCGGCGGTGGTCGGTGCGGATCGCGCACCCCGACGCGCAGTGCTCGCACACCCCTGGCGAGGACACAAGGTCGAACGGCCGGGACCGGAAGCGGTAGGCAGCGCCGGTCAGAGCCCCGACCGGGCAGATCTGCACCGTGTTGCCGGAGAAGTAGGACTCGAAGGGCTCGGACTCGTAGATCCCCACCTGCTGCAGTGCACCGCGCTCGAGCATCTCGATGAACGGGTCACCGGCGATCTGCGACGAGAACCGGGTGCACCGTGCGCACAGGACACACCGCTCGCGGTCGAGCAGGACCTGTGAGGAGATGTTGATGGGCTTGGGGTACGTGCGCTTGACCCCGCCGAACCGGCTCTCACCACGACCGTTGCTCATGGCCTGGTTCTGCAGCGGGCACTCGCCGCCCTTGTCACACACCGGACAGTCGAGGGGGTGGTTGATGAGCAGCAGCTCCATGATCCCCTTCTGCGCCTTGTCGGCGACCGGGGACGTCAACTGGGTCTCGACGACCATTCCGTCGGAGACCGTCGTGGTGCACGACGCGAGCGGCTTTCCCTGACCTTCCACCGCGACCAGGCACTGGCGGCAGGCACCGACCGGGTCGAGCAGCGGGTGGTCACAGAACCGCGGGATCTGGATGCCGATCATCTCAGCGGCCCGGATCACCAGGGTGCCCTTGGGCACCCGGATATCGATGCCGTCGATGGTGATCGTGAGGAGGTCGCTACGCGGCTGCACGTCGGCGCCGGTGGCGCCGGTGGCGCCGCTCGCGCCGCTCGCGCCGGAGCTGGCGGTGACCGTCATCGGGAGCGGGCTCCTGTCGTGGCGGGCGTGGCAGGCGCACCGAAGACTGTGGCGGCCGCGGGGTCGAACGGGCAGCCGTTCTCGGTGAAGTGGGCAACGTACTCGTCGCGGAAGTACTCCAACGACGAGGTGATCGGGCTGACTGCCCCGTCGGCCAGGGCGCAGAACGATCGGCCCAGGATGTTGTCGCTGATGTCGAGCAGCTTGTCGAGGTCCTCCTCGAGATCGGCCGGCTCGCCCGCGCCTGCCTCGAGCCGGCGCAGGATCTGGACCAGCCAGTACGTGCCCTCGCGGCACGGTGTGCACTTCCCGCACGACTCGTGGGCGTAGAACTCCGTCCAGCGCAGCACGCAGCGCACGACGCAGGTCGTCTCGTCGAACACCTGCAAAGCCTTGGTGCCGAGCATGGACCCGGCGCCGGCGATGCCCTCGTAGGACAGCGGGACGTCGAGGTGCTCAGCGGTCAGCAGCGGCGTCGACGATCCGCCCGGAGTCCAGAACTTCAGCTCGTGACCCTCACGCACACCGCCGGACAGGTCGAGCAGCTCGCGCAGCGTGACGCCCATCGGAGCCTCGTACTGCCCCGGTGTCGTGACGTGACCCGAGAGTGAGTAGAGCGTCATGCCCTTCGACCGCAGCTTCGGGTCGTCGTTCTGCGTGCCCATCGAGGAGAACCACTTGGCGCCGTTGCGCAGGATCGACGGGACGCTCGCGATGGACTCGACGTTGTTGATGACGGTCGGCGAGGCATAGAGGCCGGCAACCGCCGGGAACGGCGGCCGCAGTCGCGGCTGTCCCCGCATGCCCTCCAGCGAGTCCAGCAGCGCCGTCTCCTCGCCGCAGATGTACGCCCCCGCGCCAGCGTGGACGGTGAGCTCGAGGTCGTAGCCCGAGCCGAGGATGTCCGCGCCAAGATACCCTGCGGCATAGGCCTCCGCGACGGCGTTCTGCACCCGGCGCAGCACGTGGACCACCTCGCCGCGCACGTAGATGAACGCGTGCGCCGCACGGATGGCGTAGGACGCGATGATCACGCCCTCCACCAGCTCGTGCGGATTGGCCATCATCAGCGGGATGTCCTTGCAGGTGCCCGGCTCCGACTCGTCGGCGTTGACGACGAGGTAGATGGGCTTGTCGCCGCCCTGCGGGATGAAGCCCCACTTCATGCCGGTGGGGAAACCTGCTCCGCCTCGGCCGCGCAGCTCGGACGCCTTCACGAGCGCCGTGACGTCCTCGGGCGCCTTCTCCAGCGCCGCCCGCAGCCCGGCGTAGCCGTCGTGCTCCTCGTAGACCTCGCGGGTCCACGAACGGTCCACATCCCAGGTGCGGGACAGCACCGGGGTCAGCGAGATGCTCACTGCGTGCCCTTCTTTCCAGGTCCGCCGGTGTCGCGGGCCGGCGGCGTGTCGTTGGCCGGGTCGGACTCGGCGGTCTGGGCGGGCGCGTCGCTCTCCGAGGGGCCGCCGTCCTTGCCGTAGCCGATACCGGCGTCGGTGGCACCGCCGGAGCTCCGCCCCGACGCGGATCCCGGTCGGCGCTGCCCGACGTCCGCCTCCTGTTCCCGCGCGATCCGCAAACCGGCGAGCGTGGGACCCCCGGCAGCGGGACCCTCGTCTGCCCGACCGTCGGTGAACCCGGCGAGCACCCGGGAGACCTGCTTGAAGGTACACAGCGACGCGCCCCGGGTGGGGGTCGGCGTCGTACCGGCGCGCAGGTCGTCAACGAGCGCGACCGCGGACTCCGGGGTCTGGTTGTCGAAGAACTCCCAATTGACCATCATCACCGGCGCGTAGTCGCAGGCCGCGTTGCACTCGAGATGCTCGAGGGTGACGGCACCGTCGGCAGTCGTCTCGTCGTGGCCGACGCCCAGGTGCTTCTTCAACGTCGCGAAGATCTCGTCCCCGCCGAGGACCGCGCACAGGGTGTTCGTGCACACCCCGACGCTGTACTCACCGTTGGGGCGGCGCTTGTACATCGTGTAGAACGTCGCGACCGCGGCCACCTCGGCGGAGGTGATCTCGAGCAGCTCGGCGCAGAGCTCGATGCCGTGCGGGCTGACGTAGCCCTCCTCGGCCTGCATGAGATGCAGCATCGGCAGCAGGGCCGAGCGGCTGCGTGGATATCTCGCGATGATCTCCGCAGCGTGGGCAACGAGACGGGTGCGCACGTCGCTGGCGAAGCCCGCGTCCACGCTCATCGATCCACCCCTCCCATCACCGGGTCGATCGAGGCCACAGCAGCGATGAGGTCGGCGACCATGCTCCCCTCGCTCATCGCCGGTGCCGACTGCAGGTTGTTGAACGACGGGTCCCGGAAGTGCACCCGGTAGGGGCGGGTGCCACCGTCGCTGACCAGGTGCACGCCCAGCTCGCCGCGCGGCGACTCGATCGCGGAGTAGACCTGACCCGGGGGCACCCGGAAACCCTCGGTCACCAGCTTGAAGTGGTGGATGAGAGCCTCCATCGACTCGCCCATGATGTGGCGGATGTGGTCGAGGGAGTTGCCGAGCCCGTCCGAGCCGAGCGCCAGCTGTGCAGGCCAGGCGATCTTCTTGTCCTCGATCATCACCGGGCCGGGCTGCAGCCGGTCGAGACACTGCTCGACGATCTTCAGTGACTCCTTCATCTCACCGATGCGGATGAGGAAGCGCCCGTAGGCGTCGCAGGTCGTCTGGGTCTGCACGTCGAACTCGTAGGTCTCGTAGCCGGCGTACGGCTGGGACTTGCGCAGGTCATGGGGCAACCCCGTTGCCCGCAGGATCGGGCCGGTGATGCCGAGGGCCGTGCAGCCGGTGAGATCGAGGTAACCGACCCCGGCCGTCCGCTCCATCCAGATCTTGTTGCCCACCAACAGGTTCTCGGTGTCAGCGAGCCGTTTCGGAAGCAGCGCCAGCAGGTCGCGGATCCGGTCGACGGCGCCGGGCGGCAGGTCCTGCGAGACGCCACCCGGACGGATGTAGGCGTGGTTCATCCGCAGCCCGGTGATCATCTCGAAGATGTCAAGGACCAGCTCGCGCTCACGGAACCCGAAGGTCATCGCGGTGAGGGCGCCCAGCTCCATGCCACCGGTCGCGATCGCGACCAGGTGCGAGGAGATCCGGTTGAGCTCCATGAGCATGACTCGGATCACGTTGGCGCGCTCGGGGATCTGGTCCTCGACGCCGAGCAGCCGCTCGACCCCTCGGACGTAGGCGTACTCGTTGAAGAGCGGGGCGAGATAGTCCATCCGCGTCACGAAGGTGACGCCCTGGGTCCAGGTGCGGTACTCGCAGTTCTTCTCGATGCCGGTGTGCAGATAGCCGATGCCGAGGCGGCAGTCGGTCACCGTCTCGCCCTCGAGCTCGAGGATGAGCCGGAGCACGCCGTGCGTCGACGGGTGCTGCGGCCCCATGTTGACGACGATGCGCTCCTGCTCGGAGTCGCCCAACCCGGCCGTCAGTGTGTCCCAGTCCTGGCCGGTCACCGTGTACACGGTGCCCTCGGTGGTCTCCCGCGACGTGCCGTCGGCAGGAACGTGGGTGTCGGTCACGAGTAGGACCTCCGCTCGTCCGGGGGCGGGATCTGAGCGCCCTTGTACTCGACCGGGATGCCGCCCAGCGGGTAGTCCTTGCGCTGCGGGTGGCCCGGCCAGTCGTCGGGCATCTCGATCCGGGTCAGTGCCGGGTGCCCGTCGAAGATGATCCCGAAGAAGTCGTAGGTCTCGCGCTCGTGCCAGTTGTTGCCCGGGTGGATCGCGGTGATCGACGGGATGTGCGGGTCGGCGTCGGGACAGGTCACCTCGACGCGGATCCGCCGGTTGTGGGTGACCGACAGCAGCGGGTATACGGCGTGCAGCTCGCGGCCCGCCTGCTCCGGGAAGTGCACACCGGAGACACCCATGCACATCTCGAACCGCAGCGCCGGGTCGTCCCGCAACGCTTGGATGACGTCCACCAGGTCCTCGCGGCGCACGTGCAGGGTCATCTCGTCGCGATGCACGACGACCATCTCGACGGCCTGCTCGTAGGTCGGCACAGCGCGCGCCAGGTGCGCGGCAACCTCGTCGAACCAGCCACCGTAAGGAGCCGGGGTGGCGCCGGGGAGCTGCACCGGGCGGACGAGCCCGCCGTAGCCGGACGTGTCACCGGTGCCCTCTGCTCCGAACATGCCGGTGCGCACCTCGACGATCTCGCCGCCGGTCGCGGGCGCATGGGTGACGTCCTCGTCGGGGCCGGTCCGGTTGATCTCGGTCACCGCAGCAGCCCCCGCTGCTGGGAGGTCGGCGTCGCTGCGAGAGCGGTCTGCTCGGCCTCGTGCACTGCCTTGGTGCGGTTGACCCCGAGCGGCTCTTTGCTGATCTGCTCGTGCAGCTTGAGGATCGCGTCCATCAGCATCTCCGGTCGCGGCGGGCAGCCGGGCAGGTAGATGTCGACGGGCACGACGTGGTCGACGCCCTGAACGATGGCGTAGTTGTTGAACATGCCGCCGCTGCTGGCGCAGACGCCCATCGACAGCACCCACTTCGGGTTCGGCATCTGGTCATAGATCTGGCGCAGCACCGGGGCCATCTTCTGGCTCACGCGCCCCGCCACGATCATCAGGTCGGCCTGGCGCGGCGAGGCACGAAAGACCTCCATGCCGAACCGGGCGAGGTCGTAGCGGGGAGTCCCGACGGCCATCATCTCGATGGCGCAGCAGGCCAGGCCGAATGTCGCCGGCCACAGTGAGCTCTTGCGCATGTACCCGGCCAACTGCTCGACCGTGGTCAGCATGATCCCGCTGGGGAGCTTCTCCTCGATACCCATCAGTCCGTCACCTCCTCGCGATCGACAACCCCGGCAGTCATGTCAGGTCAGTCCCACTCGAGCCCGCCGCGGCGCCAGACGTAGGCGTACACGGCAAGCAAGGTGAGGATGAACAGGCCCATCTCGACCAGGCCGAAGATCCCGAGCGCGTCGAACGAGACCGCCCACGGGTAGAGGAACACGATCTCGATGTCGAAGACGATGAAGAGCATCGCGGTCAGGTAGTACTTCACCGGGAAGCGACCACCGCCGGCCGGCTGCGGCGTCGGCTCGATGCCGCACTCGTACGAGTCGAGCTTGGCCCGGTTGAAGCGGCGAGGCCCGGTGAGATGGCCGGCGCCGATCGAGAACATGGCGAAGCCCAGCGCAAGCGCGCCGAGCACGAGAATCGGGACGTAGGAGTTCATGGTCACGCCGCCGGGCTCACCCCTTCCGGTCGTATCCGTCGCGCCCGGCGCGTGACCGGGTTTTTCATCCTAGGAGCGAGGTCCCCGGCGTTCGACAGCGCGGTCTCCTGTGACCAGATGCGCATCGCCTACGCCGCCGGAGCGAGTCGAGACAAAGCGTTGATCACCTTGTCCATGGCGTCCCCGCCACGCGGGTCCGTGAGGTTGGCCATCAGCTTGAGCACGAAGCGCATCAGGAGCGGGTGCGGGAGGCCGTGCCGGGTGGCCAGCTTCATCACCCGGTCGTCCCCGATCGCCTTCACGAACATGCGGCCCACCGTGTAGTAGCCGCCGTAGGTCGACTTGAGCACCTCCGGGTAGGCGTGCAGAGCGCGCTCCCGCCCGTCGGCGGTCGGTCGGGCCAGTGCCTGTGCGAGGACCTCGGCGGCGATCTCGCCGGACTCCATGGCGTAGGCGATGCCCTCGCCGTTGAAGGGGTTGACCATCCCGCCGCTGTCGCCAACCAGCATCAGGCCGTTGGTGTAGTGCGGCTGCCGGTTGAAGCCCATCGGCAGCGCTGCGCCGCGCACCGGCTGGGTGCGGTTCACCTCGCGGAAGCCCCACTCCTCCGGTGTCTGGTCGAGCCAGCGGCGCAGCAGGTCCTTGTAGTCGACCTGGCCGAAGGCCGTGCTGGTGTTGAGGATCCCCAGCCCGACGTTCGAGGTGCCGTCGCCGACCCCGAAAACCCAGCCGTAGCCAGGCAGCAACCGGTCGCGACCGGTCTGCTCGTTCTTGTCCCACAGCTCCAGCCAGGACTCGAGCCAGTCGTCGGCGTGGCGGGGACTGCGGTAGTAGGTGCGCACCGCGACACCCATCGGGCGGTCGTCACGCTTCTGCAGCCCCATCGACAGCGCCAGCCGGCTGGAGTTCCCGTCGGCGGCCACCACGACCGGGGCGTGGAAGGTGACCTCGCCGTCGTCGGTCTTCGCGGTGACACCGGAGATTCGGCCCGATCGCTCGTCCAGGATCGGGCCGGTGACCGCGGAGCGCTCATGCAGCACGGCACCCGCCTTGACCGCCTGCCGAGCGAGCAGGTCATCGAAGTCGGTGCGAGGGCGGACCAGCCCGTACGCGGGATAGCTCGACAGCTCCGGCCACGGGATCTCCAGGCGCATGCCGCCGCCGATGATCCGCAGGCCCTTGTTATGCATCCAGCCGGCCGACTCGCTGGTGTCCAGGCCCATCGCCACCAGCGACTTGACCGCCCGTGGCGTGAGGCCGTCACCGCAGACCTTCTCCCGCGGGAAGGCCGTCTTCTCGACCAGCGCGACCGAGAGCCCGGTGCGGGCGAGATGATAGGCCGTGGTGGAGCCTCCTGGGCCCGCGCCGACGACGATCACGTCGGCGTCCACCCGGCGCCCGGCCTGAGTCATCACACGCTCCCAGCTGCGCTTGTGAATCAATTCACGAACATTTGCGACGAGTCTACGCATGCTCCCCCGAGCATGCCGAGGGGCCCGTCCATCGGACAGGCCCCTCGGGTCAGACTCTTCTCCTGAGGCTGGAGAATCCGGCCTACTTGAAGGCGTCCTTGACGTTCTCGCCGGCCTGCTTGAGGTTGGCCTTGCTCTGGTCCTTCTCGCCCTCGGCCTCGAGGCTCTCGTTGCCGGTGGCGGAGCCGATCTTCTCCTTGGCCTTGCCGGTGACCTCGTCCATCTTGTTCGAGGCCTTGTCGTCGTTGCCCATCGTGGCTCCCATCGTCGGCCGGGCTGTCCCCGGACCCGATTGACCCTTAGCCGATGGGGCCGCCGCGAAACCCGCTCAGGACAGGGACACTCAGGCCCGCCGGGCCCGGTGCAGCGCGACGATGCCGTACGTCAGGTCGGTCCAGGCCACGTCCGACCAGCCGGCACCGCCGATCTTGTCGGCCAGGGCCTCCTGGTCCGGCCAGGCCCGGATGGACTCGGCGAGATAGACGTACGCATCGGGGTTGCTCGACACCCTCCGGGCCACCTTCGGCAGCGCGGCCATCAGGTAGCCGCTGTAGACCGCGCGGAACGGTGCCCAGGTCGGGTGGCTGAACTCGCACACCACCAGCCGCCCACCGGGCCGGGTCACCCTGGCCAGCTCGGCCAGCGCCGCGTCGACATCGTGGACGTTGCGCAGCCCGAAGGACATCGTGACGGCGTCGAACGTCTCGTCGGCGAACGGCAGCCGCAGCGCGTCACCGGCCACGAGGGCGAGCTCGGGGTGGGTCCGCTTGCCCACGGTGACCATGCCGATGGAGAAGTCACAGGCGACGACGTGGGCACCCGCGGCCGCGAACGGCAGGGACGATGACCCGGTGCCCGCGGCGAGGTCGAGCACCCGCTGGCCGGCCTGCGCGTCGACCGCCCGGGCCACCGCCCGCCGCCACAGCCGGGTCTGACCGAGAGACAGCACGTCGTTGGTGAGGTCGTAGCGCTCGGCGACGCCGTCGAACATGGCGGCCACCTCGCCCGGCGTCTTGGCCAGGTCGGCCCGGGAACCTGTCACGGGTCAAGTGTCGCTGCCGCTGGTGGCGCCACGCGCGCAACCCCCGATGGGAGCACCCACGTACCCTCGTCAGCCATGGACGCGGGCCCGCACGACGCCGCTGACGCCGTCGATGCCGTCGATGCCGTCGATGCCGTCGGTGCCGTCGGTGCTGCACGGACCACGCGCGAGGTGCGCACCCAGCACGTCGACCTCGTCGGCCCGCTGCTGCACCGCCTGCCTGCCGCCCGCGGCGCCCTGGCCTGGGTGCGCGACGGCGAGGGCGTCGTCGGCTGGGGCGAGGCAGCGCGGCTGGAGGTCCGCGGCCCGGACCGGTTCGCCGTGGCCCGGGCCTGGTGGCGTGACCTGCTGGCCACGCTGACCGTCCAGGACGACGTGGCCGTGCGCGGCAGCGGACCGCTGCTGTTCGGGTCGTTCTCCTTCTCTCCCGACGAGACGTCCGTCCTCGTGCTGCCCGAGGTCGTGCTCGGGCGCAGCGGCGGCACCTCGTGGCGTACGACGGTGGGCGAGCCGCCCAGGTTGTCCTCCCCCGAGCCGGTGCGGCCACCCGGCGAGCTTCGCTACGCGCACGGCCAGGCTCCGGTGACGACCTTCCGCACCGCCGTCGAGCGCGCGGTGGCGCGGATCCGCACCGGTGAGCTGGCCAAGGTGGTGCTCGCCCACGACCTGCTGGCCGTCGCCGAGGAGGACATCGACGCCCGGTTCGTGCTGGGTGGGCTAGCGGCGGCGAACCCCGGCTGCTGGACCTTCGCCGTCGACGGGCTCGTCGGCGCGACACCCGAGCTGCTGGTGCGCCTCAACGGCGGCCAGGTCACCTCGCGGGTGCTGGCCGGCACCACGGCGCGCGGTGGCGATGCCGCCGACGACGCGGCCCGGGTCGAGGCGCTGCTGCACTCGGCCAAAGACCAGGAGGAGCACCGATACGCCGTGGACTCGTTGGTCACGGCGTTGACCGGTCACGTCACCGACCTCGCCGTGCCGGCGACCCCGGTGGCGCTGGAGCTGTCCAACGTCACCCACCTGGCGACCGACGTGACGGCCTCGCTCACCGATGCGTCGGACGTGCTCGACCTGCTTGGCGAGCTGCATCCGACAGCGGCCGTTGGCGGGACGCCGACGGCGGTCGCCCTGGACTGCATCACCGACCTGGAGGACATGGACCGCGGCCGCTACACCGGCCCTGTCGGTTGGGTCGACGCGACGGGCGACGGCGAGTGGTGCATCGCGCTTCGTTGTGCACAGCTCTCGGGTCGCTCGGCCCGGCTCTTCGCCGGTTGCGGAATCGTAGCCGACTCCGACGCCGACGCCGAGGTGCTGGAGGCGCAGACGAAGCTGGTCCCGGTGCGCGACGCGCTTGAAGGTTCCGCCGGGCGCTAGCCGGGTGCGCCGCTGACCGCTGCACGCAGCATCGCGTGCAGGTCGCGGGTGCGGGTCCGGTCGGTGCGGACCTCGATGACCCGCAGCCCGTCGGGCGGGCCTAGTGCCTTGCGCAGGCCTTCGACGGAGTCCACCCGGTCGTACGCCGTGGAGCTGGCCGCGCAGACCGCCTTGAGGTCGACTCCGTGCGCGGTGGCGAACACCCGCTCGAAGGACTCGGCGTGCTCCGGCGCTCCCTGCTCGAGCTGGGCGAACAGTCCGCCGCCGTCGTCGTTGACCACCACGATCGTGAGGTCCGGTCGCGGCTCTTCGGGACCGATCACCAGACCGGTGCTGTCGTGCAGGAAGGTCAGGTCGCCGACCAGCGCATACGCGGGGCGCTCGTCGCCGTCCGCCCGGGCCTGATGCGCCAACGCGGCGCCGACCGCAGTCGACATGGTGCCGTCGATGCCGGAGGCCCCCCGGTTGGCGAGGACCAGCGGAGCGTCGGCCCACGGCTCGGCGAGGTCG
>JBBRVU010000040.1:0-26366 GCA_038246575.1 Actinomycetes bacterium | reverse complement strand
TCCGGCGGGAACACCCGCGTCAGCACCCCCACCGACACAAGATCCGACAAGCGACGCTCGGTCTCCGGCTTCTTCCATCCAGCACGCGGCATGCCACCAAACTACACCGTTGGCATCTTAACTGAACGGTATTGGGGCTAGGCGTGGGCTAGGCGCTGTCCTCGCGCGACGTCAAGCTCGGCAAGCAGCGGTCGGATCGCAGCCAGCACAGCGCCCATGGCCAGCGCAAGGCCGTTGAGGCCGTCGCTCACCGGATAGCGAACGTGGTGCATGGCGGACTCGCGGATGGCTCGGCACTCGTCTGGGTCGTCGAGTTGGTTGCTGTCGTTGGTGAGCAGTGCGTCGTAGCCGCGCCGTGCCGCGCCGCGGAGCAGGAAGCGATCCTTCTTGCCCTTCCAGCCCAGCGCCTCGAGGTGGTCCACCTCGTGCCCGGGAAGGAGCCGTCGCAGTGGTTCGATCAGTTGGACGGGGACGCCTTCGTCCAGCAGGAGTCGCACGTCAGATCAGAGGGCGATCACGCGGCCATCGCCGCATGCCGGTAGCTGTCGACGATCCGCGCGAACTCCCGGGCACCACAGGCGCCGTCGGCACTGACCGAGGGGTAGTACCCGGACACCTCCTCTGGTGGCACTCCGTCGTCAACGAGGGTCGCCACGAGGTCGTATGGCACCCGTGTGCCGGCTACCACGGGATAGCCGCCTCGGATCTCGCGGTCCACTTGGATGCCCGGTGCCGGTTCGAGAAGCGGGACGACTCGGCGGCCGTCCCCACTCGCGAAACCACCCAGGATGTCGACCATCTGGGCAATGATCTGCTGCCCGGCTGCGTCGCCGGTCAGCGCGACCGCCTCATGACTGGACATCCGCCACACCACGTCGCGCCCGAGGGGGACCAGGACGTATTGCGACAGGTGTTCCAGCTCGCCGAGCGACCGGAGGCCGTCGGCCGCCTTGCGCACACGCTGGAGAGGAACGCCCAACGAACGCAGGAAAACGATCGTCCGCAATGCCACGATGTCCTTGAACGAGTAGGCGACCCGCACGCGCGGCTCGTACGAATCGGGCTTCAGCAGCGCCGCGCCGGCGCGGGCGGAACGCCAGTACGCGAGTTGGCGGATCGACGCGCCGCTGAGTGCGGCAGCGACATCCGTTGGGTAGACCACCTTTCACCTCCGATTCGTCGCAGCGACGATAGCTCGTTCGCGGGTGTGAGTGAGAGCGTCTTGGCCTACTGACGGGTGCCTCGCGCGCCCAAGCTGCCCACGATGCCAACGAGGAGGGACACGGTTGATGAGTCAGCCGTTGCTGTCCTCGACCAGCGTCCCGGGCACCTCGCGCGAGCGGCCGCGGAACTCCGCGACGACGATGCCGTCGACGGCGCGGGTGACGGTGACGTCGGTGATGCCGTTGCGGCCCCAGCGTCCGCGCTCGACGGCCTCGGCCACGAGCTCGTCGCCGAGGCGGGCCGGCGCGACGAACACGACGTCGCAGGACTGCGCGACGGTCGAGCGGTTGTGCGAGTTGCAGGCCACCGCGAACGCCGAGTCCGCGAGCGCGAAGACCAGGCCGCCATGGGCGATGTCGTGCCCGTTGACCATGTCGGGACGAACGGTCATGGTGACCCGTCCGTAGCCGGGGCGAACCTCCACCACCTCCATCCCCAGCGCACGCGAGGCGGTGTCGGCCGACCACATCGCGTCGATCGCCCGGACGGCCAGCTCCTGGGGGTCGGAGCCCAGCTGGGGGTCAGAGCTCACGGAGCCGCAGTCCTGCCGCCTCGAGCCGGGCGAACGTGGGGCTCACCCGGTAGCGCCCGCTGGGGAACGCTTCGTGCAGCCGCTCGAGGATGAACGGCACCTCGACCCCCTCGCGGTCGCCCCACTCCAGTGGGCCGGAGGGATAGCCGGTGCCGAGCAGCATCGCCACGTCGACGTCCTCGGCGCTGGCTTCGCCGCGAGTGACGAGCTCGACGGCCTCGTTGACGAGCATCGCGACGGTGCGGGCCACGATGCCGCCCGGCGACTCCCCGACGACGCTGACCGCGGCACCTGCTGCCTGGCACAGCCCGACGGCGGCCGTCAGCGACTCGTCCGGGCAGTCGGCGGACGGCTGCAGCGCGACCCGCGTGCAGGTCGTCGCGTCGTGCGCCCAGTCGAGCAGGACCACCGCCGCGCCGCCGCCCCAGCACTCCGAGGCCGCGGGGCCGTAGGTCTCCAGCAGCGTTGCGCCGCCGGGCAGACCGATGCCCACCACCTCGAAGTCGTCGTCCTCGTCGCTCGCCTCGTGGGCGACCACGTCGACGCCGGCTTTCGTGATGCGCTCGAGAAACGGGCGCATCACGTCGAACCCGTCCGCGCCGTCGCGGCTGGTCAGCCCGACCCGGGCAGGCGCAAGCCGGCGGGGCTCGGTGCGCGGTGCGGCGTCGACCGGTCGACCGTCGGCTCCGTACGCGTAGAACCCGCGCCCGGTCTTGCGCCCGAGCCGGCCGGCGTCGACCAGGCGCTGCTGCAGCACGGTGGGGGCGTACCGCGGGTCGTGGAACGTCTGCTCCCACACCGAACGCGACACGGCGAGGTTGACGTCCTGGCCGACCAGGTCGGTGAGCTCGAACGGGCCCATCGGGAAGCCGCCGGCCTCGCGCAAGACCGCGTCGATCGTGGCCGGGTCGGCGACGCGCTCCTCCACCAGGCGCTGCGCCTCTCCGTAGAACGGCCGCGCGACCCGGTTGACGACGAACCCCGGCGTGGACGTGCACCGCACCGGCGTCTTGCCCCAGGCGCGGGCCAGCTCGGTCGCAGCGTCCACCACGTCCGACTCGGTGTCCTCGCCACGCACCACCTCGACCAGGCGCATCCGCGCCGCCGGGTTGAAGAAGTGCAGCCCGATGACGCGCTGCGGGCGGTCCAGCCCGGCTGCGACCCGGGTGATCGAGATGGAGGAGGTGTTGGTGGCCAGCAGCGCTGCGGGCCCACACACCCGTTCCAGGTCCGCGAACAGCGCCCGCTTGACCGCCAGGTCCTCCACCACCGCCTCGACGACCACCCCACAGCCGGCGAGCTGCTCGATGCCCTCGACGGACTGCAGCCGGTCGCCGACCGCGGCGGCCTCCACGGCGCTGGCGCGGCCGCGCTCCACGTCGCGGGCCAGCCGGCGCCGGACGGCCTCCGCCCCGCGCGCCGCGGCCCCCGGCGCCGCGTCGTGCAGGCGTACGTCGTGGCCGGCCCGCGCCGCCACCTCGGCGATGCCGGCTCCCATGGTGCCGGCGCCGACCACGGCGACCGTCGTGTCCGGTCCGGGCGTCGGGAAGCTCACCCGGCGATCCTGGCACAGCCGGTACGGGGCGCCGGCGACGCCGTACCGTCGAGCCATGCCGCCGAAGGGCACCGACAACCAGGTGCCGCCGCTTGCCGACCGCGACCTGCTCGCCGATGACCCGGCGCTGACCGCGACGCTGCCGCGGCTCGGCGGGGCGGGCCTCGTGGCCGACCTCGGCGACCTGGCCCGAGCGGCCGGCTCGGCGCGGGCACAGGAACACGCCCGGCTCGCGAACGCCCACCCGCCGCTGCTCCGCACCCACGACCGCACGGGGGAGCGGGTGGACCGGGTCGACTTCCACCCCTCCTACCACTGGCTGCTCGAGCAGGCGACGAGGTACGGGCTGCATGCGGCGCCGTGGTGCGAGGTCGGCCCGCACGCCCACCTGCGGCGGGCCGCCGGCTTCCACCTGTGGTCGCAGCTCGAGCCGGGCCACGGCTGCCCGGTGTCGATGACGTACGCCGCGGTGCCGGCGCTGCGGGCCGATCCTGCGCTCGCGAGCATCTGGGAGCCGCGGCTCGCGGCGCGCGCGTATGACCCGTCCCACCGCCCGGGCGCGGACAAGGCCGGCGCGCTGGCCGGGATGGGGATGACCGAGCGACAGGGCGGCTCCGACGTCCGTACCAACACCACTCGGGCGACCGCTGTCGATGACGCAGGTGGATACGTCCTGCACGGCGCCAAGTGGTTCATGTCCGCGCCCATGGGCGACGTCTTCCTCGTCCTCGCCCAGGCGCCGGACGGGCTCACCTGCTTCCTCGTCGAACGGCTCGCCGTGGATGGCGGGCCGAGCGCATTTCGCATCGAGCGGCTCAAGGACAAGCTCGGAAACCGCTCCAACGCCTCCGCGGAGGTCACCTTCGACGGCACGCACGCGCGGCGGCTCGGGGAGGAGGGGCACGGCGTACGCACCATCATCGAGATGGTGGCCGCCACCCGGCTGGACTGCGTGCTCGGCTCGGCGGCGCTGGTGCGCCGCGCCGTCGCCGAGGCCGCCTGGCACGCCACGCACCGCAGCGCGTTCGGCCGCCGGCTCGCCGACCAGCCGCTCATGCAGGTGGTGCTCGCCGACCTGGCCGTCGAGGCCGAGGCGGCGACCGCGCTTGGGATGCGGCTGGCCGCTGCTCGCGACGCCGGCGAGGACGACCTGCTGCGGATCGCCTTGCCGGCCGCCAAGCTCGAGGTGTGCAAGCGCACTCCGGCCGCGGTGGCCGAGGCGCTCGAGTGCCTTGGCGGCAACGGCTACGTCGAGGAGTCGGTGCTGCCGCTGCTGTTCCGGGAGTCCCCGTTGAACTCGATCTGGGAAGGGTCGGGCAACGTCAACGCCCTCGACGTGCTGCGCGCGTTGCGCACGGCCCCGGACAGCGTCGAGGCGTGGCAGGCGGAGGTGGAGCCGGCCGCGGACGCCGAGCCACGGCTGCGTACGGCGGTCACGGCGGTCCTCGACCTGATCCGCCGCGCGGAGGACCTCGAGCTCCGGGCGCGCACGCTGGCGTCCCTGCTGGCGCGCTGCCTGCAGGCGGCGCTGCTGGTGGAGCATGCGCCGCCCGCGGTGGCAGACGCCTTCTGCGCGAGCCGGCTCGGTGTCGGCGAGCCGGGCGGCGTCGCCGGGACATCCGGGATGCATGGCACGCTGCCACCCCGCCTCGACGTCGTGGCTCTGGTGGCGCGCGCCACGCCGCCCGGCTGAGTCCGGCGGGTTCCCTCCGGGTCAGTCAGGCTCTGGCGGGGTCCCAGCCGCGTCACGCCCTGACACCTGCGCAACGCCGTCCGTCTGTCAGGCTGTGGCGTGGCTGGGGCCGCGTCACGCCCTGACACATCGGGGGCGACCGCGACGGGCGACGGAGGGCAGCGCTCAATCGCCGGTGGCGCCGTCGATTCGCTCGCGCAGCAGGTCGGCGTGGCCGTTGTGCCGGGCGTACTCCTCGATCATGTGGACGTAGATCCACCGCAGCGAGACCCGCCCATGCCGGGAGTGGTCGAAGCCCTCCTCGAGTGACCGGCCGACGACGGCGGCGCGGCAGGCGTCGAGCTCTGACCGGTACGACGCGAGGTCGGCGGCCACGTCGGCGCCGTCCACCAGGTCGAAGTCGCCGTCGGGGAACTCCTCGCTGCAGTAGGCGTCGGGGACGTCCTCGCGGGCGAAGCGCTGCCGGAACCACGAGCGCTCCACCTCGGTCATGTGCCGGACCAGCCCGAGCAGCGTCAGGCCCGACGGCGGCGCCGACCGCGCCTTCAGCTCGGCGTCCGACAGCCCGTCGCACTTCCACGGCAGCGTGCCGCGGTGGTAGTCCAGCCAGGCGTCGAGCATCGTCCGCTCGTCGGCCTCGAACGGCGGGTTGACGCGGAAGTCCGGCTCCGGGGGTCGGGGTGCGCTCATGGCGCCCGACCGTAGTGGCAGGCTCGGCCGGGTGACACAGCCCACCGACGAGGCCGCGGACACTGCCGACTATCGCAGCGTCAACCGCGCCAACTGGGACGAGCGGGCTCCCGCGCACGCAGAGTCGACGGACTACGGGTTCCAGCGTTTCGCCGACGACCCTCGACACCTCAGCGACATCGTGCGCTTCGACCTGCCGCGCCTCGGCAGTGTCGACGGCCTCGACGGCGTGCACCTGCAGTGCCACATCGGCACCGACACGGTGTCGCTGGCCCGGCTCGGCGCCCGGATGACCGGCCTCGACTTCTCGGCGGCCTCGCTGGAGCAGGCCCGGCGCCTCGCCGCGGCCGCCGGCGCAGACGTGGACTTCGTGCAGTCCGACGTCTACGCCGCTCCGGCCGCGCTGGGCCGCGAGCGGTTCGACCTCGTCTTCACCGGGATCGGGGCGCTGTGCTGGCTGCCCGACATCCGGCGCTGGGCCGACACGGTCGCCGGCCTGCTCCGCCCGGGCGGGCGGCTGTTCCTCCGCGAGGGCCACCCGGTGCTGTGGTCGCTCGAGGACTCCCGGCCCGACGGGCTGCTGGTGATCGAGCACCCGTACGTCGAGCGTCCCGAGCCGACGGTGTGGGACGAGCCCGGCACGTACGTCGCGACTGACCAGGTCTTCGCCAACACCGTCACCCACGTGTGGAACCACGGCCTCGGCGAGATCGTCACCGCTGTGCTCGACGCCGGAATGCAGCTCACCATGCTGGTCGAGCACGACACCGTGCCGTGGGACGCGCTGCCCGGGCTCATGGAGCCCGGGCAGCCCCACGAGTGGCGCCTGGCCGACCGCCCTTGGCGGCTGCCGCACACCTACACACTGCAGGCGGTCAAGCCCGCCCGCTGAGTGCCATCCGGACCTGCCGACCACGTCCGGCGATGTGACAGGCTGCCCGTCATGACGACGACGACTGACACATCGGCACGGGCACAGCTGGTCGACCGGCACCGCGACACTCTTGAGGCGGCGGTGTCCGCCCTGCGCACCCGCGGCTACGCGAGTTTCTACCCTGAGTCACCGAGCCCACGGGTCTACGGCGAGACCGCCGCGGCGGACGGCAAGGCGGCGTACGAGATGTGGATGGGCGCCGACTTCCCGCTGGAGACCCCGGGCGCGGAGGGCCGCGTGGCGACCGAGCGGAGCCCGTACGGGCCGGAGCTCGGCACCACGTACCCGCACGTCCCGCCCACCGACGCCGCCATCGACACGCTGCTGGCCGCGGCCACCCGCGGGATGCGCGCCTGGCGTGACGCCGGCCCCCAAGCCCGCGCCGCGGTGTGCGTCGAGGTGCTCGCCCGGCTGCACTCGCGGGTGTTCGAGCTCGCCAACGCGGTCATGCACACGTCTGGGCAGGCCTTCGTCATGGCCTTCCAGGCCGGGGGGACCCACGCGCTCGACCGGGCCCTGGAGGCGGTCGCCGCCGGCTACGACGAGCAGACCCGTACTCCGGCGACGGCCGCCTGGGAGAAGCCGGCCCGGGGCGAGCCGTTGCGGATGGAGAAGACGTTCACCGTCGTACCGGCCGGCGTCGCGCTCGTCATCGGCTGCAACACCTTCCCGACCTGGAACTCCTGGCCCGGGCTGTTCGCCAGCCTCGCCACCGGCAACCCGGTCGTGGTCAAGCCGCACCCCCGCGCCGTCCTGCCTCTCGCGATCACGGTCGAGGTGGCGCGCGAGGTCCTTGACGAGGCCGGATACGACCCCGACCTCGTGACGCTGGCCGCGGAGGCCCCGGAGGACCGGCTGGCCGGGCTGCTGGCCGTGCGCCCGGAGGTGCGCCTCATCGACTTCACCGGCTCGACGGCGTTCGGCACCTGGCTGGAGGAGCACGCCCGCCAGGCAACGGTCTACACCGAGAAGGCCGGCGTCAACACCGTCGTCGTCGACTCCACGGACGACTTCGCCGGCATGTGCGCCAACCTCGCCTTCTCCTTCGCCCTCTACACCGGCCAGATGTGCACGGCCCCGCAGAACGTCTTCGTCCCCCGCGACGGCGTCGACACCGACGAGGGCCACAAGTCCTTCGACGAGGTAGGCGCCGGGATCGGGACAGCCCTCGACAAGCTCGTGGGCGACGACGCCCGTGCCGTGGAGCTGCTCGGCGCAGTCGTCAACGACGGCGTCCTGGAGCGGCTCGACGCGGCCGGCGCCGGACAACACCGGGTCCTGGTCGCGAGCCGCGAGGTCACCCACCCGGCCTGGCCGGACGCCCGGGTGCGCACGCCGCTCGTGCTCGCTCTCGATGCGGACGCCGACCCCGACGCGTACGCGCAGGAGTGCTTCGGTCCGGTGGCCTACCTCATCGCCACCGGCTCCACCGAGGAGTCCCTGCGCCGCTTCCGGGACACCGTGCGCGCCCACGGCGCGATGACCGCCTCGGTCTACGCGTCGTCGGCGGACGTGCTCGAGGCGGCGCGGGAGGCGGCGCTGGACGCCGGTGTCGCGCTGTCGGAGAACCTCACCGGTGGCGTGTACGTCAACCAGAGCGCGGCCTTCTCCGACTTCCACGGCACGGGGGCCAACCCGGCGGCCAACGCGGCCTACACCGACGGCGCCTATGTCTCCGGCCGGTTCCGCATCGTGCAGTCGCGCCGGCACGTGGCGGCCGGCGGCTGAGGGCGGGCTGCCGCCGGGCGGGGTGGATCACAATCCGGGGACTTTCTGGCTTCTAGAGTGTGGGAACGGCTCACGCGTTGGTAGACAGGGAGGCGCCGGCACACGGCGCAGGTTGCGACGTGCCCGCGGGTCTGCACGGAATCGGCAGCGACAGCGGTGGAGGTGAGGTGGCCGAGGTCAAGCTCGACGGGGTCGGCAAGATCTATGCCGACGGCACACGCGCCGTTACCGATCTCAACCTGTGGGTGCACGAGGGGGAGTTCCTCGTGCTCGTCGGGCCATCCGGGTGCGGAAAGACCACCGCCCTGCGGATGGTTGCCGGGCTGGAGGAGATCAGTGAGGGCACGGTCGCCATCGGCGACCGGGTGGTCAACCGGGTACCGTCGAGGGACCGGGACGTGGCGATGGTGTTCCAGAGTTACGCGCTCTATCCGCACCTGTCGGTACGCGACAACATCGCGTTCGGGCTGCAGCTGCGCAAGATGCCCAAGCAGGAGATCAAGGCACGAGTGCGCCGGGCGGCGGAGATCCTCGGCCTTGAGGACCACCTCGACCGCAAGCCGCGCAACCTGTCCGGGGGCCAGCGGCAGCGGGTGGCGATGGGCCGCGCCATCGTCCGGGAGCCACAGGCGTTCCTCATGGACGAGCCGCTGTCCAACCTCGACGCCAAGCTGCGGGTGCAGATGCGGGCCGAGATCGCGCGGCTGCAGCGGGACCTGGGCGTCACCACCATCTACGTCACCCACGACCAGACCGAGGCGATGACGCTCGGCGACCGGGTCGCAGTGATGAGCAAGGGCCTGCTGCAGCAGGTCGACCACCCGCAGACACTCTACGACCACCCGCTTAACCTGTTCGTCGCCGGCTTCATCGGGTCGCCGGCGATGAACCTGCTCCACGGCCAGCTCGACCGCGACGCCGACCGGCTCGTCCTCACCCTGGGCGAGAACCGCCTCGAGGTCCCCGGGGAGGTCCTCGCCGAGCACCCTGGGCTGCCGGGGCGGCTCGGCCGGGAGCTGGTCGTGGGCATCCGTCCCGAGGACATGGACGACGCCGAGGTCACCGGCGCCGAGCGCAACGTGCTCACCTCGACCGCTGAGCTGGTGGAGGCCATGGGCTCCGACGTCATGGTGCACTTCGGGGTGGCCACGGACCGGGTGAGCAGCGAGGACACGGCCGAGGCCGGGCCGGACGAGGCGCCACCGGCCGGGCTGGTCGGCGGTGGCGACCACCGGGCCGTAGTCGTCGCCCGATGCAGCCCGCGCACCCGGGCCCGGGTGGACCAGCCGGTGCGGATCTCGGTCGACACCGCCCGACTGCACTGGTTCGACCCCGACGACGGGCGCTCCCTGGAGCGGGATGCCCGTGACGACGCCGTACCCACGAAGTTGGCTGGCGAGAACACCGAGATGAGGAAGGAAGCATCATGAAGAGAACGCTGCAACTCACGGCGCTGACGGCGGGGGTCGTCCTCGCCGCGAGCGCCTGCGGTAGTTCCGGCTCGTCGGCGGGCAACACCAGTGCCGCCTCGCCCACAACGGGTGCGACCAGCGGCGCGAGCGGCGCCGCCCTGCCCGACCTCAAGGGGACCACGCTCGAGGTGGCCGCGGTGTGGACCGGCGACGAGCAGAAGAACTTCCAGAACGTGCTCTCGGCCTTCGAGGACGAGACCGGCGCGACGGTGAACTACACCTCGACCGGTGACCAGATCGCCAGCGTCCTCACGCCGCGGGTCAAGGGCGGCAGCCCACCCGACGTCGCGGTCCTGCCGCAGCCCGGACTGATGAACCAGTTCGTGTCCAGCGGCGCCCTTCAGCCGTTGGACAGCGACGTGTCCGCGGCCGTCGACGAGAACTACTCTCCGGTGTGGAAGGACCTCGGCAGCGTCGACGGCAAGCTCTACGGCGTCTGGTTCAAGGCGTCCAACAAGTCGACGGTCTGGTACAACGTCCACTCCTTCGAGGCGGCCGGCGTCCAGCCGCCGAAGACCTGGGACGAGTTTGTCAAGGCCGCCCAGACCCTCTCCGACGCAGGGCAAGAGCCGGTCTCCGTGGGCGGGGCCGACGGCTGGACACTCACCGACTGGTTCGAGAACGTCTACCTCAGCCAGGCCGGCCCGCAGATGTACGACAAGCTCACCAAGCACGAGATCAAGTGGACCGACCCGTCGGTGCAGAAGGCCCTGCAGACGCTCGCCCAGATCTGGGGCGACCCGAAGCTGCTCGCCGGCGGCAACAGCGGTGCGCTGCAGACCGACTTCCCGACCTCGGTGACCAAGGTGTTCTCCAACCCACCGAAGGCGGCCTTGGTCTACGAGGGCGACTTCGTCGCCGGTGTCATCACCAGTTCCACGAAGGCCAAGCTCGGCACCGATGCCAGGTTCTTCCCGTTCCCCGCGGTCGGCTCCCAGCCGTCCGTGGTGGGCGGTGGTGACGTCGCGGTGGCGTTCAAGGACAACCCGGGCGCGATGGCGCTGCTGCGCTACCTCGCCAGCCCGCAGGCGGCCGAGATCTGGGTCAGGGCCGGTGGGTTCACCTCGCCGAATAAGAACGTCTCCTACGACGTCTACCCCGACGACACCTCGCGCGACGTCGCCAAGGCGCTCATCGGGGCGGGCGACTCGTTCCGCTTCGACATGTCCGACCAGGCGCCGCCCGCATTCGGTGGCACCAAGGGCGCTGGGGAGTGGAAGGACCTCACCGACTTCCTGCGCGACCCCCAGGACGTCGAGGGTGCGATGAAGGCGCTGGAGGCGGACGCGGCCAAGGACTACGCGCAGTGACCTGCCGGCGGTGTGATCTACAGGCAGTGTGATCTACAGGCAGTGACGGAGGCGCCGCGCGCGTGAGCACGACACACGGGCAGGTGGCGACATGAGCGCACCGCTCGACATGCCCGGCAGCCCCGGGTCCCCGCCCGCCGCGGCGGAGACCCGGGGCAGCAGCGGCGAGCGCGGCAAGCCCGCGACCGCGGTCGGGTTCCTGCTGCCCGCAGTCATCGTGCTCGCGGTGCTGATGCTCTACCCGATCGGCTACTCGTTGGTCCGCAGCCTGTTCAGCGCGGGCGGCTCCGCGTTCGTCGGGCTGGGCAACTACGTCACGATGTTCACCGACCCGGAGACGTTCCGGGCCATCCGCAACAACGTGATCTGGGTGGTCGTGGCGCCTACGGTGGTCACCGCGCTCGGCCTCATCTTCGCAGTGCTCACCGAGCGGGTGCGCTGGCGCACCGCGTTCAAGCTGGTCATCTTCATGCCGATGGCGATCTCGTTCCTCGCTGCCGGCATCATCTTCCGGCTGGTCTACCAGCAGGACCCGGACAAGGGTGTGGCCAACGCCATTCTCGTCGGCGTCCACGACACCTTCTCCAGCGCCTCGCAGTACCCCGGCGCCCGACCACGCGACCCGCAGGCGTTGCCGTCCAGCCCGGCCGGGTTCCAGACGAGAGTGGCCGTGTCACCGGGTGGTTCCGTCGCCCTGCCGCTCATCGGCTTCGTACCCAACAAGCTGCCGGGCGATGCCGAACCGGCCGTGGCACCGCGACCGAGCGCCGACCGGATCGACGGCGTGGTCTGGCTGGACTTTGCCACTGGCGGTGGCGGCACGGCGGGTGCGATCGACCCGGACGAGCGGGGTATGCCGGGCATAACCGTACAGGCGGTCCGCAACGGGTCCGTGGTCGAGACGGCGAAGACCGCGGCGAACGGGACGTTCTCGTTCAGCGGACTGGCGCCCGGCTCGTACACGATCCGGCTCCCGGCGTCGAACTTCGCCGAGCCGTTCAACGGGGTGACCTGGCTGGGGCCGAACCTAGTGACGCCGGCGATCATCAGCGCGTACGTATGGATGTGGGCGGGTTTCGCGATGGTGCTCATCGCGGCGGGGTTGTCAGCGATCCCGCGGGAGGCGCTCGAGGCGGCCCGGGTGGACGGCGGAACCGAGTGGCAGGTGTTCCGCCGGGTGACGATGCCCTTGCTGTCGCCGGTGCTGCTCGTCGTCTTCGTCACGCTGGTCATCAACGTGCTGAAGATTTTCGACCTCGTCTACATCATCGCGCCGGGGTCGGTGCAGCCGGAGGCCAACGTCCTGGCGCTGCAGATGTGGCTGGTGTCCTTCGGCGGCGGCAACAACCAGGGGCTCGGCAGCGCCCTGGGCATCTTCCTGTTCGTGCTCGTGCTGCCCGCGATGCTGTTCAACATCAGGCGGTTCCGGCGGGAGGAGGACCGGTGAGCGGGCGAGCTGTCCTCGACGCCGGCCCCGCGCTCGATGGCGGGGGAGGCGCTATCCACCGCGGCCCGGTGGCCCAGGTGCTGGGCAGGGTCGGCGGAGGGCTTGCGCAGCTGCTGCTGGTCTGCGTAGCGATCTTCTGGCTGGTGCCGACGTTCGGCCTGCTCATCGCCTCGCTGCGCGGCGAAGCCGAGAACAACACCAGCGGCTGGTGGACCGCACTGACGGCGCCGGCGCAGCTGACCCTCGAGAACTACCGTGGCCTGCTCAACAACGGGGCGATCACCCACTCGTTCCTCAACACGATCTACATCACCGTGCCGGCGACCGTTCTGGTCATCGTCATCGCCTCGCTCGCGGCCTACGCCTTCGCCTGGCTCGACTTCCCCGGCCGCGACTGGCTGTTCATCGTGGTGGTGGGGCTGCTCGTCGTGCCGGTGCAGGTCGCCCTGATCCCGGTGGCCGAGCTCTACGGCGTGCTGCACATATTTGGCAGCCGGCTGTCGGTGGTGCTCTTCCACGTCGCGTTCGGGCTGCCGTTCGCGGTCTTCCTGCTGCGCAACTTCTTCGCCGGCATCCCGCGCGACCTGCTCGAGGCGGCCCGGATGGACGGTGGCAGCGAGTGGACCATCTTCCGCAAGGTGGTGCTTCCACTGGGCCTTCCGGCGATCGCCTCCCTCGGCATCTTCCAGTTCCTGTGGGTATGGAACGACCTGCTGATCGCGCTGGTATTCGCCTCGTCCGACGCCGCGCCGCTCACGGTGGCACTGCAGTCGCAGGTACGCCAGTTCGGCGCCAACATCGACCTGCTCTCCAGCGGCGCCTTCCTTTCGCTCGTGGTGCCGCTGATCGTGTTCTTCGCGTTCCAGCGCTACTTCGTGCAGGGTGTGATGGCCGGCTCGGTCAAGTGAGGGGGGCCGGGCCCGTGGCCGCCCGACTCCCGGGCGCGCCAGTGGCGTCGCGGGTCGCTTACTGTGGCAGGAGCCGCCGCGAGCGCCGTGGACGTCGATCGCGGTCCGTCGCAGCCCTCGCAGAGGAGTACCCGATGCACCGCCCCGCCGGCGGCCGCGTGAGTCGCGCCGCCGTCGTTCTGAGGTCGCTGTCCCTACCGCTGGTCGCCGTCGTGGTGGCGGGGGTGGCCCTGCTGGTCGGGCCGGCCCCGACCGCCGCCGCCCATGACGCCGTGCTCAGGCTGGTCCCGGCCGACGGCACCGCGGTGGCGAGCGCGACGACGACGGTGCGCCTCGAGCTGTCCGAGCCGCCCCGCCCCGGGCTGGTGGCGGTGCGGGTCATCGCGCCTGGGGGGAGGCAGGTGGCCGGCGCGCCGAAGATCGACGGCACCACGGTGACCGTGCCGATCGAGGCCGCCGCTGCCGGCCGCTACCAGGCGGCCTACCGCGTGGTCTCGCAGGACGGGCATCCCGTCTCGGGCACCTGGACCTTCACGGTACGCGGCGCCGCAGCTGCGTCGCCGACAGTGACGGCGCCCCCGAGCGCGCAGCCGTCCGCCGCCGCCACGACGACGCCCGTGGCGGCTGAGTCCGACGAGGGATCGCGCTGGGGGACCACGCTGCTGCTGGTGACGCTGGGACTGCTGGCCGCCGTCGGCCTGTTCGCCGCCGTCGCCTGGCGCGGTGCGGTGCGACGCAGGCGCGAGGAGTGACCACGACGGCGGCCGCGCGAGCGACCGAAGTCCGCACGCCGCGGCCGCTGGTCGTCGGGGCGGTCGCCGCCGCAGCAGCGCTGGCCGCACTGGCGGTCGGCTTGGTCGTGGGGTCGGCGGTGGTCGCGGCCCCGGCCGGCCTGCCGGACGCCGGTGCCTTCGTGCACTGGGCGCTGCCCGCCGCGCTCGTGGTGCACGACGGAGCCGCCGCGGTGACGGTCGGGCTGCTCGTGCTTGCCGCCGTGGTGCTGCCCGGAGGGCGTACGCGACTGTCCGGCCCGGCGCTGCGCGCCACCCGTGCCGCGCTGTGGTCGGCCGTCGTGTGGGTGGCCGCTGCGGCGACAGTCGCGACGCTGACGTACGCCGACGTCGCCGGCGTACCGCTCGGCACCGCCGGCTTCCTCGACCAGCTGACTGCGTTCCTGCGCGAGCTCGACCTTGGCCGCGCCTGGCTGCTCGTCATGCTCTCGGCCAGCGTCGTCGCGGTGCTGGCCGCGACGGTCTCCGGCGTCGCCGGCGCCGCGGTCGGGGCGGTCGCCGCGCTGCTCGGCCTGCTGCCACTGGCCGCGACCGGGCACGCGGCCGGGGCCGACGCCCACGACACCGCGGTCAGCGCGCTGGGCATCCACCTGCTCGCGGTGTCGGTGTGGGCCGGGGGACTGGCGGCGCTGGTGGGACTGGCCCCACGGATGTCCCGTCCGGACCTCGCCGTGGCCGCGCGCCGCTTCTCGACCATGGCCGGGTGGGCGTACGCCGGGGTCGCCGTCTCCGGCGCGGCGTTCGCCGTCGTGAGCCTGCGGACGGTGTCGGCGCTGGCCACGGGATACGGCGCGCTCGTGCTGGCCAAGGTGCTCGCGCTGGTGGCACTCGGCGCGGCCGGGTGGGGCCACCGGCGCCGCGTGCTGCCGCGCATCGAGGGAACGGGTGGCGGCCGGGCCTTCGCCAGCCTCGCCGCGGTGGAGGTCGTGGTGATGGCGGTCGCGATCGGGTTGGGTGTTGCCCTGTCCCGCAGCGCGCCCCCGGTCGACGCCGTCCCGCAGACCGGTTCGTTGGGGCTGCTCTGGTACCCGCTCCCGCCCGACCCGACCTGGTCGACCTGGCTCACCCAGTGGCGGCTGGACCTGCTCTGGGCGCTGGTGGCGGTGGTCAGCAGCGGGCTCTACCTGGCGGGCGTGCGTCGGCTGCGCCGGCGCGGCGATCGCTGGCCGCTCGTGCGCACGGTGTGCTGGCTGGCCGGCTCGGCGCTGCTGGTATGGGCGACGAGCGGCGCCACGGGCGTCTACAGCCGCGTGCTGTTCAGCACGCACATGGTCGGGCACATGCTGCTGTCGATGGCCATCCCGCTGCTGCTGGTGCTGGCTGCGCCGGTCACGCTGGCGTTGCGTACCCTCAGTTCCCGCGCCGACGGCACCCGCGGCCCGCGGGAGTGGCTGCTGGTGGTGCTGCACTCGCGCTACCTGCAGGTGCTCTCGCACCCGGTCGTGGCCGGCGCGCTTTTCGCCGGGAGCCTCGTCGCCTTCTACTGGACCGGCTGGTTCGAGTGGGCTCTGCGCAGCCACACCGGTCACGTGCTCATGACCGCGCACTTCCTCGCCGTGGGCTATCTCTTCGCGTGGGTGCTGGCCGGGCCCGACCCGGGGCCGCGCCGGCCGCCGTACGTGCTCCGGCTCGTGCTGCTGTTCGCGGTGATGTCCTTTCACGCGTTCTTCGGCGTCGCGATCATGGGCGGAAACACCCTGCTGGCGCCGGACTGGTTCACCGCGCTGCAGCGGCCCTACCGCACCGACCTGCTGGCCGACCAGCAGCAGGGCGGCGCGATCGCCTGGGGTTTCGGCGAGCTGCCCACCCTGATCCTCGCGATCATGGTGCTGCTGGCGTGGATCCGCGACGACAGCCGGGAGGCGCGCCGCCACGATCGGCAGGCCGACCGCGACGGCGACGCCGAGCTGGCTGCGTACAACGCCTACCTCGCCCGCCTCGGCGCCTCCGACCGGCCCCACGACCGCCGAGCTGATCGCTGAGCCGACCTGCAGTCGCTGCCGCTCTCCACATTTGGGGCTGCTGAGGTGCAGGGGGCGCCAGAGGCATCACTGGCGACCCAGCATCCCCCTCGACACCAAATGTGTGCGGAGCGCTGGGCCGACTCGACGGCGGCCCAGCGGCTCGGCGCCTCAGCGCCAGGCTCTCAGCGCCGGCAAGTCCGCGGCACCTCGTCGAGCACCCCGCCGCTGAGGTAGCAAGGTGTCGCGGCGTGGTCTTGGGTCCACGCCGAGCCGAAGCCGCAGGCCACCGGGGTCGCCAGCGACGCGCGCCCCTCCTCCCACCGGCCATGCGGCCGCACGACGATCCCGAGCCGCCTCAGCGCGTGTTCACGATCGCCGCCGGGCACTGGAGCGGGGAGCCCGATCTGTGCCATCGTGACTCCTCTCGGTGATCGAGATCGACTCGATCGCGGCACGAGGAGGTCGCCGTGGCTTCTGGAGCCCCGTCGGGAGCCCCGCAGACGCTGAGTCAGCGGATGCTGCGGCGCAAACCGCTCGTCCCGGGCGGGGCGGACCACGGGCTCAAGCGGACGATAGGGCTGTTCCAGCTCACGATGTTCGGAGTCGGCGCCACCGTCGGCACGGGCATCTTCTTCGTGCTGACGACCAACGTGCCGAAGGCCGGCCCGTCCATCACGATCTCGTTCGTGCTGGCGGCGGCGGTGGCCGGGGTCACTGCCTTGTGTTACGCCGAGCTGGCCGGCGCCGTCCCCGTCTCCGGCTCGTCGTACTCCTACGCCTACGCGACCATCGGCGAGGTCATGGCGATGGTCGTCGCGGCGTGCCTGCTGCTGGAGTACGGCGTGTCGTCGGCCGCGGTCGCGGTCGGCTGGTCGCAGTACCTCAACGAGCTCCTGAACAACTTGTTCGGCTTCGAGATCCCCCACGCGCTGTCCTTCGCGCCATCCGAGGGCGGGATCGTCAACGTGCCGGCGATCGTGCTGGTCGTCCTGTGCATGCTGCTGCTCATCCGCGGTGCCAGCGAATCGGCCACCGTCAACGCCGTCATGGTCATCATCAAGCTCGGCGTGCTCGTGATGTTCGTCGTGATCGGGGCCACCGGGTGGTCGAGCAACAATCTCGCCGACTTCGCACCGTTCGGAGTGGCCGGCATCTGGGCCGCCACCGGCGGCATCTTCTTCTCCTTCATCGGCCTGGACGCGGTGTCCACCGCGGGCGAAGAGGTGAAGGACCCGACGCGCACCATGCCTCGGGCGATCATCCTCGCCCTGATCATCGTCACGACGGTCTACGTGGCCGTGGCGCTGGTCGCCGTCGCCGCGCAGCCCTGGCCGAAGTTCGAGGGCCAGGAAGCGGGGCTGGCGCGGATCCTCGAGGACGTCGTCGGCGCGACCTGGCCGGGCACCATCCTCGCGGCCGGCGCGGTGATCTCGATCTTCTCCGTCACGCTCGTGACGCTGTACGGGCAGACTCGGATCCTGTTCACCATGAGCACCGACGGCGTCGTGCCGAGCATATTCAAGCGGATCAACCCGCGCACGGTGACCCCGGTCGTCAACACCGTCATCGTCGCGGCCGCGGTGTCGATCCTCGCCGGAGTCGTGCCGCTGCAGGGCCTGGCCGACCTCACCAGCATCGGGACGCTGTCCGCTTTCGCCGTCGTGTCGCTCGCGGTGATCGTCCTGCGTCGTCGGGAGCCCGACATGCACCGCCCGTTCAAGGTCCCGGGCTACCCGGTCACCCCGGTCGTGTCGATCATCGTCACGATCATCGTGGTCTCCGGCCTGCCGGCGGTCACGTTCATCGCGTTTGCCGTGTGGATCGCGATCTTCCTCGGCTTCTACTTCGCGTATGGCATCAGCCACTCCAACCTCGAGCCCTACCCGAGGAGTGACGAGTAGTGAGCATCGTCGTCGGCTACGGTCCCGAGGCCCGAGGGCGCGGCGGCCTCGAGCTCGCGCGGCAGCTGAGCCTGTCATCCGGCCTGCCGCTGATCGTGTGCTGTGTCGTCCCGGAGCGCTGGCGCGCGGTGGTGGCCGGCTCGATCGATCGTGAATATGCCGAGTACGTCCGGCACGAGGCGGCGGATGCCCTCGCCCGGGCTGCCGAGACGCTGGCCTCCGCTCCCATCGCGGTGACCAACCACGTGGTGACCGCCCGATCGGGCCCGGCGGGCCTGCTCACCGCGGTCGAGGAGCACGGTGCCCGGATGCTCGTGGCAGGCTCGTCGGCGGACGGGCGCTGGGGTCACGTCGCGCTCGGCAGCGTCACCGACCGGCTGCTGCACAGCTCGCCGGTCCCGGTGGCCGTCGCCCCGCGCGGCTACCGAAGCCGGCCGGACCAGCGGGTCGAGCGCGTCACGGTGGCCGTCGACGGCACCGCCGCCACCCGGTCCGTCCTCGAGCGGGCGTCAGCGATCTCCGAGGACATGAGGGCCCGACTACGGGTCGTGATCTTCGCGGTTCGCGCTCGCACGATGTACCCCCCCGAGGTCGGCCTGCGCGTCGAGGACGAGGTCGTCGACGCCTGGCGCGAGGAGGCTCGGGAGATGGCGCACGCCGCCCTCGGCACGCTCGGTCCCGACGCACTGGCCGACGCCGAGTCGGTCGTTGCGGAGGCACCCACCTGGGCGGCGGTTCTCGACGAGCCGGGGTGGACCGACGGCGACGTCCTGGTGGTGGGCTCGAGCTCGTCGCAGTCGATGCTCTCCCGTGTGTTCCTGGGCTCGACCGCTACCCGCATCCTCCGGCACTCGCCGGTCCCCGTCGTGGTCGTCCCCTAGCAGCGGTCAGGTCAGGGCGTCACGGCCATACCCACGAGGACCTGCGCCGCGAGCTCGGGGTCGCCATCGACGACGACCGGTACGCCCGCCGCGTCCTGTCGCCCACCGGCGAGCACGACGAACGCCTCCGGATCCATCCGCAACCGTGAGTCTGCGGCGCCCGGCAGGTCACTCAGCGCGCCCGCGCGGCCGTCGTCCTCGACCCGCACGGCCAGGGTGAACGTGTCCGTGACGTCCCAGACCACGGTCGTGCCGGCTGGTGGGGCAACCCGCTTGCCGAGCACGTACGGCAGCGCCGACGCGAACGTCCGCATGGTGACCGCAGCACCCAGCCCCTGCCAGCCTCCCGGGCGCCCTATGGCCCGGCGCGCGTCCTGCTCGTGCATCCACACGTCGACGACGCGGTTGCGCAGCAACGTCTCCCAGTCCCAGGCCAGCCCGCCGGGGGTGCGCGCCGGCCGTGCTGTCGGGTCGAGCGGCGGCTCGGCGGCCAACTGCAAGGCACGCCGGTCGGCGGCGTCGCGCAGCTCGGCGAGGAGCTCCTCCGGCGAGTGGTCGGACCGTTGCTCCACGCCCGCCTGGGTCCAGAGCGGTCCGACCTCCCGCAGGTTGCCGGCCGGCCCGTCGTACGCAGGCGGTGGGTCGCCTGCCAGCTCGGACTCCAGCGCAGCGAGGTGGGCGTAGACGTCGCGGACGCTCCAGCCCGGCAGGTCGGTGGGCCGGTCCCAGTCGGCCGGGGCCAGCTCTGCGCCGAGCGCGAGCAGGCGGTCGACGGTGTCGCGCCACGCCTCGACGTAGCTCGCCAGCCGGGGGTGCGGGGAGGGTGGGGGGCTCACCCATGCGAGCGTACGCAGCGCGGCGCTCAGCCGGCAGTCTGCGGCACGTCCAGGACGATCCTTGGCGGCCCGCTGAGCTGCGTGACGGCCGGCGTCGCCGGTTCGGCGAGCCCGATCCCCACGGTGAGGACGTCCTCCACGTCGCCGACGATCCGCACGCCGCGCACCTGCGGGAGCGTGCACCGGACGGCGCCGGCGCCGCGGTAGACCCCGGCGCCCGGCTCGCCGGCGCCGCCTGCGTAGCGGGCGGCCGCGTCCTGCACCGAGAGCTGGAGGAACGCGGTGCCCGGCACCTGCACCGGCTTGCCCGAGGGGTCCTGCGTCAGTTGGTCGACCGCTTGGACCGTCGCCTTGCCGGGTCCGTGATCGAACTCCAGCACGACCCGGTCGTAGCCAGGGTGGCTGCCGACGCGGATGCGCTGCAGCACGGCGGTTGTGCCGGGCTTGCCGGGCCGGCTGCCGGCGCCGCCGGCAGGGGTGCAGCCCCCCACGGGGGTCGCGGTGGGGGCGGTAAGGGTCGAGGTCACGGTCGTCGGACTGGGACTGGAGGCTGGCGCCGTGGGGCTCGTGGTGACCGTCTGCGTGGTCGTCCGGGTCACCGTCGCCGAGCTGGTCGGGGGATCTTGGGTGCAGGCGACGAGACCACCCACCATGACGAGGAGAGCCGGAACCACGATCCACCGCGTGCTCGGCGCAGGCACCGGTCAGCCTCGCCGCACCGGTCGGAGCACCCGCCCCGCGACATCGCGGGCAGCCCACCGGCGTGGCTGACCGGGAAGGCCACGAACGCGGTGGTGCGGCCCGGGTGCGGCACCAGATGCCCGCGGATCGCCAGCCGGGCGGGGCCGCGCCGGTCGCGGCCACGGCCCGGCGCCGAGGAAGAGCAGTCCGCCCAGCAGCAGCCATGGCGGCCAGGCGGCTCCGGCGCCGACCGGCGAGTCGCCGGCGAGGTCCCAGAGCACCTCGAGCACACCGACGGCGCCGATCGCAGCGAGCAGGACGCCGACCAGCCGGGCCCCGCTGTAGGCCAGCGCGCCCAGACCGCCGCGGACGCCGACCGCGAGGGCCAGCGCGAGCGTGCCGATTGCCACGCAGCCGAGCGCGAGCCCTACTTCGTACGTCGTGGACGCCTCCGGGCCGGCCGTGCGCCCGAACGAGCTGCCCAAAGCCCAGCCCACGTGCAGGCCGGCGCTCGCAACCGCCCAGGCGACCGCCAACCAGGCGGTGCCGACAGACCAGTGGAGCAGGGCGCGCCGCATGGCTAGAACCTACGAGACCGCGAGGCCGTTGCCCACCACCACTTGGTCGAGCCGCCCCTGATTTCTCCCGGTGACGGTCCCGTCACGGGCCCGGCGACGGCTCGTCGCGGACCTCGGCGACCGCCTTGTCCGGCCGCAGCCCGCGCCAGGAGGGATGCCGCAGCCGGCCGTCGGGCGTCCACTCGCCGTACGCAACCTCGCCGACCAGCCGCGGTGTCACCCACCGGGCGTCCCGGGCGTCGCGGCGCGGCAGCTCCTCGGCAAATGGGGAGGTGCGGCGCTCCAGCGGCCGGAGCCGCCGGGCCAGGTCGTCGAGCACCGCAGCGGTGAAGCCGGTGCCGACGTGCCCGGCGTAACGTAGTCCACGGTCTTCCGGGTCGGGCACGCCGAGCAGCAGCGACCCGATCCGGCCTTCCCGGTTGCCGGCCCCGGGACGCCAACCCCCGACGACGACCTCCTGCATGCGCACGTGCTTGACCTTGACCCAGTCCGTGGAACGCGCCCCGGGGTGGTAGGTCGATGTCAGCCGCTTGGCGACCACACCCTCGAGGCCGGCCCCCTCCGACGCGTGCAGCGCGTCCGAGCCGGAGCCCTCGAAGTGCGGCGGCACCTGCCACGAGTCGCCGGCCAGACCGAGCCCCTCGAGCAGCCGGCGCCGCTCGGCGTAGGGCAGCCGGGTCGTCGGGTGTCCGTCGAGGTGGAGCAGGTCGAAGACCAGGTAGGTCACCGGCACCTGGCCGCGCAGGGTCGGTGTGGGCCGCTGCACGTGCATCCGCTGCTGGAGCACCGAGAACGACGGCCTGCCCTGTTCGTCGAAGGCAACCAGTTCGCCGTCGAGCGCGACGCGGTGCTCGCCGAGCGCGTCGGTGAGCCCGCGGAGCTCCGGGTAGCTGGCGGTGATGTCGCGGTCGTTGCGGCTCATGACACGCCACGAGCCGCGGTCGGCGTAGCCGATCGCGCGAACGCCGTCCCACTTCATCTCGAACGCCCAGCCGGCCTCGTCCTCCGGCCGCGGCAGCGGGCCGGCGGTGGCCAGCATCGGGCGGACCAGGTCGGGCAGCGGCTCGGCGGCGGGGTCCACCGGCGGGTCCATGCGGTGGATCATCCAGTCTTCCCCGCGGGTCTGGAACAGCGCGTAGCGTCCGGTGACCCGCCTGCCGTGCAGGACGACCTTCACCTCGCGGTCGGTCCACTTCTCGCACTCGTACGTCCCGCTGTCCCAGATCGTCACCCGGCCGCCGCCGTACTCCCCCTGTGGGATCTCGCCGGCGAACGTCGCATAGCCCAGCGGGTGGTCCTCGGTGTGCACCGCGAGATGGTTGGTCGCGGGATCCTCCGGCACGCCCTTGGGCAGCGCCCACGACACGAGAACGCCACCGCGTTCGAGCCGGAAGTCCCAGTGCAGCCGGCGCGCGTGGTGCTCCTGCACAACGAACGTGTCGTCGTTGCCCGCCGGCACCACCTGCTCGGCCGGCGGCACCGGCTCGGGGGTGCGCCGGGCGTCGCGCTTCTTGCGGTACGTCGACAGCTTGTCGGTCACGCCGCCGTCCTACCCGGCTGGGTTCATCATCACGTCGTCTGTGGGGCATCAACTCAGGGGATCCGCAAGCCCGTTACGCGGGGGCGACACTCGGTCGGTTGATATCGAACACATCGACTTGCTGCTCGACAAACAGGTCGATCAGGTGTTGGACGCCGTGCTTGCGCGCGTACTCGAACTCATCATCGCCCACCGGCACGACCTGCACCCACGTCGTCACTCGGTCGGGCTCTTCGACGGCGGGCGGCTGGCCATCCCCCCACAGAAAGAGACTCGTGAGCAGGGCGTGCTTCCGGCGCGATAGCCGGAGGGGCGTTGATATGTCTTGGGCAATTCCTGCAGAGGCAGATCCACGTGCCGGGGCGCCGGGCCCTCAGCGGGTCCCCGGGCCGCTCCCAACGAAGCCATGCCTGCAGGGATCGAGCCGTCCAGGACGCCGCTGATGGATCCCGTCCTGCCGGCGAAGCCGGTGCTGGGTGCGGCGCCGCGGGAAGGTGCCTCGCCGGGTGCACCTGGAGTCTCCCCCGCCGGTTGGACGGCGTGCGGGTCAGGGGTGTGTGCGGGGCGGAGAGGTGCTCGCGAACCCCGCCGGTGGTGCCGCTGATGCCGCCGGAAGACGCGCCGTAGGCGACGTCGGTTGGATTGACGTGCCCGGTGCTCAACAGTTCGGTGGTGGCGGCGGCACCGGCGCCGCCGGTGACGCCGCGCAGGCCGCCGCGGGTCATCGCGGCCGCCGGGCCATTGCCGGCGATGCCGAACGCGGCGCCCTTGAGGCCGCCCGAGAACAGTCCGCTGACACCGCCGGACAGCGCAGCCATGCCGGTCCTGTCGGGATCCCAGGAGTGTGGTCACGTACGCGGCGAAGGCGTCGGCGGTCGCGCCGTCCACCGTCCCCAGGCAGGCCCGCAGCGCTGCGAGCCTCAGCGACGACCTGCTCGGCCTCGCCGCTCATCGTCCGCCACGCCTCGGCGCAGGCCCGCATCGCATCCTCGTCGCCTTCGGGCCACTTCGACCGAACCGCGATCGGGATCAGCCAGCCAGCCGCTGGGGATCCCGATGCTCATCCGGCCCCGCCACCGAACCCGTCCGCCCACCCCTGGTCGGCGCTCTCGTAGGTGTCGGCGACGACGTTCAGCTGCCGGTCCACCTCCCGCAACGCATCGGCGAACGCGGTGATCGCCTGACGCGTGTTGTCTGCCGCCGGCACGTATCCGCTGGCGAACTTCGCGCCGGCCTCGTCGCCACCCCAGCACGGGCCGGCGCTGTCCAACGCCCCGCCCAGCGCCCTCCCGGCGGTCTGCAGATGATCCCCGGCCGCGGTGAACCCGCGCGCCGTCGCGCGCAGCGGCCCTGGCTCCACCCGGTACGAGCCGCTCATCCCTTCTCCCCGCGGAGCTCCGACATCGCCTCGGGCAGCAACTGCGTGGGGTCGAGCTCGCCGCGCATCGCCTGTTCGAAGCTCAGCCCCGCCGGCAAGGCGGGCCCGACCAGCTCCGCCGCCTGCGCAGTCACCTTCTCCACCGCCTCGCGCGTCGTCGCCAGGATCCGCCCAGCCAGCGCCTTCGGCTCCCATTGGCGCGTCGCGTACGGCGCCAGCTCGAGCCCGGACAGCTGGCCACGCCCATCTACCGTGACCGTGACCGTCTCATCGCTCGACGTAGCCGTCGCCGACAGCCCCGCCAATCGCTCCTGCAGGCCGATCAGGCCCTGCTGCTGACGGTCCAGGCCTTCCATCATCTCCGCCAGCTCAGCCCGCATCGCCGCGTTGCGCGCCACCAGCTCCTCACGACGACTCGTCACCCGCACCCCACCTCCCTCAGCGTGTCCCGAGCCCTACCCCACCCCGCCGCGAAACATGCCGCCTATGCGGGGGTCCCGGACCCGGCAAGGCACCGCCGCCGACCCAGTGCACCGCCCGCTGCGGGTCAGAGGCCGTCGAGGTACGCCGCGAAGCCGCCGGCCGCCCGCGCGGTTCGCCTCGTGCTGGTGGCGACCGGCGTCGCTGCCGTACGCACGACGTGGTGCCCGCGCCCCAGCGCGCGCACGAGCGCGACGTCTTCGCCGACCGGAAGCGGCAGGAAACCGCCGACGGCGGCGTACGCGGCAGCGGTGACTCCGAGGTTCGCCCCGTGAACGTGGGAGTGTCCGTCGACCGGCCGGTGGATCGCCGTCCACCGTGTGCGGACTCGTTCCGGCCGCCCCGACCAGTCCGTCACGGCCACCGTCCCGACGACCGCGTCGGCGCCGCGCTCGGCCAGCTCCAGCTGCGCGGTGAGCCAGGACTCGGGCACCGCGCTGTCGGCGTCGGTCGTGGCGATCCAGTGCCGATGCGGGTCGTGCCCGGCCCGCCGCAGCAGCAGGTTGGCCACCCCTGCCGCGCGGGCGGCTCCCACGTTGGCGACCTCGACGACGACGGTGGCGGTGCCGCAAGCCGCCGCGAACTCTGCCGAGCGGTCGGTGCAGGCGTCGAGGACCACCAGGACGGTGCACTGCAGGGCCGGGCGCACCTCGCGCAGCCGCGCCACGGCGACATCCAGGGTCGCGAGGCACCGGGGCAGCAGCTCTTCCTCGTCGCGAGCCGGCACGACGATCCCGACCGCCTCGATCACGGGTCGGCTCGCGTTCACGGGAGCAGCCCCTCGCGCTGTGCCACCGACCGCACGGGCGGACGCACCAGCACGTCGAGCCAGAAGTCGCGCTCCTGGTGGCGCGCGAGGGGGGCGAGTCGGCCCGACGCGAGCAGCGCCTCGTGGACGTCGTCGCCGGTCAGCGGGTAGTCCTTCACAGAGTGCCGCCAGTGACAGCCCACGACGACTCCGTCGGGAGTGAGCGAGTCCTCCACCGCCTCGACGAGATCGCTGAGATCGCCCGCGTCGAGGTAATAGCCGAGCTCGGAGAGCACGACCAGGTCGAAGCTGCCGCCCGGCCAGTCCGCGGGAACGGTGGCGACCTCCACGCCTACGTGGGGCTGGTCGGCGACCGCCTGTCGAGCAGCGGCGACGACGTCGGGCACCACGTCGGTTGCGAGCAGCCGGTCGCAACGGCGGGCCAGCCCGGCGGTGAGCAGGCCGAGGGAGCATCCGGGCTCGAACGCCGAGCCGAAGCGCGGAGCGGGGAGGCTGGCCAGGGTCAGTGCCCGCTTGCGCTGCTCGTAGAAGCGGCTGCGGAAACCCCACGGGTCGTCGGAGCCGGCGTACAGCGACTGGAAGTAGGCGGGGTCGAGGCTCACGTCAGCAGCACCTCCAGCGGCCGGGTGAAGTGCTCCAGGAAGCCCGCGGACAGCACCGGGCCGAGGCCGGGCCCGTCGCTGAGTGGCCGCACCTGCGTCACGAACGACGAGATCGCCGCGCGCTTGGCGGCGAGCTGGTCGGGCTCGAGGCGCCAGATCCGCGCCCGTTGCCACGGCAGCGGCAAGGACGCCGGCGTGCCCCAGTGCCAGGCCCAGATCGGGTACTCCAGCAAGCGGTCTCCCGCGGCAGCCGCGGCGGCCACACCTACCGCCTCGTGGTCGGGGTGGCCGTCGTGCCGCCAGGGCGCGAGGACGGCGACGTCGGCGGGCTCAGAACGTGTTGGGAAAGCGGCTACGAGGCCGCAGCTGGCTGCCAGGCTCGGCGGCCAGGGGCGGGTGCGAGTCGGCGGGTCATGAGTCCGATCATGGACCACTTGATCATGGCCTCGGCGTGTTCGGGGAGCCGTTCGTA